>NZ_ML064904.1:0-402239 GCF_003676355.1 Bacillus sp. L75
TGATGTTCATGCAGTCCTCGTGGAAATCTCCGTGGTTGCGGAAGCTGAAAAGATACAGCTTCAGCGATTTGCTTTCCACCATTTTTTCGTCCGGAATATAGCTGATGTAGATGGTTGCAAAATCCGGCTGTCCCGTTTTGGGGCAAAGCGACGTAAATTCCGGGCAGTTGAATTTAACGAAATAATCACGGTTCACGTGTTTATTCGGAAATGATTCCAAAACCTCCGGCGCATATTCAAATAAATAGTTTGTCCCTTGATTCCCCAGGAGCGTAACTCCTTCTAATTCTGATTCTTTTCTTGTCATATAAATCTCCCTTTCTATTAAACTCCCCGTTTATTGCCCCAAAGCAGCGTATGCAGCTGAGGCAGGACTCTGACGAGATTCAGATCCGAATCGGCTGAAACCTTATCAACGAGTGTTTCGTATTTTCCGAGCAGATGTGCGATCAATGCCCGGTCGTCCGTCGTATGGACGTTATCGTTTCCGACCTGAAGATAAAACGGGATATTCGGATACCGCTTGTGCACGGTTTTCGCGAATTGCAGATCTTCATCATTAAAAATGACGACCTTTAAGCTGACCGCGTTAAGCCTTTCTGCCGCATCAAGTGAAGACACAATGTGATCGAGCTTTGCAAAATCGGTTGTCATCCCCGAACTTGGCGGCTTCGGTGAAATCGTCAGGTCGTTAATCATTGTGAACCAATCCTGATAGACCGTTCCCTGCGTTTCTAAAGCGGCGCGCACCCCGTGCTCTTTCAGCAGCAGAATCAGCGCGTCAAGCTGCTTTAACAGCGCCGGGTTTCCTCCTGAGATGGTGACATGGGAAAAAGCGTCTCCACCGATTTCTCTCAGCTCGCGGTAAATGTCTTCCGCCGTCATCCAGCGGATATCTTTTTTGGCAGAGCCGTCCCATGTAAAAGCGGAGTCGCACCAGCTGCAAGAGTAGTCGCAGCCCGCCGTGCGGACGAACATGGTTTTCTGGCCGATAACCATGCCCTCCCCTTGTATCGTCGGTCCGAAAATTTCTAATACCGGAATTCCTTTAGCCATTCCTATCACCTTTTTTCGGGCGGTATACGCAATAGCTTGTCGGGGTTTCCCTGACAAAAATCTGCACGCAGACCGGCTGATTCTCCAGTGTTTCGAGGTAGGACTGCACCTTATCGTAAATCGTTTTGGCCACGACCTCGGTCGTCGGCAGTGAATATCTGTCATCATCAGAAAATTCCTCATGGTCATTCAGCAATGTATGGTCATAAGCGCCGTGCACCAATTTCTTCAGCACGCTGAAATTCACGAGAAAGCCCGAATCGTCCAGTTCATCCCCCGCAACTGTAATATTTACTGTATACGTGTGCCCGTGGACTCTGCTGCACGCTCCGGCGCTTTCGCGGGGAATAAAGTGCGCGGCTGAGATGTGCATGTCCTTATTCAACTCAAACGAATAAGGATGCTGAACCTGCGGATAAATTTGAGAAAGCAATTAGTTTCGCTCTCCTTTCATTTTCATATATTCATCATATCCTTTATTGCGGAGCAGGCATGCCGGGCATTCGCCGCATCCGTCCGCAATGATGCCGTTATAGCAAGTCAGTGTGTTATTCTTTACAAAATCGAGCGCGCCGAGCTCATCCGCAAGTTTCCACGTTTCCGCTTTGTTCAGCCACATAAGCGGCGTATGAATGACGAACGGCTTTTCCATCGCCAGGTTGACGGTGACATTGCAGGATTTGACGAACTCGTCACGGCAGTCCGGGTAGCCGCTGAAATCAGTCTCGCAAACACCGGTGATAATGTGGCGCGCGCCGATTTGATATGCAAGAATCGATGCAAAGGATAAAAATACAAGGTTGCGTCCCGGTACAAAGGTTGTCGGCAGTTCCCCGTCTTTCGCTTCAATTTCGATATCATCTCTTGTCAGCGCATTCGGCGCGAGCTGATTTAAAAGAGACATATCAAGCAAGTGATTTTTGACACCGAGCTTTTCGGCAATCGATTTTGCCACATCGATTTCTTCTTGGTGACGCTGATTATAATGGAATGTAACGGTTTCCACTTCTTCAAAGTTTTGCATAGCCCATAATAAACAAGTCGTGCTGTCTTGGCCTCCGCTGAACACCACAACTGCTTTTTCTTTTTTCATGTCTTTCTCTCCCTTATCTATCATTCCATAAAAAAAGCGCCTTTTTCGGAGAAGGCGCCCTAAAAAAACATAAAAAAACCGTATCCAAGGATACAGCTCGTCCTTAGTTTTTTATAGAGGGTGTAGCTAGAACCTCTCCCGCATCAATACGGATTTTCTTCTTTTTTCACTTTTGCTATCATACCATAATGTTGTTTCCCGTGACAATAAAAAAACAGCCTGAACCCTGTGTCAGGCTGCAAAAGCGGGTTTAAGCCCCGCGTTTTTTCCCCGGAAATACCATCAGCGCAATCCCGATCAGAACAAATAAAGCAGGCCAGAAAACAGAAACCGGAATGATCGGCTGATTCGTCATCATAAAGCAAAGTGCTGTCAAGGTCAGCACCGCAACCGGGATGAGCAGCGCCTTCTGTTTCCCGCCGAACAGCCACAGCTCAAATAAACCGAATGCCGTTGCAAGCAGGTAAACAGGCCATGTCACACCGGAGTAGGACCAATTGGTTGCCGTTTCAAAGACAAACAAGATCCCCGTAATCAATAAGATGCCGCCCGGTACAAGAAGTCCTGCGTTTTTGACAGGTTTCGGGCCGAAAATCGGAATGTGAAAAGCGGCGCCCAGCAAAAGAATGAGAGCGGGCCAGCCGCGTTCGCTGATGGCTTCATTTGCATTGGTGAATATGCCGAAAATGCCCGCGGCGCACAGAACCGCCGCAGCAGTCAAAAGCCCTCTTTGCCTTCTGCCGAACAGCCAGGCTTCAAACAGGCCGAACGCAACGGCAAAGAGGTAGACAGGCGATGTCACATTTGCGTATGTCCAATCCGTCAGCGTTTCAAACCATAACAACCCGCCCGTCACAAGCAAAATGCCGCCCGGAATAAGAAGGCCCGATCTTTTTTTCGGCTGCATAAAGGCAGCGGCGTGAAACAAAAGCGCGGCTGCGATGATCAAAAGCGGCCACAGCCCCGTCATCAGCATACCGGCAAAGCATAGTGCTCCCACGGCTGTCAGGATGAAAGCAGGAATCAATACACCTAACTTCCTCCCGCCGAAATACCACAGCTCAAACAGACCGAGAGCAGGCGCCCATATATAAACAGGCCACGTCACGCCTGAATACGTCCATCCCGTTGCCGTTTCAAAACAAAACAGGCAGCCCAGCACAAAAAACATACCGCCCGGAACGAGCAGTCCCGCCTGGTCAGGCGTTTTTTTCGCAAAAATAAATCCGGCGTGAAACCCTGCGGACATTATAATGAAAAGAAACGGCCACGCCGAACCTGCGGATATATGAATAACTCCCGCCCTCTGTAAAAAAAACGCAATGCCGATACAAATAAAAATAAATCCCAATAATACACGTCGAGCTTTCATCTCTTACTCCTCCCCATCATTTCCCAATTCATTATACAGAAATGTCAGGAAAAAAGAAGGGGAATTCCCAAAAAATACAGACATTTTCCTTATATCCTTATTTTTCTTTCGGGATTTTTTTGCAAATCAATGCGCCGATGAAAGCGAGGCTCACATACCCAAACACCGGATAAACGGTGGAAATCAGCTGTCCGTAGCCGATTTGGCTGATAATGAAAGCAAACGCCAAAATGCCGCCGTAAATATATGTACTTTTTATATGAAGAAAACTGTTTAATTGTTTTTCCAATCCGTATAAATTACCGATGACCGACGTAAACACTTCTCCGAAAATAATAAACAAATAAATGATATGAAGCGAACGCGAATACGAATAGACGACTTGAGCCATCGGAATGTCAAACTCCAGCACATCCGGCAGCACCGATAATGATAAAAAGCTCGCGGCAAGCACCAGTGTCAACAGAACGCCGCCAAAATAAGCCCCCCTTCGGATCACCTTCTCTGAAGACATTTCATTCGCAAGCGGCACAAGCACGGCTTGGGCGAGCGATAAATTTAACGCGCCGTAAGAGACGGCGGACAAAAGCCAATTCCACTTGTCAGGCCATACCCATTCGTCCGCGTTTCTCGTGCTTGTAAATACAAATGAATCTGCTGTCACGATAAAAGAGAAGGAAATTAAAAGCGGCACAACCAATATATTGACGCCGAACACACCTTTAACGCCGCTTGTCATGACGGCAAAGCTCAGTACGATCGTCAGAAGGATCCCCGCTTGTGCGGACCAGCCAAGCTGTTCATGAAACAGCGCTCCCGCTCCGGACAGCATGACAGAGGTCACTCCCAGCAATATAAACATCATAAACATGTTCACGGCGCGGCCGATGGACTGGCCGAATAAATATGTGTTCAATTCCTGATAAGATGCTGCATGAATCCGTTTGGAAATGATCATGATTTTGGCGCCTAAATATGTAAACATCAGACCGCTTACCACGATACCGAACAGACCGATCCAGCCAAACTTCAGAAAAAACTCAACGATTTCCCGTCCCGTGGCAAAACCGGCTCCTACAACCGTGCCTACGTATACAAATGCAAGCTGACTTGCAGAACCTTTTGTTTGTCCCATTTCACCCTCCGGCTAAGCGCAGATTTGTCCAGGCCTTTATATATGCTTATGAGACAAGTCGCCCGAAAAGACGAACAAATCGTCCTTCCCCGGAGAAAACAGATTCAGCTCTCTCCTCTAAGCAAAAATATTGAAAGAAAAAAAGGGCCGGCGTATACTCTTCATCAAGAAAGGTCAAAACATTTCATTTCCTTTCTGACTATATTGGTCAAAAATAATCAAACCTCACAAATATCACTTATCATGCTGTAAACATTTATTTTTCAGGGTTTGAAACAAAACACTTGAAAGTCAAAGAAGGTCAGAGTATACTATTAATCAAAGAAGGTCAAAGTTAAGACCTTATTTTCTAATCCATTTGGTCAAAGATGATCAAACATTTTTCGAGGAGGTTTTGGCAAATGCGTTGTCAACATTGTCAGAAAAACGAGGCGACGATTCGCCTGAACATGCAAGTCAATTCCATTCAAAAACAATTCGTTTTATGTGAAACATGTTATACAGAATTAACCCGAAAACCGTCTATGAGCATGGGGCCACAATCATTCGGATTCCCGTTTGAGCAAGGTTTCGCTCCCAATCAAAATAAACAGCAGGCCGGCTCTGAAAAAGGCCTGCTCGACGAGCTCGCTCAAAACGTCACAAACGGCGCAAAAGCAGGTCTGATTGACCCTGTGATCGGCCGCGATCATGAAGTGGCGCGCGTAATTGAAATTTTGAACCGCCGGAATAAAAACAATCCGGTGCTGATCGGTGAGCCGGGCGTCGGTAAAACGGCTATTGCAGAAGGCCTCGCGCTTAAAATCGCTGAAGGCGATGTGCCGAACAAATTGAAAAACAAAGAGCTTTACCTGCTTGACGTCGCTTCTCTCGTCGCCAATACAGGGATCAGAGGCCAGTTTGAAGAAAGAATGAAACAATTAATGAACGAATTAAAAGAACGGAAAAACGTCATCTTGTTCATTGACGAGATTCACCTTCTTGTAGGCGCCGGCTCTGCCGAGGGATCAATGGATGCCGGGAACATCCTGAAACCGGCGCTTGCCAGAGGCGAGCTGCAGGTCATCGGGGCGACAACGCTGAAAGAGTACCGCCAGATTGAAAAAGATGCGGCGCTTGAAAGACGCTTCCAGCCTGTCATGGTTCACGAGCCTACAATAGAACAAGCCATCAGCATTCTGGAAGGCATTAAAGATAAATACGAGAAATACCACGGCGTCACATTCAGCAATGAAGCGATAAACGCCTGTGTTACGCTTTCATCCCGTTACATTCAGGACCGCCACCTGCCGGATAAAGCGATCGACTTATTAGATGAAGCCGGCTCTAAGGCGAACCTGGAGCTTGATACCGTAAATGAAGAAGATGCGGCTGAGAGACTCAAAGCAATTGACGCGGAGAAAACAAAAGCGCTTCATGAAGAAAATTATGAGCTTGCCGCGAAACTGCGTGATGAAGAAGCGGCGTTGGAAAAGCAGCTGGCGCATGAAACACCGGCCTCTTCACCTGAAATCGGGGCGGAGCATATTCAAGCCATCATTGAACAGAAAACAGGCATTCCGGTCGGAAAACTCCAGGCTGATGAACAAGTCAAAATGAAGGAACTTGAAGAGCATCTTCATCAGCGCGTCATCGGTCAGGAAAAAGCCGTGAAAAAAGTGGCGAAAGCGGTCAGACGAAGCCGCGCCGGCTTAAAATCCAAAAACAGACCTGTCGGCTCCTTCCTCTTTGTCGGACCGACCGGAGTCGGAAAAACCGAGTTATCAAAGACACTCGCAGATGAACTGTTCGGTACAAAAGATTCCATTATCCGTCTCGATATGAGTGAATACATGGAAAAACACGCCGTATCAAAAATCATCGGTTCACCGCCGGGATATGTCGGACACGATGAAGCCGGTCAATTAACGGAAAAAGTGCGCCGCAATCCGTACAGCATCGTGCTGCTCGATGAGATTGAAAAAGCCCACCCTGATGTCCAGCATATGTTTCTGCAGATTATGGAGGACGGCCGTCTGACAGACAGCCAGGGCAGAACGGTCAGCTTCAAAGATACCGTTTTGATTATGACAAGCAACGCTGGAACCGGCGAAAAACAGGTGAAAGTCGGATTCCAATCTGAAGAGAGCGTCCTGGAGGAACAAACGCTGATTGATTCACTGAGCGCGTTCTTCAAACCGGAGTTTTTAAACCGGTTTGACAGCATCATTGAATTCCAATCCCTGAAAAAAGAACATCTCGTGAAAATCGTCAGCCTGCTTCTCACAGAGCTTGAAGACACATTAAAAGAGCGCGGCATCAGCCTGAGCGTAACGGACGAAGCGAAAGAAAAAATCGCTGAAATCGGCTACCACCCAGCTTTCGGAGCACGCCCGCTCAGAAGAACCATCCAAGAATTGATCGAGGACGAAATGACAGATCTCTTATTGGATGACAACGAAATAAAAGCCTTCCATGTCGTAATGGAAGAGGACGGCATCAAAGTCCGGGCACAATAAGAAAAAAGCGGTTCCCTCCTCGCGGGGAGCCGCTTTTTTGTTTCTTTCTCCATGCCGAAAGGGAGAAACTGTGAAGAATTCGGGAACAATTTCTCAATCACCCTAAAGTTCCATGCACTGCCACCGATATTAACCATAGAAAGCTAGTATAAAGGATTTGGTGAAAACTATGGATAAAACATCGATTATCGGTATCATCCTCGCCTTGATTGCTTTAAGCGTGGGCATGGTGCTGAAAGGGGTCAGCTTAAGCGCACTCGCTAACCCGGCAGCTATTCTGATTATTTTGTTCGGTACGATTTCTGCGGTGATCATCGCATTCCCCGGAAAAGAAATCAAAAAAGTGCCTGCCCTTTTTAAAGTGCTGTTTAAAGAAAACAAACAGCTGACAATTGCGCAATTAATTCCTATGTTCTCTCAATGGGCGCAAATCGCCAGACGTGAAGGTCTGCTCGCATTGGAAGCAAGCATTGAAGACGTGGATGACGCATTTTTGAAAAACGGCCTGAGTATGGCGGTTGACGGACAAAGCGCAGAATTTATCAGAGATATTATGACTGAGGAAGTTGAAGCGATGGAAGACAGACACCAGGCCGGCGCAGCCATCTTTACACAAGCCGGCACATATGCGCCGACACTCGGCGTTTTGGGTGCGGTCATCGGCCTTATCGCGGCTCTTTCCAACATGAACAATACCGAGGCGCTCGGACATGCCATCAGTGCGGCTTTTGTCGCCACCCTTCTCGGGATTTTCACAGGATATGTACTATGGCATCCCTTCGCCAACAAACTGAAACGCAAATCAAAGCAGGAAGTCAAACTGCGTGAAATCATGATCGAAGGCGTTCTGTCAGTGCTTGAAGGACAGGCCCCGAAAGTGATCGAACAAAAACTTCTCATGTATCTTCCTGCGAATGAACGCGCAAAAGTCGCTGAACAAGAAGGAGAGGCAAACAATGGCGAGAAAAAAGAAGAAGAAGCATGATGACGAGCATGTGGATGAGTCTTGGCTGATCCCGTACGCGGATTTGCTCACCCTTCTTTTGGCTCTGTTCATTGTATTGTTCGCCATGAGCTCGGTCGATGCGGCGAAATTCCAAATGCTGTCTAAATCATTTAACGCCGTGTTTACCGGAGGCACGGGTGTTCTTGAATATTCAAGCGTCACCCCTCCTGAAAACGAAAAAGACGGCGTTGATCAGTTAAAAAAAGACAAGGAAAAAGATAAAGAACAGAAAAAGAAAGAAAGAGAAGCAGCCGACCGCGAAGAACTTGAAGGCGTGCAAAAGCAAGTCAATCAATTTATAAAAAATAAAAAGCTTGAAACTCAGCTGGAAACAAAGCTGACTAAAGAAGGACTCTTAATTACCATTAAAGACAGTATCTTTTTTGATTCCGGACGGGCGGATATCCGTCAGGAAGATATTCCGCTTGCCAAGGAAATCTCGAATCTCCTTGTGCTGAATCCGCCAAGGAACATTATTATCAGCGGACATACGGACAATGTACCGATTAAAAACTCACAATATCAATCTAACTGGCATTTAAGCGTCATGCGGGCCGTCAACTTCATGGCTATTCTCACGGAAAACCCGAAACTTGACGCAAAAGTATTCAGCGCCAAAGGTTTCGGAGAGTATAAACCGGCCGTGTCGAACAAAACCGCCGAAGGGCGCAGCAAAAACAGGCGCGTCGAGGTATTGATACAGCCTAGAAACGCCGCGACTGACCAAAATCAGTAATATAAAAAAGGAAGCCTTTCAAATGGCTTCCTTTTTTATTTCTGATGAAAATGTTTAGCGTTTAACCCCACTCTTTTCAGCATTTCCGTACACATTTCTATCTCTTCATCACTCAGCACACTGATCATTTCTTTAATTTCGTCAGCATGATCAGGGAAAATATCGTCCAAAAGACGGATTCCCTTTTCGGAAATCTGTGCGAAAGTCACTCTTCTGTCAGTCGGCGAGGCTTTTCTGATGAGAAGTTCTTTTTTCTCTAATTTGTCAACAACGTATGTAATACTTCCGCTCGCTAATAAAATTTTGTCGCCGATCTGCTGAAGCGGCTGGTTGCCTTTGTGGTACAGCAGCTCAAGCACCGCAAATTCCGTCGGGTTCAGGCCGTGCTTATGAATATGTTTATTCATATGGTCGTTAATAGATCGGTACGCACGTGACAGTACAATAAATAATTTCAATGAGTTTTCTGTTTTATCCGTCATACATTCAATCATCCTTTTACAAAAGAAACCGTTACAGAGAAACATTAATAAACAAAATGAAAAATGTCAACAAAAATGTTTCCAAAATTTCTCTTCTTTTTGTCAGACCTTAATAAAATAATTTGTTTTTCTATCATTTTGGTTATTTTTTCTTATTAAAGAAGTATAAAAATGATATAATACCTCTATTCAAGTGTAATGTTGGAGCGATGCAGAGTGAATACATTTAAAGGTGCCCGGGGAAAGATCAAGCTTTATCTCATATTGGTGATCATCCCGGCACTTATTATCAGCTTTTTCATTTATGAAAAAGAAAAGCAGAAAATAGCCGATAAACACATACAGGAAGCCAGTATGATGCTCAACCTTCACCGCAATAAGCTCAATTATTTAATCGGTGAAACAAAAGCCCGGATGACAACACTTGCGATCGCTGTCGATAAGCCTGTCAATGAAGAAAAGATCATTGACATTCTCGATCAGGCTTTTGAGGATGAACCCAGATTCAGCGGTCTGTATATGCTGAATTCCAAAGGTGATGTCATCGCAAGCACGACTGATCTGAAATCAAAGGTGAATTTGGCCGACAGACCGTATTTTACGAAGGCGAAAAAGACGAAAAAAACGGTCATCACAAATGACTACTCCAGCAGAATTACAGGCCAGCGCATCTTCACGATCTGCGTGCCGGTGTTAGACGCAAAACGGGAAGTCACGGATTATTTAGTAGCCGCCATACAAGTCGATTATTTGAGAAATATGATCAATATGCTGAGCCCTGACGTTTATGTCAAGGCAACCAATCAGAATAAAGTGATATTTGCCAGCGGACGGGCTGATCAATCAGAAGGTGTGAAACCGGTCAGCGGCTATCTGGATGATATTAATTGGAATATCAATGTTTATCCGAAACCGGTTGAGCTGAATGAGCTGACCAAAAGCGTGCTGCTGCCGATGTCCAGTATTGCCGTGCTGCTGAATATTCTGTTCATCCTCGTTCAATATTATTTGCTTAAGCGCAAGACCCAGCTGGAGCGCGCTCAAAATGAAGCGCAGAAATTGGAGCTGATCGGAACGCTTGCCGCCAGCACCGCCCATGAAATCCGCAACCCGCTTACAGGGATCAGCGGCTTCATTCAGCTTTTGCAGAAAAAATACAAATCGGAGGAAGATCAGCTGTATTTCTCAATTATTGAGCAGGAGATTAAACGGATCAATCAGATTGTCAGTGAGTTTTTAGTGCTTGGAAAACCTACTGCTGAACGGTTGGAAGTGAACTCGCTGCAGGATATTCTTGATGAGATTATGCCGATTATTTATTCTGAAGGGAATCTGTACAATGTGGAAGTGAATGTGGAGATTCTCGTCAATCGGCCGCTCAAGGTCAACTGCACGAAAGACCATATTAAACAGGTGATTTTAAATGTCGCGAAAAACGCGCTGGAATCCATGCAGGAAGGCGGCCGGCTGTCCATCTATTTAGAAGCCCGCGATCATAAAGCAGTTATTAAGGTGGCCGACAACGGAATGGGCATTTCTGAAGATATGCTTGAGCACATTTTTCTTCCGTTTGTAACGTCAAAGGAAAAAGGCACCGGCCTCGGCCTTGTCGTATGTAAACGAATCATGCTGATGTACGGCGGTTCGATTGACATTCAAAGCGAAGTCGATAAGGGCACAGAGGTCACCATTACCCTCCCTGCCGCTTCTCGATGAAAAAAACACCCTGGATCGGGGTGTTTTTTATTTAAAGAAGAATATGTGTAAGAGGATATACGAGAGGAGCGGCATCATAGCCGGCAGATAGTACGAGGCGCTTCGTGAGCCGTGCCAGCGGAAAAATGTGCTGACTGTACGCGGTCATCTTTCGGATGCGGCGCTTGATCAGGAAGCGCATTCAGTCTTCGTTATCTGTTTTATCATCAATCATTTGTTTGCTTCATATGCAGGCATGACGTCACCGCGGGAGAACAAGCCTATTTTCTTCACAAGGCCCTGTATTCCTTGGTGATGTGTACGATCACGGTTTACCAGCTGCTGATACGCGTTCATCAGACAGTCCAGTTCCTGGCTGTGCCTGATCGTGTCATATCCTGTAAACCCTTGCCTGTTAGCCGCATCTATCATCATTTTTCTTTTTTTATCAATAGATAGAAGCAATTTTTCTTGTTCAGAATAACTGCCCATTCACTTCACCCCTCACCGCTAAAAGAATAGGAAACAAGTTTGATTGGGTTATTGAGCATTATTACAGATTATACTTTATTTGTAAACATTTTTTTACTAAATAACTTATTTTTTCATTTCATATTGGAATCTTTAGCATGAATAAGAGAATAATACCCATTCGGGTAATGATATAAACAGAATGCGGCATATTCAAGAATTAAAAAACAGCCAAAGCTGACTTTATATTACAATAAAAAACCTCTCATGCCGGCGGGTGCATGAGAGGTTCGGGCGTCTATCAGTTTTGCACACTTTCATTTTCGTAAATCGGCACCCAGCCCTCAGTCGTCACGAAGATTCGGATTGCGACGACCCGGCGGTCTTCCTGAAGCGTAAAGTAGTGGCGGATGTTCTCCGGAACTGAAATCAAATCTCCCGGATTTAAACGGACGTCGAAAAATGTGCCGTCTTTGCCTTGAATGACGAAGATGCCGTGTCCGCTGACGATAAAGCGGACTTCATCATCCGTGTGGTGATGTTCTCTTTGGAAATTTTTTAATAATTCATCAAGATTCGGCGTGGTGTCTGATAAAGAAATGACATCCTGAGACTGATATCCGCGCCGGGCTGAAATGTCCTGAATCTCCGTGTCAAACGCCGCGAGAATCCGTTCTTTTTCATCTTCGGTTAGATCGTATTTTTCCGAAAGCTCAGACGGAAGTTTTTCAATGTTCCACTGCTCATAGATCACCTCTTGTTCGTCTAAGAAGCGCGCTACTTCTTCCTGTTTTTCAATGAGCGTATTCTTTTCGTCATGAATTCTGATGGTCGCCATTTTCTATTCCTCCTTTTATTTTACCAGCTGCGGCCGAAGTGACAGAAGCTTGAGGTGACAGCTGAATAAAAATTCATAGGCTTCCAGCACCCTTTTCGCTTCAAATGCGGTCCGCCCCCATGCCGTAATGCCGTGATTGCGGATTAACACCGCGCCTGAGCCGGCGGCCGCATGGTGCGCGAAGTTTTCGGCCAATGCCGGGATGTGCGCCGGATTGTCAATGATCGGAACGGTCACGGACGCTTTTTCCTCCCATAATCCGAGCGCCTTAATCATCTCCTGCCCCTGAAAAGTGATTTGTTTTTCATCCCCGTAAAGCTCTGAGATGACATTATTATTGACGGTATGGACATGCAGACAGCAGCCGGCGTCTGTCTTTTGGTATAAGTAAGTATGGAGAAGCGTTTCCGCTGAAGGTTTTAAAGAATGGTCGGTCTCAGCGGGCTTCCCGTACTCATCGATTAAGAGAAAATCTTCGTCTGTTTCTTTTCGTTTGTCTTTTCCGCTCGCCGTAACGAGGAAAGTCAGCGGCGCGTCGGATACTTTGATGGAAAGATTCCCGCTCGTTGCCGGGAACCAGTCTCTTTCAGCCAGCTCGCGCTTTACCTCGGCAAGTTCGCGCCAGCGTTCTTCTTTTGCAGCCATGCCTGCACCTCCCCGATGTTTTCAATGCCTGTTTTCACCTCATGAAAATCTTGAAAAGGCAGATGCCGGAGGCCGAGTTCTTTGCATTCAGTCATTAGATAATCTCTCGCAAAGCACATATCGGATAACTTTGCAGCCTCAACATCCGTGACCGAATCACCGATCATAATGAGAAATTTCTGCTGATCGGATAGCTTTCGGATGACTGACGGTTTGCAGCAGCCGCATTGATTGGTGCAATCTCCGTCACAGGCATGCGGCCAGTCTATATGAATATATTCATTGTCAAAGGATGCATGATTGCAGAAAATCCGCTCCTTTTCTACGATCCCTTCCAAAAGCGGATGCACAAAAAAGTCCATTCCCCCGCTTACGATATAAAACGGGAGGCCGTTTGACCGGACAAACGAGACAAAATCCAAAAAGCCGTCCCGTATTTTCGCATCCTTCAGGATAAAGCCGGTCAGTTCTTCTTTTAAGCTGCTCGGCAGCAGTCCGAACATCCGTCCGACTCCTTCTTGGATTGATATGCTTTTAGACAGAACACCGTCTTTTAATTCAAGCCACTCAGGAGGCGCGAATTGTTTCATCATGCTGACAATGTTGTCGTTCATGGTGACCGTTCCGTCGAAATCACAAATAATCAGCGGTGTGCGGGTCATACGGCTTCCACCCTTCCCCATTTGTCTAATGCGAGCTGAAGATCTTTGCACGACGCGGCTTTTTCTTCAATCGGCTGCGCTTCAAGCACCGCATCAATGATGGCGCGGAACGCTTTTCCGCCGCCCTCGGCTCCTTTCGGGTGGCCGTGAATGCCTCCGCCGGCATTGATGATGTGATCGATGCCGAAATCGCGCATCAACAATGGCACCATACCGGGGTGAATGCCTGCTGACGGGACGGCAAACGACGGATGAAAGACATCGTCTTTTACACATTCATCATGGATTGCAAGCGCGGACTCCTTCGGAAGAGCAACGGATCCGTAAGGTGACGGAAATAAACTGAAATCAGCGCCGCAATAGCGGTTCAGCTTGCCGAGCAAAAGCGCATGCGACAAGCCGTAAACGGGAGATGATGTGAACGCGCCGCTGACTGCCGGATGCGCCATGATCGGAAGCGGGATTTCCCTGTCCTCAGCAAGGCTCTGCATCACATCTAAACCGTAAGCAAACACATTCAATAAAAGCGCGTCCGCCCCGAGTTCTGCCGCGCGCCTCGCTTTATCCCGCAATTCAGCGGTCCTTCCCGTAAGGTTTACGGCATACAGCGTTTTATGCCCCGTTTCCTCCCGGGTTTCCTTCAGGACTTGTTTTCCTTCGATAATGCGGGTTTCAAACGGAGCCAGTTCATTTTCAAAGAAAATTTCATCATCTTTAATCAGATCCACGCCGCCGAGCGCCTGCTGTCTGAGCTGTTCTTTAATGTCGGCGAGATCCCGTCCGATCACGCCTTTAAATATGCTCATCAGAAGCGGTCTTTCAAATTCGCCCAGCAGTTTGCGGATGCCGTATATACCGAATTTCGGCCCGGGAAGGGAGCGTTTAAACCCTTCGGAAAATTCAAGATCAGTCAATTTTATTTTTCCGTCCAGTGACAGCTTTCCGAATACCGTCGTCAGGACGGCCGGAATATCTCTTGAAAAATTCGCCTCGGGATAGGCGATGGTGATGACGGATTGTGTTTCGTTTTCTGAGGTTCCTTCTTTCTCCTCAACTTTTACGACCCGCCCTTTATGTTTTCTGAGCTGTTCCTGCTTCACCAGGGGCAGGTCAGTCCAGGAGCCTACCGTCAGCCCCGCCGCAATCTGTTCCGCCCGCTTTTCACTGTCCGTTGTGTCTGTCAGAAGATATGTTGCCAATACTTCGCTCATGCGTGAACGCCTCTCTTTCTTTCGCAAAACATAAAAAAACCTCTTCCGTATGAGCAGAAAGAGGCTTCGTGTTATGTCCGAATCTTATCTCTCAGCTCCTGCTGCAAGAATTAGCACCGTGCTTTATCAGTCGGTTGCCGGGCTTCATCGGGCTCGTCCCTCTGCCTGCTCTTGATAAGAATAATGATTTTATAAAGTATTTTGAATTATCGCATTGTTATCCTGATATGTCAATGCTTTTTCGGGTGAAAAGATTCAGTTTCCCGATCCTTTCCGCAGCTTCTTTAAGTCTTTCTTCACTTGTCAGAAGACCGACTCTTATATAGCCTTCCCCCCATTTTCCGAACCCGTTTCCGGCAGCGACCGCGACATCCGCTTTCTCGAGCAGCAGGTCTGAAAACGACTGTGACGTATAACCGTCAGGCACAGGGAGCCATGCAAAAAAGGAGCCCGCCGGAGCCGTCACATCCCAGCCGATATCGCGGCAGGCTTTAATCCATGCATTGCGTCTCGATTCATATCTGTCATTTTGCGCCGCGACGCATGCCTGATCCGCTAAAAGTGCGGCTGCCGCCGCCTGCTGCGCCGCGGGAAACAGGCTGACAAACATATGATCCTGATAAAGGTTGATCGCTTCGATGACAGAAGCGTTTCCGACGGCAAATCCGACCCGCCAGCCCGCCATATTATACGTTTTGGACAAGGTATAGATTTCGATTCCCGTCTCTTTTGCGCCTTCGGTCTGCAAAAAGCTCAGCGGTTTATGCCCGTCAAAGCCGACGGCTCCGTACGCGAAATCATGAACGACACAAATGCCGTTTTGCTCCGCAAAACCGACCGTCTCCTCGAAAAACGCCTCTGTCGCCACAGCGCCGGTCGGATTATTCGGATAATTGAGATACAGCAGCTTCGCCTCGCTCCGCACCTTTTCAGGAATTACGCTGTAATCAGGGAGAAACCCTCTTTCTTCCGTCAGCGGCATCATTTCCATTCTCGCTTTTGCAAGGGCGACGCCTGACCAGTAATCAGGATATCCGGGATCAGGCACCAGAATGGTATCTCCCGGGTTTAAAAGACATTGCGGAAGCTCAACAAGTCCCGCCTTGCCTCCGAACAGCACGGCGACTTCCGTTTCCGGATCAAGCGTGACCCCGTACTCCCTTTCATAAAATGCAGCGGCTGCTTCTTTGAAGCTGTAAGCGCCCCGGAATGATGAGTATTTATGATTTTCCGGCCTTTCGACGGCGCGCTTCATTTCTTCAACGATATGCTGAGGCGTCGGCTGATCAGGGTTTCCCTGCCCTAAATTGATGACGTCTCTGCCTTCTTTCAGCTTTTGATTCACTTTTTGCACCAATGATGCGAAAAATTGTTCCGGCAGCTGTTTGAGTACATCTGAGATTTCAAAGTTCATATTTTCACCTTCTAAAAATGTCTTGAAATGATAGTCCATCATCATATATGGTTAAATAAAAAAAGTAAAGAGAAACTTGAGGTGTTAAAAAATGAAATGGACCGTTTCCTGTTTGCAATTTGATATTTCATACGGAAATCCTTCAGAAAACTTTAAAAAAGCAGAATCTTTGATTGAGCAAGAAAGCCGCCATGCGGATGTAATCGTGCTTCCTGAGTTGTGGACGACCGGCTATGATCTCACACGGCTAGACCAGCTGGCGGATGAAAACGGCAAAGTTTCGGAACAATGGCTTAAAGAAACGGCAAAAACATACAACGTACACCTCGTTGCCGGATCTTTTGCGGTCAAAGAAGGCGAAAATGTCTATAACACCATGTACATCGCCGATAACAGCGGACAGATCGTGAAGCGGTATCAGAAAGCCCATCTGTTTCAGCTGATGGATGAACACCTTTACTTGTCAGCAGGAAACAGCGACGGTTCCTTTGAGCTTGACGGTGTCAAGTGCGCCGGACTGATCTGCTATGATATCCGTTTCCCCGAATGGATCAGAAAGCATACGTCCCAGGGCGCGAATGTCCTGTTTATCTCTGCGGAATGGCCTCTGCCCCGCCTTGATCATTGGCGAAGCCTGCTTATCGCCAGAGCAATTGAAAACCAATGTTTTGTCGCAGCCTCTAACTGCACGGGGTCCAATCCCGATAATGAATTTGCCGGCCACAGCCTGATTATTGACCCGTGGGGCCGGATTTTAGCCGAAGGAGACCGGACGGAAGGCGCAGTCCGGGCGGAAATCGATGTGTCAGAAAGCGCGGCCGTGCGGGGAACCATTCCGGTTTTCCAAGACTTGCGGCGTGATTTATATTAATTTTCAAAAAAATGTTGACAAGAATATCCGGCACCTGCTAATATTTTCATCAACTGATTAATCCGAATTGTGATACAAATCAATATATTTTTCTCTTATCGAGAGTTGGGCGAGGGATTGGCCTTTTGACCCCAACAGCAACCGACCGTAATTCCATTGTGAAATGGGGCGCGTACATTTTGCGCCGAGACGATTGTCTCATAAGGCACGGTGCTAATTCCATCAGATGTTATCTGAGAGATAAGAGGCGGACTGCACTGTTTCAGCCTCCTTCTCTTTCAGAGAAGGAGGCTTTTTTTCGGGCGTATTCTCCGTCACGATCTCTTACTGCCACTACATAATTGGAGGGTAAATCCATGTCAGCAACTAAAATAAGTCTTTATGAACAATTAACAGAAAGCTCCGCCGCCGCGTTAGCCGTCAAGCTCGGCTTATTCCAAAGCAAAAGCACTCTGACATGCCGTGAAATCGGCGACGGCAATTTAAATTACGTCTTTCATGTTTACGATAAAGAAAACAAAAAAGGACTGATTATCAAACAGGCGATTCCTTACGCGAAAGTCGTCGGTGAAAGCTGGCCGCTTACAATTGACAGGGCGAGAATCGAAAGCAGCGCCCTCATCCGCCAGGGCGAACACGTGCCGCACCTCGTTCCGGCCGTTTACTATTCCGATACTGAAATGGCCGTCACGGTTATGGAAGACCTCTCGCATTTGCGGATTTCAAGAAAAGGGCTGCTGGAAGGGAAGCATTATCCCAACTTATCCGCCCATATCGGTGAATTTTTAGGGAAAACGCTGTTTTACTCATCCGATTATGCGCTTGATGCGAAAGTAAAGCAGCAGCTCGCAAAGCAGTTTACAAATCCTGAGCTTTGCAATATTACGGAAAGGCTTGTGTTTACAGAACCGTTTCTCGACCATGAGACAAACGATTTTGAAGAGGAGCTGCGCCCATACGCAGAAAAAGTTTGGAACAATTCCCGGCTGAAAGAAGGTGCTGACGAATTGAAAGCCATCTTTCTGAATTCCGCGGAAACATTGGTTCACGGCGATCTGCACACGGGAAGCATCTTCGCCGATGAACATGAAACAAAGGTGATTGACCCCGAGTTTGCTTTCTTCGGACCGATCGGGTTTGACATCGGCCAATTTATCGCCAATCTGCTGTTAAACGCCCTCAGCCGCGACGGTGACGACAGACAGCCGTTATATGATCATACTGCCGCCGTATGGGATACATTTGTGAAAACATTCAGTGAAGCATGGGAGAAAGACTGCTTGCCTTCCCGCAGACACCTGCTGGAAGACACACTGAAAAACGCGTTTGAGGAAGCGGTCGGTTTTGCGGGATGCGAATTGATCCGGCGCACGATCGGACTCGCCCATGTGGCTGACTTAGATGAAATCACTCCGTTTGACAAACGAATCGAACGGAAGAAGCTGGCGCTTGACATCGGCGCCTGTTATATCGAAAACAGAAAAAAACTGAAGCATATCACCGAGGTTCTGGACCAATTTAAGCTCCGTGTAAAGGAATGATGCAGCATGACCAATGAATTTGCCATCCCCCGTTCTGTAGAATGGAAAGAAACCTACATCCGCATTTTAAATCAGCAAAAGCTTCCCGACGTCACTGAATATGCGGAACTTGAAACAAAGGAAGATGTATTCGACGCGATTGTCACGCTGAAAGTAAGGGGTGCCCCGGCCATCGGTATAACCGCGGCGTTCGGACTCGCGCTCTCCGCCAAGTCGTTTGAAGCCCGCGACCTTTCAGATTTCCGACGTCAGTTCGCGGATGTCAAAGCGTATTTAAACAGTTCGAGGCCCACTGCCGTCAACCTCGCGTGGGCGCTTGACAGACTGACGGATTCCATCAGGGATGCGATCTCAATCAATGAAGCGAAGACAACGCTCGTTCATGAAGCCATTCAAATTCAGATTGAGGATGAAGAAACATGCCGAATGATCGGGCAAAATGCGCTGCACCTTTTTAAAAAAGGCGACCAGATCATGACCATCTGCAATGCGGGCTCGATTGCCACAAGCCGATACGGTACGGCGCTTGCTCCCTTTTACTTAGCGAAACAAAAAGATCTCGGCCTTCATATCTACGCATGTGAAACAAGACCCGTTCTCCAAGGATCACGGCTGACGGCGTGGGAGCTGATGCAGGGCGGAATTGATGTCACGCTCATTACCGACAGCATGGCCGCCCATACAATGAAGGAAAAACATATTTCTGCGGTCATTGTCGGCGCTGACAGAATTGCAAAAAACGGTGATACGGCCAACAAAATCGGAACGTACGGCCTCGCTATTTTGGCAAACGCCTTTCAAATTCCGTTTTTTGTGGCCGCACCGCTTTCGACATTTGACTTGCAGATTGAAAACGGCTATCAGATTCCGATTGAAGAGAGAGATCCGGATGAAGTCAGACAGATCTCCGGCATACGCACCGCTCCCGAAGATGTGCCGGTCTTCAATCCGGCCTTTGACATCACACCGGGCAGCCTGATTTCCGGCATTATAACCGAGAAAGGAATTGTGACCGGCTCTTACACGGAAGAAATTGAACAATTATTCACTGACTGCCAGCTGAGCTGAAAAACCGCTGATGATATTGCCTCAGGCAATGTCAGCGGTTTTTTTGTCTGCACAATGTAATCACTTCATCTTTTTGGACGGCTGTAATGAGATGCATTTTAAAAAACAGCTCTGCATAACCGGCTATCTTTTGCGGACGGCTCATTTTCATCAGGCTTCGTCCTCCTTTTTCATCAGACCAACTTTTTTCACTTAATAAAATGATATGTCGGACGTGAAAAAACGGAACGTGCCATACGCTTTATTTTTCTTTATAGGATATTTGTTCGATGTTCAGCAGCACCGCTTTTACATCCGTCTTCGTGCCCGCGTATCCCGTTAAGGCGCTGTTTTTGCCGATTACCCGATGGCAAGGGATCAAAATCGGCAGCCGGTTTCGTTTATTGGCTTGTCCGATGGCGCGCACCGCTTTCGGTTTTCCGATCGCTTCAGCCATATCGCCGTAGCTTCGGGATTCCCCGTAAGGAATCATCGTCAGCGCGTTCCATACCCTTTCCTGAAAGGGTGTGCCTTTTTGTCTCAGAGGCAGAGAGAATTGCTTTCTTTCTCCTGAAAAATATGATGCCAGCTGCTGTTTCGCCTCCGACAGCAAAGCGGTTTCGCACGGCTTTACGCCGGGCGCGTCTTTCCGCCATTCCTCAAAATCTTCCCCGGTGAGAAACAGGCCGGTAATAAAGCTCTCTTCCTCTGTTATGATGACGGTTCCAAACGGCGCTCTGACACTTGTAAAACAGATCATTCCCCGCTCCTTCTTTCTTCGGTATTCTGCCGGATCGGAAGCGTCAAATGAAAAACGGTGCCCTTCCCTTCTTCACTTTCCACATGAATGCGTCCCTGATGTTCTTCGATGATTTTATAGCTGACCATGAGACCGAGGCCCGTTCCCCTGTCTTTTGTCGTGTAAAATGGTTCACCCAGACGTTTTAATTTGTCTTCGGAAATGCCTGTTCCTTCATCTTGAATAGAAATCAAAATGTGGTCTTGATCAGAAGACTGAATGGTCACGTAGATATTGCCGCCGCCCGGCATGACTTCAATGGCGTTTTTTAAAATATTGATAAACACCTGTTTTAATTGATTCGGTTCACAGTAAATCGGCGGGATGTTTCCGGTCAGGTTCAGATGGATCTGCACATTGACAAGATTGGCCTGGGCATTCAAAAGATCAGCCGTGTCTTTCATAATCTGCGTCACGTCTTTTTCTTCATATAATATCGCCTGGGGTTTCGCTAAAATTAAAAATTCAGTGATGATAGACTCGATTCGTTTTAATTCTGAGGTAATGACGTTAAAGTACAGAGAATATTCGCCTTCAATGCTTCCTTGAAGAAGCTGAATGAACCCTTTCAGCGCCGTCATCGGGTTTCTGATTTCGTGGGCGATGCCCGCCGCCAGCTCCCCTACAACATGAAGAGTGTCGGATTTCCGCAGCCTCTCTTCAAGCTCTTTGGCCTCTGTGACATCTTTAAAGATGGCCAGATTCATATTTTGAATGATATTTCTTTTGAAGGAGAATTCCAGTTTGCGGCTGTCGCTGCTGCTTAACAGGAAGGGGATTTCATTATCCATTCCTTCTAAATCAATCTTTCTGGCGGGAACACCCGCGTTTTCAATATCAAATAAAGAAAGAATATCCGGAACGGTGTACGCTCTCAGCTCCTCATCCGGCATACCGAGTATACGGCTTGCGAGAGGATTCGCGTCAATAATGCGGAATTGGTTGTCAAATAAGACCTTGCCGTCCATTGAGCCGTTGAATACTTTTCTGAATTTCAGCTCGCTTTCCCGCAATTCCTTTTCCATCCGCTTACGATCGCTGACATTTCTTAAAATGGTTAAATGCTGACCTTCAAGTATGGTTCGTTTTGATGTGAATTCCAGCTCTTTAAATTGGCCGTTTGCCATCTGAAACAGCATTTCTTCACGGATTTCCCCGTATTTTTCATATTTTTTCTTAATCTGTTTGTATTTTTTCTGCGGATCAACGATAAACGTACATAAATTCGTCTCCACCAGTTTATCCATCGGCAGTTCGAAAATGCGGCACGCCGATTCGTTTGCTTTGGCAATCTTTCCGTCATCAGACCAAATGACAATCGCGTCCATGGCGTTTTCAAAAATTTCGCGGAATCGCTCTTCGCTTTTGAAAAGTTTCAATTCCATCAACCGTTTCTCTGTTATGTCCCTCATAATGGACATGTAGAACCCGCTGATTAAGTTGGACGTAATCGTAAATTCAAACAGCTTCTCTTCGCCCGACCGAAGCTTGACGGGCAGTTCTCCTTTGGCGTTTCCTTTTCTGCGGAGGGTTTCCCAGATTTCTTTCAGATGCTTTTTGTTTTCTCCGTCGGTAAAATGGCGGAGCGACAGATGGGACAATTCATTCTGGCCGATCTCAAAGCTTTTGCAAAAAGAGAGGTTCGCATCAATAAACCCGCCGTCCTTATCAAACAGCACGATGCCGTCGACAGCCCTGTCAAACAAATCTTTAAACAGCTGCTCGTTCATGGAGAATTCGCGCTCTAATATTTTTTTAGAGGAGATGTCCCTCATCACCACAAAAAAATAATCCTCCCCAATTCCGTCTCTGGCGAGGAATTCAATGTATTTCGTCGCGCCGCTGTCAAGCTTAATCGGCACCTCTTTCCACAGATGGCCTTTTTTTAAAAACTTTTTCACGGCCTTATTCAGTTCTTCCTGAGGCACGGAATATAAAAAATCCAGGACGGAGCGGTTAATGAGGCTCTCTGCCTCAATCTGCATCATCCGGGCCGCAGCCTCGTTCGCCTGGACGATTTTCATTTCCTTACGGCATATAAAAATGGCATCAAGCGTGTTATTCATAATCACGTGATACCGGTTCAAATCACTCTTCAGGCGGTCATTTTCCTCTTTCATCCGCTTCAGCTGCTCTTTCAGCGACTCGTTTGTTTGCAAATCCAGAGTTTCAGCCATTCAGTACACTCCTTCTTCAAAAACCTATCCTTCAATATTTCTACAAAATACCTCATCTTCCTTCATTCGCCCTATACATTTCAGAAAATTTCAATGATATGACAAGTTGAAGTCTTTTTCTACGATCCTTACCTCCCCGTTACATCATCCTAACAATCCCTTTTGTCCTCCTTCAATTTTTTGTTTTTTATTTTAAAATGAACACCAACAGGAAATAATCATGCAGTGGATGATTTTTGAAGAGAAGGTGACGCTATGACAAAATCGCGAGACAGTTACTTTGACAACGCCAAGTTTATCTTGATTTTTCTGGTGGTGTTCGGCCATATCCTCCGGTCATTTATTAACGGAAATGAGTTTATGCTCCATCTCTACAAATTCATTTATACTTTTCATATGCCGGCCTTTATCCTGGTTTCCGGCTATTTCGCAAAAAACTTTAAGCGGAAAGGTTATGTGAAGAAGCTGGCTGTGAAGCTGATTATTCCGTACCTGATTTTTCAGGGCATTTACTCAGTTTTTTACTATTTGATTCAGGATGAAAGCATGGCAAGCGTCAATCCGATTGATCCGCAGTGGTCTCTCTGGTTTTTAGTCAGCTTATTCTTTTGGAATCTGCTGCTTTATCCCTTTACGAAGCTGCCGAAAATGTGGGCGCTTGGGGCGAGCTGCGGGCTTGCCGTCATGATCGGGTATCTTGATTTTATCAGCAGCACGCTGAGTCTTTCACGGACGTTTGTTTTTCTTCCGATGTTTCTCGTCGGGTTTTATTTAAAGAAACAGCACTTTGATTTGCTTCGGGCTAAAAGAGGCAGACAGATTGCCGCGGGCGTACTGGGGATTGTTTTCCTCTTATGCTGGTGTATTGACTTTGATTACTCGTGGCTGTTCGGATCGGAGCCTTATTCTACATTCGGCACAGTGTCGCTGTTGAGCGGTCTGTCGCGCATCGGCTGGTATGTTTTGGCCTTTGCCGCCACTTTCAGCTTTTTGGCGCTCGTTCCGCAAAAGCGTTATTTCTTTACGAAATGGGGGACGAGAACGTTTTACGTGTATCTGCTGCATGGATTCATTATAAAAACGCTGCGGCAGATCGGGCTTGAAGATCACTTGTCTGATTATCAGAATTTAGTCATGCTCTTAATTTTAACGGCCGCTCTTACGTCCATTCTCTCCAGCAATGCGGTGAAAACGGCCGCACAGCCGTTTATTGAGCTGCGGATCACCGGCTGGCTTGAAGCGGTGAAAGGAACAAGAAACGGTGCTTATTCGAAATAATGCAAAATACCTCTTAAGCGTTGCCGCCTAAGAGGTATTTTTTATTGTTTGCGGTCTTCTTTTTTCTTTGGCTTCGTCTGTTCAAGCGTTTCAATCCATTTTCCGGCGTTATAATCACCGAGCTCGCTTGCAAACTCTTCTTCAAGCAATTTAGGGTCCATCGGCTTTTTATGGTTTTGCATGTCTTTGCTGTGGCGGTTTTTTTTCGTCATGTTACTCGCCTCCTTGTTTGCCGTGTTTTGATTTGCGGTTTGCGCCTCTCAGTCCGGGATCACCGTCATATTGTGTTTTATATGCATCTTTGTCCATGCTCTCAGTCGGTGTGTTGTTGTTGGTCAAAGCTTCATTCTTTGCTGCTTTGCGTTTCATTTGATTTCCTCCTTCTGTCAGCAAATCTGTTTTGAATTCATCAAGCATTTTTTTCAAGTCGCGCACTGTCACGTTTTTGGCCTCATCAATGAGTTCATAGCCGATCTGTCCGTTCGGCTCAAGCAGCACATATTTAAAATCTTGAATGTCTCCGAGGCCTTCCTGCCTGATCCTCATTGACAGCTGAGCTTCGGTAAAACGCATTTTTTTTAAGTTTTCCGGGATGATTTTTCCGTTTCTGACAACGGCGACGGTTTTTCCTGAAAATAAAAACTCAAAAAAGCTTGATTTGATTTCTAAATATTCCATCAGGATTAATACCGCAATAAAAATCGCCGCCGCGAAAATAGTTTCCCATAAATTATGTTCAATAAACGGCTGAATAATAATCGAGCCGATCGAAATCATGATGACTGTCTGGGTCACCGACAGCTGGCTGATTGATTTCCGTCCGGCAATCCGCAATAAAAAGGTACCGACCGCTATCATAACTACCGACTTCCAAAATACGGTAAACAATGACGTCACCTCTTTACAAGTAGAATCTCCAAAGAAACTGTTTCCACTCATCCATTTTACGGCAATAAAAAACACCGCTTTCTGAAAAGCGGTGTCAGCCGATAATCATTCTTTCCTTCGGATAGTGATAATTTGCTTCGATTTCTTTTCGGCCGATCAGATAAAGGAACGTCAAAATGCCGATCCGGCCGATAAACATGACAATCATGATGACGCATTTTCCGATGTCGCTTAAATGCGGAGTAATCCCAAGCGACAGGCCGGTCGTTCCGAATGCGGAACACACTTCAAAAAGCAGTCCGAGGAGCGTCTGATTTTTCTCGGTCACGGCCAGAATCAGCGTCGATCCGAACACGAGCAGAATCGCCATCATCGTAACGACCAGCGACTTCATGACATCAGCCTGGTGAAGCTCGCGTTTAAAGACCTTGACCGCTTTATTTCCCCGGGCAAAATGAAACAGGGCAAGAAGGTTAAGCGCAAACGTCGTCGTACGGATTCCGCCGCCGACCGAGCTCGGTGATGCGCCGATGAACATGAGGGCGCAGATGAAAAATAATGTCGGCGCCGACAGCTGGCTGATATCAATTGTCGCAAGCCCGCCGCTTCGCGTAGCGGTTGATTGAAAGAGACATAAAAATAAAACATCATGCCAGCTTTTCCCCTTCATGACATGGCTTGCTTCAAGCGCATAAATGCCCACGGCTCCGAACAAAACGAGCATTCCGAACGTAACGGTCGTAATTTTCGTAAACAGCGTGAATGAGTATCTGCGCTGTTTTGAAAACAAAAAGTCCTTTACTTCTACGAGCACCGGAAAACCGATCGCACCGAAAATAATAAGGAGCATCGTAATAAACTGCACGAAATAGTCATGTCTGAACGGGACGAGTGAATTTCCCGTAATATCAAAACCGCCATTTGTCGTGGCGCTGACGCTCGCAAAGAATCCGTGCAAGTACGCCTGTTTAAACGAATCATAATACGTTAAAAAATATGTTCCTAAGATGATGCCGCCTAAAAACTCGATTAATAAAATCAAAAACAGCACTTGCTTCATCAGGTTGACGATACCGGAAAACTGCGATTGATTCTGATCCACCATGATGAGCTTCCGTTCCCGCAGACCGATCCGTTTGCCCATAATGAGCCAGACGAATGTTCCGAGCGTCATGATGCCGATTCCGCCGAATTGAAGCACGAAAGCCAAAATGACAATCCCGGCCGTGCTGAATGTATCAGCCGTGTTGACGACCGTTAAACCGGTGACACTGACTGAGCTGACAGCCGTAAACAGCGCGTCTATAAACGACCAGCTGGCCCCTTGTTTGTGGGCGGCCGGCAGACTTAGCAAAATAAATGCCACCGTCACAGCGAGAAAATAATATAATGCAATCAGCTGTGCAGGCGACAAGATCTGTATGAATTTCTTCAGTTTTAATTTCATAAGATAGTTCCTTCTGCCTCTCAAATGTAGTACGTAATTATTCTAATGATATTGGGAGAATTTTTAAAGGTCTTTTTAGAAAGATTTTTCATTACCTTATGTAATTTGCCGATCTTTAAACAAAAAACCTCTGAAACGATTGTCAGAGGTTTTGTTGATTATTTTGCTTCCAGCCTGCGGATGCGCTCATCGAGATCAGGGTGTGTGGAGAACAGTGACGAATGCTTTTTACCGTTAATTTTTAACGTCTGCACCGCCGTCTGGTCCTCTTCATTCACATGTCCTGTATAAGACTTCAGCGTACGCAGGGCGTGAATCATTTTATCCTTGCCGGCAAGGTCTGCACCGCCGCGGTCAGCGTGAAACTCTCTATGGCGCGAGTAAGCGAAGACGACAAGACTGCCGAGAATGGAAAAGATAATCTGAAACACGATCATCGCGATAAAATGAACGACCGGCGCGAGGTCTTCTTTGACAAAGCGGCTTGCAACCCATGCCGCGATTCGGGAAAGGAATACAACGAACGTATTGACGATTCCCTGCAGCAGCGTCATCGTGACCATATCACCGTTTGTGATGTGTGCGACTTCATGGGCAAGAACCCCTTCCACCGCAGCATCATCCATCTGCTGCAATAAACCTGAAGAAACCGCGACAAGCGAACGGCGCTTAGAAGGTCCGGTCGCAAAAGCATTGACCTCCGGGGAATGATAAATGCCGACTTCAGGCATTTTCGTCATCCCTGCGGCACGGGACAATCTGTGCACACGGTCAACCAATTGCTGTTCTTCATAGTTGAGCGACTGTTTCTTCGGATTTAACACCCGGACGCCCATCATCGTTTTGGCCATCCATCTGGACATTCCGAGAGAAATAAAAGAACCGACAAAACCGACGACAAGACTGAACACGAGCAATGCCATCAGATCAATGCGGCCATTTTGTATATACGAGCCGACACCGGTAACGCTTGTAATAATCGTAAGCACAATTCCGATTGTCGTAATGACCAAAAGGTTCGTTAAAATAAACAGAAATATTCTTTTCGCCATAATTACCTCCGTCTTTTTTAAGATCAAAAGAACTTATTTACTTAAATTATAAATGATCTGTTTGAAAATGCAACAATTTCGACGTATGATGTTAATGTAATTCTCAGTGATATTAAAAAGTGAACACGTAATCAATCAGAGGTGAACCATGAACACGTTTAAACTGACCCGAACTGATATGGTCCGGCTTCTTTACGCGCTAAAAGGCCAAGGAGACGCAACCCCTCTCCAAATCTTATTGCAATCAGCGGATATGACCTTGGATGAAGCGGAAAGCCGTCTGCATATCCCTGAATTTCTGACGAGATTCGAACGAAAAAAAGAGAAAAAGGAATACGGGCTTTCAACTAACGAGATTGTCGAGCTGGGAAATCTGTGCGAGCTGACGTCTTTAAAATCAACCGCCGTCCAAAACTGGGTGAAGCGCGATATTAAAGATTTAATCGGCCACCCCTTACTCGGCAAAAAATATACAATTGAACAAGCTGTCATCCTTCTCATTGTACGTGATTTAAAATCAATTTATGACTTCGAACATATACGCGGCATATTAAAAATCGCTTTTAACACGATCACAGACAGATCAGACGACGTCATCAGCCCGATCAGCTACTATGAAAGCTGCGCCCAAGTGATTGATTATCTTCATCATAAGGCAAACCCGCCGATGAAGGAAACGAGCCTGCAGGAGCTCGTCGAAGAGCAGACGGACAAGCTCAAAGGCTGCTTTAAAGAACTCGGAAGCGGACAATGGAACAATATCAGATCCATAATCGCCGTCACGGTGCTCTCCGTTTTGACTTTCCATATTCAAGCCTCAGCCTACAAAATGACCAGCCATTTATTATAATTCATAACGCTTCTTCGCCCCGGTGTCTGCGCCGGGGTTTTTTTGCTGTACAACAATTGCCAGCATAATCAATACCGTTCCGTTTGAAACTAAAATGCGAAAACACATCTTGCCAGAGAAAAGGAGATGAAAAAGATGGCGAGCAGAAATAAACTCTTAGTTCCAGGGGCTGAGCAGGCACTTGACCAATTTAAATACGAAGTGGCTCAAGAATTCGGCGTGAACCTTAGCTCTGATACAGCAGCACGCGCAAACGGCTCTGTAGGCGGGGAAATGACAAAACGTCTTGTACAGCAGGCTCAATCACAATTAAACGGGAAAAATCAATAATGCAGCTTATTCGCCGGGACTTCTCGGCGAATTTTGATATTTATCGGCATTCTCCTTTCCGTGCCGGTAGCCGTTCGGATTCCTTCGGTCTGACGAATCTTCATGATGCCGATAGGATTCCCAATGTTCATTGCGATCATGGTTCCAGTAATGATTGTAATACTTTTGCTTAGGCTCTTTGTCATTTCCGTTTTCCTGAGGATTTTGTGTTGGGGGCTGCTCTGTTTCCCCATCTTGTTCCTTCTGTGTGTTTTCCTCTGATCCGGAAGCTGCATTTTTTTCGGTTTGCTGATTGCCGTCCTGACTGTCCGGCTTCGCTTCTTCCGTACCGGGCGTTGTTTCATTGTTTCCCGGCTTCTCTGCTGCCTTTTCTTCATCAGGAGCTGTCTTTTCATCAGCCGCCGGCTTGTCTGTGTCCGGCTGCTCGCTTTGATCAGCGTCTGTTTCGGTATCTTTTTGATCTGTTTCATTGCCGTCGGTTTGCTTTTCAGGCTGTTTTTCTTCTGTTTTCTTTTCGTTTCTTCTTATGTAGCTGCCTGTTGACATCCCTTCCTGTTTTGCTTTTTCTCTTGTTTCCATATCAGATTCAAGCGATTGGACCTGATAGGTGCCCTTATATTTTTCAGTCATGTCAGCCAACTGTTTTTTAACGCCTTTTTTATATGTATTGTCATCTGTATTTTCATAAACCGTGGAAATTAAAATCTCTTTTGATTCCTTTACATATCCATGCTTGCTGCAATCGGTAATAATATTACTGATGACTTCCTTAAAATCGCTGCTTTTCCAATCTCCGATGTCACTGATGACCTGTTTGGCGTCATGGTTCAGCGGTGTCAGTTCAATGACTTCATATTTGCTGTTTAAAGCCATTTCAATGCTGGGATTAATGTCAAGCGTCATATACGCGTAAGCTTTGTTATCAGAAAAAACCGGGAGCAAAATTAAAATAAACAAAATAATAGCAGTCATCGTAAACACTCCCAATTTAAAAGGGCGCAGTTTCAGAAAATCAAAAAAGCTGGCCCTTCTTCCCATACGCGTTTCGCCTTCGAACGTAATTTCCTCTCCGATTTCACAAGTGCGGTGATCATTTTTTGTTTTTAAAAATTGTCCGTCAGGGGTTAGCAACGTGACGAATTTTTTATTTTTCTCTACTATGATCCCTCTTCTCATGAGTGCAACACCCCTTTAAGATAATCTTTTAAATAAATATAATCACCGGTAATAATAATACTCATGGCGATGATATATTTTCGGTTCCGTTCGATCGTTTTTCTGCTGACCGACACGAGCTGCTCCAGCTGCTTGACAGGAAGCTGTTTTTTCTGGTGCAAAATGGACGCCAGCTCTTCATTTTCAACAAGCGTGTAGGCTACCTTAATCGCATTCTGCCTCGCATCTGTATGCTTCGGCGATTGTTCCAGCAGCTCTTTAAAAGACAGGCCGTATTCTTTCAGCTGCTTCTGAAAAAAAAGAATTTCTTCCCGGCGCTGTTCCTGTTCTATCTGTTTGCGGTATTCATCAATGGAAAGCTCCGCTTCGATAAGGCTCTGCGAAGATTCCTGGTCGTCGCCTTCCTGCACATCCATATTGATATGCTGAGCGGTTCTTGCTTCTTTTCTGATATAGTCTATCACTTTTCTTTTTATAATCAGCTCTGCAAATGCAAGCAGCGAATTACCTTTTTCAGCCGAATATTTTTCAATGGCTTCGTTAAACGCGATCAGCCCGATGCTGAATTCGTCGTCTTTTTCATCTATATATCGTTTACAAACGGATGAAACCGTCTTCGCGATAAAAGGCTTATATTGCTGTATTAAATCGTTCTGCAGATCTTTGTCGCCTTTTTGTATTTTTTCAACAGATGTTTCAAGCGTTTGCTTCTTTTTTCCCAATTTAAACAAAAGGCTAAGCACTGGTTTCACCTCAGTTCCTCCCTATAACTACTCATAATCATAGCTAATTTAGTAGGGATTCGCAAAGGAAGAAAAAGAGAAATCGATTTCATTTGTCTCAATTATGACAAGCCAATAAGACGTACTATACATGATTTCGTGCCCCCATGCAGAATTAAGGGGGTTTTCTCTGTGTTTTTTGTAACAATGCTGTTATAAAATTGTTATCATATGTCTTAAATGTAAGCGTTTCAAACAAAAAAGGGAACCTGCTTTTTAAAAAGCCAGACTCCCTTTTTGATCATTTTACGCGTGTTCTCTTTTTTCCGGTTCCGCGCCAGACTCTATTTGTTTTGCTCCTGACATAAACCATCCGCAAACCGCAATGGCAGCCAGAACCGCCCAGAAAATGATTTTCCAGGCCGCCGAATGGATGATATCTGCCGGAATTATACCGAGTTCCTCATGGGCCAATGTATAAAGAGCGAGCTTCACGCCTACCCATCCGACAATCACAAATGCCGCCGTTTCAAGGCCCGGCCTGGTTTTCAGTAAGGATACGAACATTGATGCCGCAAAACGCATAATGATTAAACCAATTACGCCGCCGGCTAAAATAACGAGAAACTGACCGCCGTCCAAGCCGCCGATGGCAGGAAGCTGAGTTCCCGGGAGCGTTACGGCAAGCGCGACCGCCGCTAAAATGGAATCAACGGCAAAAGCGATGTCCGCGAGCTCCACTTTCAAGACAGTCTGCCAAAACCCGCTTTCTTTCTGCGTTTTCTGACCGGCGTTATCTTTAAATACATACCGCTTCAGCAAATGGCTGACCGCAATGTAAAACAGATATAAAGCGCCGACGGCCTGGACCTGCCAAACATTCACCAGAAAAGAAATGGCGAACAGCGACCCGAAACGCAAAATAAATGCGCCCGCCAATCCGTAAAATAAAGCCTTCTTCCTTTGTTTTTCAGGAAGATGCTTCACCATCACAGCCATCACCAGCGCGTTATCCGCCGCCAAAATCCCTTCCAGCCCGATTAAAACGAGAAGAACCCATCCATACTCCAATAATAATGCAAAGTCCAATCCATTCCCTCCGTTTCTTTTTTCTATCATCCGAGCTTATACCGGCGGTTTTTTACGCAAAAAAGACCTTTGCCGATATAAGGCAAAGGTCTTGCTAGACATGAATGATTGGCATGCCAACAAAGCCGATGGATATGATCCATGAATTGACGACTTTGTTTCCGGAATATCCGGACGCTACTCCCCTTTGGGATTTCAAGAAATATTTGTTTATACGCTCATGATAAAGCCTGTTTCATCATTTGTCAACGCTTAACTTTTTTAACAAATTGAGAAATTTTTTCTGTTTTGGCCCGCTGTTTTCTTCTCTTTAAAAACATCCAAAGAATGAGAAGCAACACAATGAATATACCGAGCGGCAGCATATATTGATCGAGAATGGAACCGACGCTTTTCCAATTTTCCCCGAGTTTCATTCCGAGGTATACGTAAGCAAATGTAATCGGCAGCATCGCTGCATATGTATATAGAGAGAACACCCAGACATTCATCTTCGCTATGCCGCACGGCAAAGAAATCAGCGTCCTGACCCCCGGTATAAAACGGCCGCTGAACGCGACCAAACCTCCGTGCTTCTGAAAGAAATCATCTGATTTCTGCAGGGATTCGGGTTTTATCCATATATACTTTCCATATTTCAGCAAAAACGGCCGACCGCCCAGCCTGCCGATTCCATATAAGACAAGCGGACCTGAAACACCGCCGAGCGAACCGGCAAACACGGTCCCGGCAAGTGTCATATCCCCTTTTGAGACCCAATAGCCCGCAAGCGGAAGAACAATTTCCGCCGGGATGAATTCTATACTGAGCGCCAAAAAAATTCCGGCATAAGATAAGCTTTTAAACGCCTCTATTATTGATATGATGAAATCTTCGATGATCTATCACTCCCGGCTTACGTCTATATTCCGAAACTTAAGAATGATTTTAACACAAAACCTTGAGGCTGAAATATCTTTTAGACATGCCCTTTATAAATGTGAGTCGTTTCAGATCGGTATAGCGGGAGGGAATGACATGCGCAATACAACGTCCCGCCTGTCTCCTGATTGCTTGTCTGGCGGCGTTTACATCACTTAAGATCTCCCGAAAAGTAAGCGGCGGCTGACCGCGGATTCAGTTCATATGGGAGCGGGAAATTTTCTCAGTCACCACATGGGAATGCGTGGGCATTTCCCGGGGAATGATTTTGTATAATCTTTTTGATTACCGCTGATGATTTTCAGGGACTTCAGCGCTTTAAAGAACTTACCGATTCACTGATTGTAAATAAAGAATTCATTTCCTTTTCAGCCGACCATTTCCGCCTGAGGAAATGGAACAGCCGCTCCATGAAGCGCCGCAACACCCATAAGTTGCTACACATGGAACGGACCCGTTTATCCACAATAAAGACAAAAAGGAGTTTTTATTCATGCACACGATGTGGAAGGGTTCGATCAGTTTCGGCCTCGTCAATATCCCGGTCAAGCTCTTTGCGGCCACTGAAGATAAAGATATAAAATTCCGCAGTCTTCATAAAGAAGACCATGCGCCGATTAAATACGAGAAAATCTGCACCGGATGTGAAAAAAGTCTGGAACCTGATGAAATCGTGAAAGGCTATGAGTATGTAAAAGGGAAATACGTCATTATGACAGACGAAGACTTGAAAGACGTAAAACAGGAACATGAAGAAAAAGCGGTTGAGATTGTTGACTTTGTCCAGCTGCAGGAAATTGATCCGATTTATTTTAACCGGTCATATTATGTCGGGCCGGGAGATAACGGCACAAAAGCCTATACACTTCTGCGAGAAGCGCTGAGGACGACGGGTAAAATCGGGATTGCCTCCATTACGATCCGCTCTAAACAGCAGCTTGCGATTCTTCGCGTGTATGACAACTGCATCGTGATGGAATCCATTCATTATCCGGATGAAGTCAGAAATGCCGGACATGTGCCGGGCGTTCCCGAGCAGACAGCCGTTAATGAAAAAGAGCTGCAGACGGCGATTACGTTAATTAATGAGCTGACAACCGAGTTTGACCCGGAACAATACGAAGACACATACCGGAAAGCCCTTCTCGCTAAAATTAACGATAAGCTCGAACATGAAGAAGCGGGCGTGACACCGGCTGCTGCCGGCCCGCGCGAAGATGTCATCGATCTTGTCAGCGCGCTTCAGGCAAGCATTGACCGGACGAAGCGGCCGGATCGCGAACAGGCTGCACCAGCGCGGCCAAAAGACGCCGCGTCAGCAGGCGGCGGAGGCAAAAAGCAGAAGACGACCAGACAAAAAGCCGGAACGTCTTAATCATGGTGCTGACGATGCAGCCGATTTTGACCTCTGTACCGCCTGAAGGCAGTGAGTGGCGCTATGAGGTAAAGTATGACGGGTTCCGCTGTCTTCTCCGCATAGACGAAAGCGGCGTTACATTAACCAGCAGAAACGGACAGACGCTGACGAATCAATTTCCGGAAATCACAGCTTTTGCGGCTCGGTGTTTTCAGCACATGAAAGACAGGTTCCCCATTACGCTTGACGGAGAGCTTGTCTATTTAATCAATCCGTACAGAGCGGACTTTGAGCATCTTCAAATCCGCGGACGTTTAAAACGGACGGAAGCAATTGAAAGCACCGCTGATAGACGGCCGTGCCGCTTTCTGGCATTTGATCTCCTCGTTCTGGAAGGCGCGGGCACCGTTTCATTACCGTATGTGAAACGGAAACGCGCCCTTTCCAAACTGCTTAAAGAAGCAAATCTTCCAGCCTGCCCTCATCACTTAGCGGAAGAAGCGATTCAATACATTCCGGAACACACTGACTTTGATGCGCTTTGGGACAAGGTCGTCCGCCATGACGGAGAAGGTATCGTAGCAAAAAGGGCTTCCAGCGGCTGGGCGGAAAATAAACGCTCCCCCGACTGGCAAAAGTATAAACATATGAAAACGGCACATGTGCTATTAACCGGGTTTAATCCGAAGAACGGGTATGTAACGGCCTCTGTTTTAAAAGACGGCACCGCCGTCCCGATCGCTTCCGTTTCCCACGGCATGCAGGCGGAAGAAAAAAACGCCGTCAGAACCATTATGGAGACCCACGGAAAAAAACAAAAAAGCGGCGAGTATACACTTGAGCCTTCTATCTGCATGACCGTGCAGTATTTAACCATATTGCAGGACACGCTGCGTGAAGTATCTTTTGTGTCTTTTCAGTTTGAAATGGATTGGACGGAATGCACGTATCAGCAGCTTATCCTTCACTCTAAAACGCTGCCGCCGAAGCTGCAGTTCACAAGCCTGGATAAGATTGTTTTTAAAAAACGTGAAAAAACGAAAGCAGATTTCCTTAGTTATATGGTGAAAATGAGCGATTTTCTTATGCCCTTTCTTAAAGATCGGGCCGTCACGGTGATCCGTTATCCGCACGGCGCGCCTGGCGAATCTTTTTTTCAAAAAAACAAACCGGACTACACGCCGGACTTTGTCTCAAGCGTGTTTGACGGGAGCCACGAGCACATCGTATGCAGCAGCATACCGTCACTTCTATGGCTGGCCAATCAGCTGGCGCTTGAATTTCACGTTCCGTTTCAGACAGTGCATTCTGAAAGGCCCGCAGAAATCGTCATTGATCTTGATCCTCCGTCAAGGAATGATTTTCCTATGGCAGTGGAGGCTGCGCATGTGCTGAAACAGCTGTTTGACTCATTAAGCATTACGTCATTCCCGAAGCTCTCCGGAAATAAAGGCATTCAGCTCTACATCCCGCTTTCACCGGAAGCATTCACCTATGAAGAAACCCGTGCGTTCACAATGCTCATCGCCGATTATTGCGTCAGGACGCGGCCGGATCTTTTTACGACAGAGCGGTTTATCAAAAACCGAAACGGCAGGCTCTACCTAGATTACTTGCAGCATGCCGAAGGGAAAACCATTATCGCCCCCTATTCGACCCGGGGCAACGAATTGGGAACGGTTGCGGCTCCCCTTTATTGGAGTGAAGTCAACTCCTCTTTAACACCTGATGATTATACGATCGATACAGTAGTGAACCGCGTCAGGACAGAGGGAGATCCGTTTTATGATTTTTACCGGAATCCGCAGGACGGCCCGCTTTCAATCGTGCTTGAGCAAATCAAGAGAAAGAGCTGACGCTTTTTGTCAGCTCTTTTCAGTCTGATACGTGCACATCAATTTTTCTTTGGAAATAAATAAATAGCAGGAGTAAGGAATGTTTTTGAGGGTGAGCTGTTTTGCAGTAAAGTATAAAATCGGAATATGGGCCGCTTTCTTAAACAGCCTGTAGCAGCCGCTGGACGGTTTTATCACATCAAAACCGAGTCTCGCAGCTCCTTTATGAAGCATTGTAATGCCGACGACTCCCTTAATCTCGTCTTTCCGTTTATGCTGGTTAATATAATCCGCTAAATGAGGCATGGATTGATATACCTTCTGATATAGCATAATCCCCCTTCTGACCGCGCTTTCAATAGGCTGCAGCTCTTTCAGGAGTTTGACATTATGAAGATGAATCTTAACTAACACGTCGTTTTTTTTAATTCTGGTTCCGTCGCTCAGGATGACTTCTTTTCCTTTATATCTAGTCAAACGGACGCGGAATACATTCGATTGCCGTTTATCAATCAGCGTCAGCCGGGTAAAGAAGAAATAAAGCGGATCAAGTAAGTACCATATAGACAGCAGACAGCTTCTCACATGTTCACCTTCTTTATATTCAAAGCACCCTCATATTTTGGCATGGGGCATGTCACATTATGATTGGTAAATAATGATGCCGACCTGTATCAGCTTATGCAAAAACCGCTTCAGGCTCTACTGTCCGGAACAGAAAAAAACACTCTTCGTGAAGAAGAGTGTTTGTATCCGCTTTCTTTTAACGGAAAAGCAAATGCTGGCTGTGAATTCCCGCTTTTTTCAGTAAGGCTATCAGCTGTTCCTGTTCCTCAGGCATAAGTCCTGAAAACGCTCTCGCAATTCTCAATGAATGAATCGGATAAATTTTATCCAAATACTCGTTTCCTTTATCAGTTAAATGGGCGTAAACAGACCGTTTGTCCTTAGGGTCTTGTTCTCTGACCAAAAACCCGTTTCTTTCAAGCTTGTCGATGACATAGGTGACATTCCCGCTGACAAGCAAAAGACGCGACCCGATTTGCTGAAGCTTTTGCGGTCCTCTCGTATAGAGCAGCTCCAAAACGGCAAATTCAGTCGGATTAAAACCGTGTTCTTTACTGTCGCGGATGCTGTGTTCAGACACACTCTTGAAAGCCCTTGCAAAAACTTTGTACAAATTCATCGAACGCATCACTTCTTCTTCGTTAAATGATAATCTCATCATATCTACCCCGTATTTAAGATTTTTATAAAAAAATAATGTAAACCCTTACAATTCATAAGAGTCGATCTTTGTTTTATATTCTATTCGTGCCGTTTTTCAGAATTCCTTCTTTTTTATATAAAAAAATACCCTTATACATCATTTAATTTGTATAAGGGTTCCGTTCTTTATAGGGAATGTTCCGAAAAAAATACGCGTATTCCTTTCTCAGCTCCGTAATTGTCATGGAATTGAGTATTTCTTTCGTATAGACTCCGATCTGCAGAAGCTTTTTGGAATAATGGTTTCTCTCTTTGTCCAATGCATTTTGAAGCAAACGACTCATGGCGGCCTCCTTTGTTTTCCGTTATTCTATGATCAGAATAACGCTTTTATATCAAAGACGTATAAAGCCATTGTAAAACTTCTGTAGATTATGATGTTTTTCGGTAAAGTCCGTTCTGGACGGCTCTGAGCAGCGGAAAAGCGTGTTCCCCGGCAAGCTGCATGAACGCCTCCAGCATTTCATCGCGTTTCATATCTAATTCAATGATTTCTTTTGCCAGCGAAACCGCTTTTTCTTTCTCCATTCCTATCCTTCCTCCTCATTGTGTCTGTACAGTAAGCATAAAACGGGGCACAGAACCATGCATTAACCTTGTCAATTTTTCTGCCGCTTTTTTTCTAAAATTTTCTATTCCGCGTCAGAAAACCTGACAAGCGTCAGGTTTTTTCTCTTTTTTTCTTATATAATATGAGTAAAAGACATCCAGGGGTGGAAAAATGACGACAGACGAACAATCTTACAAAGATAAAAAAGTAATCTCGATCGGCATTGTAAGCGAATTAACCGGATTGTCAGTCAGACAGATCAGATACTATGAAGAACGGAAATTAATCTATCCGCAGCGTTCATCACGGGGAACGAGAAAGTATTCCTTCGCGGACGTTGAGCGGCTGATGGATATTGCCAACAAGCGGGAAGACGGCGTGCAGACGGCTGAAATTTTAAAAGACATGCGAAAAAAAGAACAGGCTCTCAAAAACGACCCGCAGCTCCGCAAAAAAATGCTGGAAGGACAGCTTAATGCTCATTTTAAGTATAAAAACCGCTAATCAAAAAAGTCCGCCTCCTGTGAGACGGACTTTTTTTATAAAGCATGAAGAAATGCAGTTGCAATGCCGAAATAAATTAATAAGGACAAAATATCGTTCAGCGTCGTAATCAGCGGTCCTGATGCAATCGCCGGGTCAATGTTCAGTTTATGAAGAATAATAGGGACGATCGTTCCGGCCATCGTACCGATAATCAACGTTGCAAGCAGCGATGAACCGACGACAAAACCGAGCGTTAAGTCTTTCTGCCAGACGGTTGCGACAATCGTAATCGCGATCGCACAGACGATGCCGATATAGATACCGGTTCTTAATTCACGGAAAATCAGTTTAAAGATGGTTTTTTTATTCATTTCTTCTTTAGCCAGTCCTCTGATGACGACGGCGAGTGACTGTGTGCCTGTATTACCCGTCGTTCCCGCGATCATCGGCATGAAAAACGCGAGGGCGACTACTTTTTGCAATGTATCTTCAAAATAATTCAGAATGCTTCCGGAAATCAATCCGATAAACAAAAGCAGAATGAGCCACGGCAAACGGCGGTACGCCGCAACGTACGCTTTCGTATCAAATGTAATCGCCTTACCGGAGGCTGCGAATTTTTCGTAATCTTCATCGGCTTCTTTAATCACGACGTCAATAATATCATCGACAGTGACAATACCGACAAGCACATGATTTTCTTCCACGATCGGAATGGCTAAAAAGTCATACCGCTGGATCAGCCGGGCGACTTCTTCCTGGTCTTGGAGCACCCCGGCCGAGATGACACGCGTAAACATGAGATCCTGCACTTTATCCTCAGGCTCGCCGAGAATTAAATCTCTGTAAGAGAGCACTCCGACAAGCTGCTTGCTGTCATTAATTACGTACAAATAATTTATTGATTCTGCGATTTCTGCAAAGCTTTTCAGCTTCACAACCGCATCTTTTACTGTATAATGCTGCGGAATCCAGACGAAGCGGTTCGTCATCATCCGTCCCGCCGATTCTTGCGGATAGTTCATCAAAAGCTGCACGGCCTTTGATTCCTCAGCCTCCATGCTGGATAAAAGCTGTTCTTTCAGTTCTTCATCCATCTCTTCCAGCAATGCGGCGAGATCGTCGTTATCCATTTTATTCATTGCGAGAGTGGCTTTCGTTTTACCGACTTTATGCAAAACGGCAAGCTGAAATTCCCGCTCCAGCTCTCCGATCATGTCGGTGATGTCATCAACCGTCATATATGACAGATAGCGGGCCCGGTGCTTTTCCGGCATTTCTTTAAACAAAAATGCCATGTCATAGGGCTGAAGCTCATCTATCATGTTTCGGAATTCTTTTATTTTTCCGTCCCGCAATAAAATGATAATGCGTAATATGAGTTCGTCATAGGTCATGTTTTGGACCATCGGGACTCGTACCTCCTTTACGGAGACGCGCCGTCCGTCAAGGGAAGTGCGGCGGTTTGTCTCCTCATCATGTCGTCACTGGTTATCTGGCTGTATATGGGTACTTCTTCTGACATACTCGAATGGGGAGAATCCATACTCCGCACCTCCTTATCATGCTCAGTCGTGTACGTTTTGAGGCATAAAAAAAACCTTCTGATATGAAGGCGAAAACAAGCACGGCAAATAAACGTGCGGGGCCTCCAATCGTAGAGCTTTAGCACTGTATGGCATAGGACAGCCATCCAGCTGCGTTAAGAATCACCTTATGTCGATGATTCCTGTTGACCCATTGGCGTCTTTGGACATTTTTGGGCAGCAGCGTATCTCCATACAGGAGCCTCACCTAACGAAGTTCTTATTTGAATTGACACACTGAGATTACAGAAAAAAAAGGAATGTGTCAACCTTAAATTTGTGATTTTAGCACATGCCTATAAAATAAACGGAATAAAGGCATAAAGCCCTTATTCCGGCAAATCGCTTTCATCCTCTTCTGAAAGGAAATGATAGGATTCATGCAGCATGAGCGCGTACTCCCCTTCTTTTGTCGGATGCGGTACATACTCAGCCTCGTTGATATACTGCTCTTCCCTTTTCTTCATATGACAGACCTCCTGTTCAATTTTAGATTGTCCAAAAGAAGACCCGTTATCATAGGAAAAAAAATTACTTGCGTAGCGGGACATGCAGCTATATTTTTCGGATCGTGAAAAAGTTCCTAAGCAGCCACGGGCCCGGTTTGAAACCGAGCGTTAATTGCCACGCGCCGATCGCCTGCAGTCCGAACTCCCGGACGAGAACCATTTTTTCACTCATGCTCCGCACATCCTCAAACCACACTTCATGCGTTCTTCCATTTTCATCAGTATACCGGAAGTAAGGGGAACGCTCCTGCTGGGAATAACGGATCACTGATTGATGCTTCATGGCCGTTTCCATGGCGCGCTGATTGGAGATGGCGGATCCGATCGTTCCCGGACGGTACGGAATCACCCAATCATACCCGTATAGCGGAACACCGAGAATCACTTTTCTTCTCGGCACCCTGCTGATGGCAAAATTGATCGTTTGCCTGACCTCTGTCAAAGGCGCCACGGGTCCCGGCTCACTGCCGGCGTGGTGCCAGTCGTACGCCATAATGAACATATAATCGACGACGGCTCCGATTCCGCCGTAATCATATCCCCTCAGCCACGGCACTGCATCACTTGTTTTCGCCGGAACCGATATCGTTAACGCGAGCTGATGCTCTGAAAGCCGGGTTTTTAACTGCCGGAGAAATCCTGTGAAGAGGTCCCTGTCAGCTTCTCTGACCCGTTCAAAATCAATATTTACACCGCCGTATCCCTTTCTTACGGTTAAGGAGACGATATTGTTGACGAGATTCGTTCTTGCCGTCGGATTTTGCAGCACTTGATGGGCTAATTCCGGACTGAATCCCCCTTCTGTCAGATTCGTAATGACGGCAAGCGGGCGCACTCTGTTCTGCCATGTGGTTTCTATTGCGGTTCTGTCGTTTAAATCGTTAATGATATCTCCGTTCGGGCCAAAATGATATTCAAACAAAGAAATCGCCGAAGAATACGGCGCAAAATCATTAATTAGCTCTCTATCCGCTTCAGGCGTCCGAATGACATAAAATTGCAGGGTTCCCGCAAGATAGTTAGAGATATCAGGGATCTTCACTTTCATACCCGCCCGCAGCCGGTTCGGCGGAATATCCGGGTTTGCCTGCATCAGCTGCATCTGCGGCACATAAGCCTTACCTGCGATAACGGCATACGTATCATTCGGCTGAACCGTATATTCATTAAGAGGGATTAAAAGCGCCTGCCCCGGAACGATATTCGTTTCCTCAAGCCCATTGACGCTTCTGATGCTGTCAACAGGGTATCCGTACTTTCTGCTGATGGAAAATAACGAGTCACCAGACTGCACTGTATGAACAAACATAGATGTCCTCCGTTTCCTTTTGATCAAAAGGGCTCTACTTATCTTTATGAATGATCATCCGGTCCGATTCCAAACTCTGTTTGAAGAAAGGCTGTTTACAAATCAGACATGATCAACTATGATGATGTCATCATAAAAAACTGTATAGGAAACGCACTAGGGGTGCTGTTATCGGCTGAGATAAAACATGCGGCAGGCATGTTTTGATCCCTTATAACCCGATCTGGATAATACCAGCGTGGGGAAGTGCAGATTGACCGGAGCGCAGGGTTTTTCCCCATGCGTTTTCGTTCTGCTGCTGCATATTCCCTCGGATATGCAGTTTTTTATTTTTCATTAAAAAACGGGGGAGGACACCGCAATATGAAACTGAATATGAACCGCCTGTAAAATCATCTCTTTCATACATACGACTATCCGATAAGAAAGCAGGAGATCACAATGAAAAATTGGAAAATGAGAGAAATTGTCGTCATGTCCGTCATCAGTGTTGTATTTGCTGTCATTTATTTAGTATCAACTCATGCAAGCAATATAGCGGCAGGATTTTTCGGCCGGATGAGCTACGAACCGATTTACGGTATCTGGTTTATCGTCTCGGTGATTGCCGCGTACATTATTCAAAAACCGGGAGCGGCTCTCGTTTCTGAAATCATCGCCGCGTTTGTGGAGTGCTTACTCGGAAATCCGTCAGGACCGATGGTGATTCTGATCGGGATCGCACAGGGAATCGGTGCGGAAGCGGTCTTTTTTGCGACACGCTGGCGGATGTATACCCTGCCCGTGCTTCTTTTATCCGGTATGGGTTCTTCTGTGACGAGCTTCATTTATGACTTGTTCGTTTCCGGATACTCTGTTTTGAATCCGGGTTTATTAGCCGTCATGCTTCTCATCCGTCTGATCTCAGGTGCGCTTCTTGCCGGCCTTCTCGGCAAAGCAATCAGTGATGCGCTGGCTTACACAGGGGTGCTGAACGGCATGGCGCTCGGAAAACAATTCAAGAAGAAAAAGAAACAGGTGAACCAAGATGCAGGCATCTGAGCCCCTTCTATTGGCCGGCCGTCTTACCTTTTCTTATGATCAGGATGAAAAGCCGATTCTTCAAAACGTGTCCTTTCAGCTCCGGAAAGGAGAGCGGGCTTTATTGCTCGGGCCGAGCGGATGCGGCAAAAGCTCGCTCGCTCTCTGTTTAAACGGTCTGTACCCGGAAGCATGCGATGGGGTTCAATCGGGAACCGTTTCTTTATACGGAACACCTCTTTCACATCTGACAGAACCCGCCGCCAGATCCATCGGCGTCGTGTTTCAAGATCCGGACCAGCAGTTTTGCATGCTGACGGTTGAAGATGAAATCGCCTTCGGCCTGGAAAATTTGCAATATACAAAAGAAGATATGGACGCAATCATCGATGACGTTTTGGCAAAATTAGAGATCACTCATTTGAAAACGCGAACGATCGCTTCGCTGTCAGGCGGTTCAAAACAAAAAGTGGCGCTTGCCTGTATCATTGCGATGGAACCGGAACTCATTATTTTGGACGAACCGACGGCACAGCTTGATCCATATTCCGCACGTGAATTAGCGCGGCTGATCAAAGATCTTCAAGCAAAAAAAGGATTCGGCCTTCTCGTTATCGAACATCAGCTTGATCATTGGGCGCCGTGGATGGACAGGACGATTGTCCTTGACGAAACGGGTCAGAAGGTGATGGACGGAGAGACGGACGTTATCTTTGAAACAAAGATTGAAGAGCTGATAGAGCTCGGCATTCCGATTCCGCGTGTGATCTCATTGCAGGAGCACGTCAGCATTCCTTTTACATTGTGTAAAGAAAAGCTGTTTCAAGAATCTGTACCGTCTCTGCCCGAACCCCGGCCCGCCGCGCTTTCGGCAGAAGACGCGCTGAGCGTTCACGAGCTGTCATTCTCAAGAGGGGCAGACGTCATTTTTCAGGATGTGAGCTTTTCCGTAAAAAAAGGTTCAATCACCGCGATTGCCGGCCCTAACGGAACAGGAAAATCCACGCTCCTTTCTGCCGCGGCCAAGCTCATCCGTCCGCTGGGCGGAGACATCAAAATAGACGGCAGACCGATTGATTCCTATTCTGAAAAAGAGCTGCGGCGGCTGATCGGATATGTTTTCCAAAATCCTGAACACCAATTTGTCACAGATTCCGTCATTCAAGAGCTGATGTTCGGTTTTGAAAGCAGCAGAGCCGCAAAGGAGAAAGCTCTTCAGCTGTTAACCCGATTCGGCCTGAGACGCCATGCCTCACAGCATCCGTTTTCTTTAAGCCAAGGACAAAAACGCAGGCTCAGCGTCGCGACGATGCTTATGCACAATGTGAACGTTTTGATGCTTGATGAACCGACTTTCGGACAGGATGCCAAAACGGCGCGGGAGTGTATGCAAATGCTCCGTGAGATTCAAAAGGAAGGAACGGCTGTTTTGATGGTGACACACGATATGGAACTCGTCTCGGATTATGCCGACACGATCCTTGTGCTCTGCGGCACGAAACTGGTATTCCGGGGAACTCCCGACGCTTTATTTTCTGATAACACCGGGATCGCCGAGCAGGCGCATTTGGCTTTACCGCTGCGGTATGAATGGATGAAACACGACAGGAGGCGGAGAAATGAACTTGCGGCTGGAGGCTGTTAACCCGTCAATAAAGGCGGCGGCTGTATTGTTATGCGTCATTATGCTGTCGTTTATTTATAATCCGTACACCCCTGCTTTGTTTTATATCATCATTGCGGGAGGCGTCCTCTCGGCGGGGCGTGTGCCGCTGAAAAAATGGCTGCTGTTCACGATTCCGTTTGTCATTCTGGCCTTCGGTTCTTTATGGACAGCCGCCGTATTCGGAAACGTCCCGACAACCGGAAGCAACCTGCTGTTTAAGCTCGGGCCGATTGCCGTCAACAGTGATAACGCGGCGCTCGGGATTTCTATCGCGTTTCGTATTTTATGTTTTTCCGCTTTGTCGATGATGTTTCTTTTCACAACCGATCCGATTCTGTTCATGCTCAGTCTGATTCAGCAGTGTAAGCTGCCGCCCAAGCTTGCATACGGCGTTATCGCGGGGTTCCGGTTTCTCCCTCTTCTGAAAGATGAAATCCTGATCATCCGGCAGGCGCACAGAATCAGGGGCGCGGGGTCTGATTCCGGGCTGAAAGGAAAGCTCTCCGCCTTCAGGCGCTTCACCATTCCGCTATTGGCAGGCGCAATCAGAAAGGCGGAACGCACGGCGATCGCGATGGAATCTAAAGGCTTTACGGGGAGCCGAAACCGCACGTTTTACAGAACTGTTACCGTGCGCCGCGCCGACTGGTGCTTTTTCCTGCTCGTGCTTCTGTTATTCGGCGCAAGCTGGCTCATTTCATTGTTGTTTGTATAAAAACAGGCCGCCGGAGTGATTCGGCAGCCTGTTTTGTTATGTATGTTATTGATGATAATTGAGAGCCTGAGCGAGATTGGACTTGATCGTAATATCTGAGAAATTAATGCCGAGCTGTACGGCGGTTTGAGCGATTTCCGGCCTGATTCCGGATAAAGTGGACGTGACGCCGATCAATTTCAGCGCCTCAACTAATTTAAAAATCTGATGCGCCACCATCGTATCGACAACCACTACACCCGACAGGTCAATTAACAGATGTTCAATCAGCCGTTTTGCACATGTGCTCAGCGTATTTTCAAGAATGAATTTGGCGCGCTCCGTGTCAATATCGCCGACAAGCGGCAGCAGCGCCGTCCGTTTGCTCAGCGTGATAACCGGCGAGCTTAACTCCAAAATCATTTCTCTTTGCGCATTCAGCTGCATTTTTGAGTTATGCTCGGCATGATCGACAAACGTGTAAATCGTAAAATCAAATACTTGTACAATTAAATTCTCCCATTTCTTCCTTTCTCCCTGTGCAAACGAAGATTCATGTTTATCGGCAAACGCATCATAATAACTGATGTATAGTCTCCGGTTTCTCATGAATTCACGGACCACATACTGTACGGGAGTATCCAGATGCTTCTGGTCTTTCGCAAGCTCAATCACCCACTGCTCGAACTCTTCTAAAAATTCTTTTTTCGGCATGATATACATTTTATTAATATGCCGGTAAAATTCTTTATCCTGCTCCGTCAGTTCTTCTGTGATGACGGGATTTGTCAAAGAATAAATCGAATTCGGATCCGAATCTTCCATCGTTTCGATCCACTCTTTCGCAATTTGATCCACTTGTTCTGAAAAATAGTTGTATAATGCTTCACTTATCTTCATATCTCTTCTCCTTTCCCATTTCCAATTATACCGTCAGCGGATCATGAATGAAAATAAAAGCTGTTAAACTATCCATTTATTTGAAATTTTTTAGTGCGATAGATTACGCCTTTTTTATGAAAATGCTTCAAATGACTCTTTCCGGCCGGCATGCTCTGCCATAAAATAGTAGCAACACCCTTGTATCCACTCGCAAGCATAAAAAAGGAGGGCTTTTTTATGAATGGTGAAATGCATTTGATTCCTTATGTCACGGATGAACAGATCATGGAGGTGAACGAGCTTCCAGAGGGGATTAAAGTGATTAAGGCGCCAGAGTTGTGGGCAAAAGGGTTTAAAGGCAAGGATATTAAAATCGCGGTGCTTGACACAGGCTGCGACATCAATCATCCTGATTTGAAAGACCGGATTGTCGGCGGGAAAAACTTCACCGATGATGACGGAGGCAAAGAAGACGCGATTTCCGATTATAACGGACACGGGACACACGTTTCCGGAACGATTGCCGCCAATGATTCAAACGGCGGAATTTCGGGTGTCGCGCCGGAAGCAAGCCTTTTAATCGTTAAAGTTCTCGGCGGTCAAAACGGCAGCGGCAAATACGAATGGATCATTAACGGCATCAACTACGCCGTTGAACAAAAGGCCGATATTATTTCCATGTCACTCGGCGGGCCAAGCGATGTGCCTGAATTGAAAGAAGCCGTCACAAATGCGGTAAAAAGCGGTGTTCTGGTCGTTTGCGCGGCAGGAAACGAAGGCGACGGAGACGAACGTACAGAGGAACTGTCGTATCCAGCCGCTTACAACGAGGTGATCGCAGTCGGATCAGTCTCAATCGCCCGTAAATCGTCTGAATTTTCAAACGCCAATAAAGAGATTGACCTGGTGGCTCCGGGAGAAAATATTCTCTCCACCCTTCCCAACCATAAATACGGGAAACTGACGGGCACTTCAATGGCCGCCCCGCATGTGAGCGGAGCGCTTGCCTTAATAAAAGGGCTTGAACAGGACGCGTTTCAGCGGACGCTTTCTGAGGCTGAAGTCTACGCCCAGCTCGTGCGGCGGACCCTTCCTTTGGACATCGCCAAAACATTGGCCGGGAACGGATTCCTGTATTTAGACGCGCCTGAAGTGCTGATGGAAAGAGCCGAACAGGCACAGCTGCTGTCTTTCTGATATTTTTCTCATATAATGATTGATCAGCTTGTCACATCACCAATTTTTAAAATGTGAGATTTTCTATTGACAGTGATCTGAATAAACTGATAAGATAACCAACAAATGATGTAACTTTTCAAAAAAATTGAAATATTTTCTCTTATCGAGAGTTGGGCGAGGGATTGGCCTTTTGACCCCAACAGCAACCGACCGTAATTCCATTGTGAAATGGGGCGCGTGATTTTTGCGCCGAGACGACTGTCTCATAAGGCACGGTGCTAATTCCATCAGACGTGATCTGAGAGATAAGAGAGGCTTGCATTTTGAAGTTAAAGCCTCTTTCTCTCATGAGAAAGAGGCTTTTTTGTTACATCTCACTTAAAGGAGGAAACTTAATGACAACAATCAAAACTTCGAACCTCGGTTTTCCGAGAATCGGCTTGAACAGAGAATGGAAAAAAGCGCTTGAGGCTTATTGGAAAGGAAACACTGACAAAGAAACGTTTCTTAAAGAACTTGACGGTTTATTCTTATCAGCTGTCAAAACACAGCTTGACCAACATATCGATATCGTGCCGGTCTCTGATTTCACCCATTATGACCATGTGCTTGATACCGCCGTCAGCTTTAACTGGATTCCGGAAAGATTCCGCAGCATCACGGATCCCGTTGATACATACTTTGCGATTGCCCGCGGTGTAAAAGACGCCGTTTCCAGTGAAATGACGAAATGGTTTAATACCAACTACCATTACATCGTCCCTGAATATGACGAAAGCATTGAATTCCGTCTGACGAGAAACAAACAGCTTGACGACTACCGCCGGATCAAAGAAGAATTCGGAGCGGAAACAAAACCTGTCATCGTCGGTCCGTACACATTCGTCACACTTGCGAAAGGATACGAAGAATCAGAAGCGAAAGCGATTCAAAAACGCCTTGTTCCTCTTTATGTTCAGCTGCTGAAAGAACTTGAAGCTGAAGGCGTAAAATGGGTTCAGATCGATGAGCCGGCCCTTGTGACAGCTTCTTCTGAAGACGTCCGTGCCGCAAAAGAACTCTATGAAGCGATCACAAAAGAGCTTTCAGGACTGAATGTCCTTCTGCAGACATACTTCGATTCGGTTGATGCATATGAAGAACTCGTTTCTTATCCTGTACAGGGAATCGGGCTTGACTTCGTGCATGATAAAGGCAGAAACCTTGATCAGCTGAAAAAGCACGGCTTCCCGAAAGATAAAGTGCTGGCAGCCGGTGTGGTCGACGGCCGCAACATTTGGAAAATCGATGTTGAAGAACGCCTTGATGCAGCTCTGGATATCCTCAGCCACGCTGATGTTGAGGAGTTATGGATTCAGCCTTCAAGCAGCCTTCTGCACGTGCCGGTGGCGAAACACCCTGACGAGCATCTTGAAAAGGATTTGCTGAACGGCCTGTCATACGCTAAAGAAAAACTGGCGGAACTCGGCGTCTTAAAAGAAGGGCTTCTGTCCGGCAAAGCGGCCGTCAGTGAGCAGATCGAAGAATCAAAAGCGGCACTTAAGGCTTTAAAAGCATTCGCAACAGGAGCGAACTCAGCTCAAAAAGAAGAGCTGAATCAGCTGACGGAAAAAGATTTCTCCCGTCCGGCAAGCTTTGAAGAACGATTGGCGCTGCAGAATGAATCACTCGGTCTTCCTCTTCTGCCGACGACGACAATCGGAAGCTTCCCTCAATCTGCCGAGGTGCGGAGCGCACGGCAAAAATGGCGCAAAAAAGATTGGACGGATGAACAGTACCAAGCCTTTATTAATGCGGAAACGAAGCGCTGGGTTGACATTCAGGAAGAAATCGGCTTAGACGTGCTCGTTCACGGAGAATTTGAGCGGACGGACATGGTCGAATACTTCGGTGAAAAACTGGCCGGATTCGCCTTTACGAAATATGCATGGGTGCAGTCTTACGGTTCACGCTGCGTACGTCCGCCTGTCATTTTCGGAGATGTCGAATTTATCGAACCGATGACGGTAAAAGATACGGTCTACGCCCAATCGCTGACGGAAAAACACATGAAAGGCATGCTGACGGGACCTGTCACCATCTTAAACTGGTCATTCCCGCGTGTGGATATTTCAAGAAAAGAAATCGCCTTCCAGATCGGGCTTGCCCTCAGAAAAGAAGTAAAAGCGCTTGAAGATGCCGGTATTCAGATTATCCAAGTGGATGAACCCGCGCTCCGCGAAGGACTGCCGTTAAAAACGCAGGATTGGGATGAATATTTAACTTGGGCCGCAGAAGCATTCCGGTTAACGACGTCTTCTGTGCAAAATGAGACGCAGATTCATACGCATATGTGTTACAGCAACTTTGAAGATATCGTAGATACGATCAATGATCTTGACGCGGATGTCATTACAATTGAACACAGCAGAAGCCACGGAGGATTTTTAGAATACTTGAAAGAACATCCTTACGTGAAAGGCCTCGGACTCGGTGTATACGACATTCACAGCCCGCGTGTGCCGGCAACTGAAGAAATCTATCAAATTATTGATGACGCGCTTGAAGTGTGTCCGACTGACCGCTTCTGGGTAAACCCGGACTGCGGACTGAAAACAAGACAGCAGGAAGAAACCGTTGCTGCATTAAAAAATATGGTCGACGCCGCGAAACAGGCACGAAAAAAACAAGCTCAGCTTGTATAATGAAAACAGCCATCCGTAACTTACGGGTGGCTGTTTTTTCTGGGCGTGCTACTTATTCTTCAGCGCCTTCGCAAGTTCACTTAGTGAATCATGCTGCTTAATTTGATAGCCCCGCCCTTCTTTTTGCAAATACCCTTTTTGGCAGAATTGCGTCAGCACATGCAAGAGATGACGGTAAGATACACCCAAATAATCACAGACCGTTACGTGCTTCTCTTTATAACCCCCTTTATAAGCCGTCTGCAAAATAAAATCGGCCAGCCGGTTTTCAAGCGGGAACGCCAGACTTTGTGAATATTTCGAAGCCATAAGCGTTGCCTTAGCACTTAAAAACTTAGCCAATTCACGCAGGAATTTCGCATCCTGCAGCAATTGCGCGCGGCAGCGGTAAATAGGCAGAGCAAAACAAACAGTCTTCGTTGAGGCTTGAATTCCTTTTGTGTAATATACTTCATGTAATAGTTCCATCTCTCCGATGTAATCATCTTTGTTGATAAAATTAATTAAAGAAACTTTCCCGTTTTGGTGGGTTACATATATTTTCGCTTTTCCTTCAAGCACGTAAAACAGGAAGTCAGGCCTCCTGCCCTCTTGAATAATCCATTCGTCCCGCTCATATTCGCGCACTTCCATAAACTCTTCAGCGGGGAAAGAGAATAAATGCGCGATTGAGTGTTTTTTTAACTGATGCCGCTTTTTCTCGCCTTTATAAACTTCCATCGTCCACCCCAAAAATATGAGATATCTCATATTGTCTTTATGTCTTTACATGATAACATGCCAATTAAAGGAGGAACGGGAATGAAAGCATATCGCTGGATGAGTCTGCATTTTTTTAGTTTTTTTATGACATGGGGTGTTTTTCTGCCCTATTGGACGGGATGGATGGTGCATATAAAAGGGGTTTCCGTATCCGAAGCCAGTTTCATTATGAGCCTGGGCTTGGCGGCAAGAGGGATTTCCACATTATTTTTCTTCCCTTATTTATCAGGAAAATTCAGCAGCAAAGCCTTATTAAACGGCGCCAGAACCGGGACGCTTCTCGCACTTTTATGTTATATTCCCGCTGATTCTTTTCAAAGCCTGCTTCTTGTCACATTAGTGCTGCATGTGTTTTACCCTGCTTTAATGCCTGCTTTAGACAGCGCTTGCGGCGTCCTTGTACAGCATAACGAATTAAAGGCCTATGGGACAAGCCGACAGTGGGGGTCCGCGGGTTTTGTTTCAGCCGGCGTCATCCTGTCCGTCTTTACAGGTATATTCGGAGATCAAGCGATTTTATGGGCACTGCTTTTGGGCACCCTGATATTCGCATGCCTCAGCTTTATGCATGCGCCAGCTGTTCTTTCAAAACGGCCGGAAACAGACCGCGCAAGAAAAGAGGGCATGTTTGCCTTATTCCGCATCAAATATTTCGGTCTGGTGCTCGCAATCGTTATCTTACTGCAGGCGGCACACGCGTCTTATTACAATTACGGTTATCTCTTTTTGCAGGAAATCGATGCGCCCGCATATGCCATCGGAATCATCATCAACATCGCCGTTCTCGCGGAGATTATCTTCTTTGCAATCGCTGACCGATACTTTCATCAATTTACGGCAGGCTCTTTGCTCGCCTTGGCGGCGCTTGGTGCTACCGTACGCTGGATACTCGTATTTGCCTTTCCTCATGTCATCATTTTCTGTATTGCGCAGACGCTGCATGCCTGTTCATTCGCGATGGGACACTATGCATTTATGAAATACTTAATTAAAAATATTTCACCCGCGCAAATCCCGAAAGCCCAAGGCATATATTCAGCGCTTGCTCTCAGCTGGAGCACTGCGGTATTTACTATTTTCGGAGGTTTTTTATATGAAATTGAACCCCGGTATGCCTTTATCGGAATGATTGTTTGTACGATCCCATCCATGCTTCTCGCCCTTTTATACAGAAAACTTGAAATGAAAAAGAGAGTTTTTGCAGGAAACGCACAAGATATATAGCCATCGCTTTATAGACGATCACATGTCCCGCTGATGAAATCAAAAACAGCGGTATAACCCGCTCAATTGGTTTATAAAGGGAATCCATTCAGAAACTTGGACAGAATCCGTGAATATACTGATACAGTACTGCTTACGCTCATTTCGGGGACTTTGTTCGTAATAAAATGATTTTCAGCCAACTCATAAGGAGGGACATTGTGTCACAGCCTAATTTGCCCAATATCACCCCTGTCGTTACACTTTCCAGAGACGATACCATTAACCTTGTTCTTTCGTCAATTGCTATGGAAGAGCTGGGAATGGCACATATTTTGAATGCGGAAGGGGAAAAAATCCAATACGCGCTCGGAACGATTCCCGGATTAACAGGGCCCCCGTCAAGTCTTGCGGATATTCTTAACTTGAATGAGAGCGTCCGTGATACGCTTGACAGCTTAATGAAACAGGAGCTTCTTCTCGGTTCAAAATTGGACAGTATCTCAAATATCCCTACACTGGCGGGACCGACTGGTGCTACGGGGCCGACGGGACCTACGGGAGCAATCGGACCGGCCGGAGCGACGGGGCCAACCGGATCGACCGGACCGACGGGGGTCACCGGTGCGGGTCTTCAAGGGATTGTTGCTTTTAATCCGCTGATTGCCCCCACTTATACACCCGGACAGGTTGTATTGTATAACGGCAGCTCCTATGTCGCAAACGTAAACAGCCCCGCGGGAACCCCTGAAGCCTCAGCTGACTATACACTTTTAGCTGCGGCGGGAAGCACCGGTGCTACTGGCGGTACCGGGCCGACCGGAAGCACCGGCGTTACTGGCGACACCGGACCGACTGGAAGCACGGGCGCTACTGGCGGCACCGGACCGACCGGAATCACCGGAACAAGTCTGACAGCAACTTCCGGCTATGCGAGCAATACGGGCGGCGGTGTTGTCGCAGTTATTGTCGGCGGCACGACCATTTCCTTACCGAATGAACAAAACCTTTCGGCAGATATTACGGCTAATGCCGCAAATACCATATTTACCGTTGCTCCGGCAGGACGGTACTATATTTCCTACCATATTAATTTAACGGCCGGCTTGCTTGTAAGTTCGCGTATTTTAATCAACGGCACTCCTCCTGCAAGTTCGATTATCGCCCCGGTCGCGTCTTTGGCAAACTTTAATAACTCCTTTATTGTGACTTTGCCAGCAGGCAGCACCATCCAGCTTCAGCTGTTCGGATTATTGGGTGCGGCCACATTGCTTGGAGGAAGCGTCGGTGCAGCTTTAAACATTATTCGATTATCTTAATGGAACATGCAAAAAAAGGATCAGGCGTTTGTCCGCTGATCCTTTTTTAATTGAGACAGAAGTTCTTTCGCGGGTTTAAATTGAGGATTGAACTTCACGGATTTTTTGGCGTAAGCGATGGCCGTCATATCATGGTTTAATGCAGCATGGCATTTCGCCATATAATAAAAGGCTCTGAAATCGGCGGCACCTTTTAAAATGAAGTGATCAGCGTTTTCTCCTTCAACCTGCGTTCCGTATTCAAATGCTTTGATTGCCGCTCTGTACTTTTCCAAATGATATAATACAAGGCCTTTATAATAATGAAGATTGCTGTAATCAGGATATAGCTTGAGCACTTTTTCAATCCCTTGTTCGGCTTCTTCATACCGTTTGAGCTCAAGCAATATTGTATATTTCAAATAATACAGGAGAGACGGAGGCATTCGTTTTTCGCTTAAAAATTGAAAAATTGAGCCGTTGACAAGATGTAATGCTTTTTCATAGTCTTTGATTCTGTAGCATTCACTTGCCAAATGATAGACAAGCCACGGATCAGGATTTTCCTCTGAAAGCTCTTCATTTAAAATGCTGATATTCCGTTTATGTTTTTGCTTGATCTTTTCTTCCTGCTCCAAGTAGCCGTAGTGATGAATCACACATGGGAGCGTGAAAAAAGCATTGTTTTCTTCCTCATTGGAAGCCGAGATATTCTCGTGAATTCTGCCTTGATACAGAAGGCCTTTATGATTGCGGAACAGTCTCGGCTGCATGCTTTCAAACGCTTCGTTTTCATCGAGCTGCTTCCCCGTATAATTGATGATTTTCAAAAGGCCCCGGCTCGGTAATCCGTCATGAAGCAGCGAAGTTAAAAAACGGCCCGTCTCCTGATCGAGCTCTTCATCCGCGTCAAGCACTAAAATCCAATCTCCTTCGGCATGCTGCAGGGCGTAATTTCTGGCCTTTGCGAAATCATTCTCCCATTCGAAATCAAACACTCTTGCCTGAAAGCTTTTGCATATATCTTTTGTATTATCTTGTGATCCGGTGTCTGCGATGACGATCTCATCAGCGATGTCTTGTACACTTGATAAACAACGGGAGATGTATCTCTCCTCGTTTTTCACAATCATGCAAAGAGTCAGTTTACATTCAGCATTTCCGCTCATTTTCTCACCTTTCCCGATTTTGGAGTTGTTGATTGAACCAAGGCCGTTCAGGAGTGCCGTTCATCGTGATGATGACAGGCCGCACCCATCTGACGGCAGGTTCGGCAGTTTCCGTATTCCATTCCTGAAGCTGCCTGACAGCCCGCTTCGTAATCGGATGCGCCCGGAATTCGCGCGGGCTTTCAGAAATGAATTTTTTCGTTCGTTCCGTAACTGTCTTCATTTCAAGAAAGTGCCGCTCATACATCTGCTTCTGCTCTTCTTCCAAGCTGATCATTAAAAACAGACGGCCGCCTGTTTCCATCTGCCAGCGGCACAATGCGGAGAACAGCCTGATTTCTTCTTTGTAATTTGAACCCCTTCTTTTATCCACGGTCACAGATAATATATGTAACAGCGCCATCGTGAGACAATGCATGGCTTCAAAAGATGCGTGTTTCGCTTTTGAGATGCTTGGATACGGCATATGCTTCACCCGTCTCTTTTTTTATGAACGCTCCCCGCCTTTTTTCTTCCAACCGCAGTCCTCACAATCCCCACACTCACAGCAGCCAATGCGGCCGTAAAACAGGCCGTCACACGGATCTTCCGGATCACTGGGATCGTCTGGATTCCACGGGTCATCAGGATCGCCCGGATCACTCGGATTGCTCGGGTCGTCCGGATTCCACGGGTCATCAGGATCGCCCGGATCACTCGGATTGCTCGGGTCGTCCGGATTCCACGGGTCATCAGGATCGCCCGGATCACTCGGATTGCTCGGGTCGTCCGGATTCCACGGGTCATCAGGATCGCCCGGATCACTCGGATTGCTTGGGTCGTCCGGGTCCATACAGACTTCAGAATCCTGTAAGAAGATAATGTCCTCAAGCTTCGTCTGCAAAAGGAGTTGTGATTTCATGACGGTGCGCAGGAGCCGTTCAGTGCTTCTATTAATTGATGACAATTCCTCCAAGGAGGGATCGCCGGAAGCGCCGAGAAACATTTGAATCCTTTCCGCTTCCGCCTGCAGAATATGGGATAGTCCGATTTCTTCCATAGCCACGGATGAAAGAAGGAGGTTCAGGGTCTCACATCTGGAGAGTGTAATGTCGGGGGTGATGTTCGGTATGTTTGGAAGAGACATCGATTTCTCCCTCTTTTCTCTTGGTGTCATTATGCAAAAGTGCTATATCGTATTCTTATTCCGGGAGAGAAGAGATCATTACTGATGTTTTCGTTAATAAAATATCCCGGATATAAAATCCGGGATATTCGTTCGTTGATTTATTTTAATTCAAGTTTGACGTCTACATTTCCTCTTGTTGCTTTTGAATACGGACAGAACTCGTGAGCGGCGTGCACTAGCTTCTCCGCCGTTTCTTTGTCAAGATCTTTTGTATCAATGACGAGCGTTACGCCGATTTTGTAACCTCCGTCACTCTCATCTTTTAAAAGGCTGACCTGTCCTTCAATTTCAGAGGTCATGTCGATTTTTTGTTTTTGGGCGGCGAGCTCAAGCGCTCCCCCGAAGCAGGCAGCATATCCTGCCGCAAAGAGCTGTTCAGGGTTTGTGCCGGTTTCTCCGTCTTTTTTTGCATTCGGCATGATGATGTCAAAATCCAGCACCCCGTCTTCGGATTTAATATGTCCTGCTCGTCCGCCGACTGCGGTCGCTTTTGAAGTAAATAATGCCATTATTATCAGCCTCCTCATTGTACTTACTGTATATATTGCCCCTGCTCATATTTTTAAACATGATTGGAATAGGAAATGGTTCGTTTTTCAGCTACAATAGGGGTAACGTTAACAAACAAAGAGTTGGTGAAAGAAGTAATGGCAGAAAAAGATTTTGAACATATGAAACTGGAGAATCAGCTTTGTTTTTTGCTGTACGCAAGCTCAAGGGAAATGACGAAACGGTACAAACCGCTGCTTGATAAGCTCAACGTAACTTATCCCCAATATTTGGCGCTGCTTTTATTATGGGAGCACGAAGAACTGAATGTGAAACGGATGGGTGAGCTTTTGTACCTGGATTCCGGAACGCTGACACCGATGCTGAAACGGATGGAGCAGCACGGAATTATCATGAGAAAGCGGTCGGCTGAAGACGAGCGATCCGTGACGATCAGACTCACAGATGAAGGACGGGCCTTGCAGAAAACAGCGGCGGATATTCCCATTGCCATGCTGGAACAGACGGGACGGTCAAAAGAGGAATTAAAGCAGTTAAAGCAGTCGCTTTATGAGGTTTTGAATACGCTGCACGGCAAAAAATAAGGATGCCCCGAATGGGCATCCTTATTTTTATTCTGCTGCCAGAAGCTTCACTTCAATATTTCCCGCTGTCGCTTTTGAATACGGACAGACACCGTGCGCTTTTTGGATAAGGGCTTCAAGCTCCTGTTTATCAATGCCGGATGCTTTGACCTCAAGCGTAACGCCTAGTTTATATCCTTGGTCTGCTTCATCTTTCAGCAGACTGACATGCGCAGTGACCTCTGTTTCAATACTCAGACGCTCTTTTCTCGCTACGAGCTGAAGAGCGCTGTCAAAGCAGGCTGAATATCCTGCGGCAAACAGCTGTTCAGGGTTTGTAGCATGTTCGAGCTTTTTTGCTCTTGGCGTTCCCGGCATGGCAACATCAAGATTCAGCACTCCGTCAGAAGACGTGACTTTCCCTTCACGTCCGCCGGCGGCTGATACGGTTGCAGTAAATAATGGTTTTGTCATGTGAATTCACCTCTGTTATATTGTGTACAATTTAATTTTACACAATATAATAGAGACCGTCAATCTTTCCGCATAAAAAAAGCCTACCCTTTTTGAAGGATAAGCTTAAAAGATTATACGCGGATTTGTCCGTTTCCTTTGATGATGATTTTTGTAGATGTTAACGCCGGAAGCCCCATCGGCCCTCTCGCGTGAAGCTTTTGCGTGCTGATGCCGATTTCGGCTCCGTATCCGAATTCAAAACCGTCCGTAAACCGGGTTGAAGCATTATGATACACGGCGGCGGCGTCAACGGCGGTCTGGAAGTAAGCCGCATGCTCGGCGTTCTCCGTCAGAATGGCTTCTGAATGGTTTGTGCCGTACTGCTGAATGTGGCGGACCGCCTCCTGTACGTCCTGCACCGTTTTCACACTGAGAATCGGCGCCAGATACTCCGCTCCCCAATCGGCTTCTTCTGCTTGTTTCGCTTGAGGCTCCAGTCTGCAAATCACCTGGTCTCCTCGGAGCTCCACCCCTTTTTCTGTCAGCTGATTCAGCAGCTTTCGTCCGTGTTCTTCGGCCCATTTTTCATGAATCAAAAGAGATTCAATCGCGTTGCAGACTGAAGGACGCTGTGTTTTGGCATTGATAACGACCTCGCTTGCCATTTGAGGATCTGCTGACTCATCTATGTACACGTGGCAATTGCCCGCTCCGGTTTCTAAAACGGGTACGGTTGATTCCCTGACCACAAGATCAATTAAATTTTTACCGCCGCGCGGGATCAATACATCCAGCCCGTCATTTAATGTAAAGAGCTGTTTGGCGGTTTCTTTGCTTGTATCTTCTATGAGCTGAACGGCATCAATCGGAAGCTTTGACAGCCCCAGTGCGCGTTTCATCACACTGACAAGCGCTATGTTGCTGTGGATGGCGGAAGAACTTCCTCTGAGCACAACCGCGTTTCCGGTTTTCAGGCAGAGTGTGGCCGCGTCTACGGTAACGTTCGGTCTGGCCTCATAGATCATGCCCACTACTCCAAGGGGCACGCGGATTTTTTCAATGGATAATCCATTCTCTTTTTGAATGGTCTCCAGCGATTCACCGACGGGATCTTCAAGACCGATCAGCAGTTCCACGGCGTCCGCGATATCGAGCAGGCGTTTTTCATCAAGAGTCAGCCTGTCAATAATGTCAGGTGTCAGTCCTCTGTTCCGTCCCGCTTCAATATCTTTCTGATTCTCTGTTAAAATCAGCCGGCGTTCGTTTCTGAGTCCGTCTGCAATACATTGGAGCGCTTCGTTTTTTTCAGCCGTCGTTTTCATGACCATTTCGGCAGCCGCTTCTTTTGCCAAGGCTGCTTTTTGCAATACTTCACTCATTTGTGTTCCCCCTCGTCAAATAAATTCACCCAATCATCTCTGTGAATCACTTCCACCTGCTTCGTTCCTGAAAGCTGGTCGCTCCGCTTCCCTTTGGCTTCTAAAATTTCATCGGATGAGTACTGCGTCTGCCCTTTGCCGATAATGCCGCCGGGCCCTTTGACTTCCACTACGGCCCCTTTCGGAAAACTGCCGCAGACATCGGCGACGCCGGCCGGGAGGAGACTTGACCCGTTATGAATCATCGCCTGCTCCGCTCCCCCATCAATGATGATTTCCCCTGATATCGGAGAATGAAACATGATCCATTGCCGTGTATTATTTACTGAGGACAGGTCTTTATCGCCGATATAAGTGCCGTCGCCTTTTCCGTCTAAAATTCCCATCAGTTTTTCCCGTCCGGAGCCGGTTCCGATAAATACCTTCACCCCGAGCGACAATGCGGTCTGGGCGGCGAGAAGTTTTGACTTCATGCCTCCGGTGCCGACCTTTGAGCCTGCTGATCCGGCATATCCGAGCAATTCTGGTGTGATGTCATTCAGATAGTCGAACCGCTTTGCGTCCGGGTTTTCATTCGGATTGGCATCGTACAGCCCGTTAATGTCTGTGAGAATCATTAATTGGTCTGCATGAATCAAACCGCTTACAAGCGCCGACAGCATGTCGTTATCACCGAACGTCAGCTCTTCGACTGATGTGGAATCATTTTCATTAATAATCGGCACGACTCCCCGCTCCAACAGTTCCATTACAGTGGCATAGGCATTTCTGTACCGCTCTCTTTTTGAGAAATCATTTCTTGTTAATAAAATTTGTGCCGGCGTCAGACCGTATCTTTTTAAATGGTCCATATATTGCTGCATTAAAAGTGTCTGGCCGACTGCGGCAGCTGCCTGCTTTCCTTTTATCGTAACGGGTCGCGACGGATAGCCGAGAGCGGAAAAACCCGCTGCCACCGCGCCTGAGGTAATGAGGATCACTTCATGCCCGTTTTCTTTTAATAAAGAAATGGCTTCCGTATGTTCCTTGATTTTTGCTTCATCAATACTTCCGTTACTGTTGGTGAGCGAGCTGCTCCCGATTTTCACAACAATTCTTTGTTTTTTCATCGTTTCTCCTCCGTGGCAATCAATCCAAACCGGCTCTCGTCAATAAAAAAAGCCCATTCCGTCCTGAAAAATAAGGACGAAATGGGCTTTCCGTGGTACCACCTTGTTTGAACGCGTTTTTCACGCGTCCCGCTTTCCTGTAACGCCAGGTTATCGCGCCTGAGTTTTCCCCTCAGGACTCCAAGGCAGGTTCGGCAGGTTTCATGCGGCAAAATGTTTCAGCGGGCCATTTTGCTCTCTGTCACAGAAAGTTCTGCGTACTGATCCTCTTCAACGCTCAATGATTTTTTTATATTATGCAAAGAAAACAGGTTCTTGTCAAGACATTTTCATCCATAAAAAACAGTCCGCCTCCCCGGCGGACCGCCATTAATTAAATACGATCGTTTTGTTTCCGTGAACGATGACACGGTCTTCCAGATGCCATTTTACGGCTCTTGCCAACACGCTCCGCTCAATCGTTCTGCCGATATTCTTCAGATCCTCTGCGTGATCTCTGTGATCGACGCGTTCAATATCCTGTTCAATAATCGGCCCTTCATCAAGATCGTCCGTCACATAGTGAGAGGTCGCGCCGATTAATTTCACTCCGCGCTCATAAGCCCGTTTATACGGGTTAGCGCCGATAAAGGCCGGCAGAAATGAATGGTGGATGTTAATAATCCGATTCGGATGGGCAGATACAAAATCAGACGTCAAAATCTGCATGTAGCGGGCAAGAACGATCACATCAATCTTATACCGCTCCAGCAGCTCAAGCTGGCGCCGCTCCACTTCGGCGCGGATGTCTTTGTTAGCTTTCATGTAATGGAACGGAATATTCAGCGGTTCGACCACTTCTTTGGCCTCTTCGTGGTTGCTGATGACGACCGCAATTTCGGCCATCATATTGCCGCTTTGCCATTCCCAAATCAGTTCATGAAGGCAGTGCAGCTCCTTCGATACAAAGATCGCCACCCGCTTCAGCTCACTTGCCAGAGACAGGCTCCATGTCATGCCGAATGTCTGGGCGATTGAGGCGAACGCCTGCTGTAAGTCCTCTTTTTTCTCACGAATGCCCTTGCAGTCGAATTCGATCCTAAGAAAAAACCGTCCGCCTTCAGGGTCAGTCGTGTATTGATTTGATTCAATAATGTTTGCGCCATGTTCAAACAAAAACGCCGACACTGCCGATACAATTCCCGGCTGGTCGGGGCAGCTGACAAGCAGGCGCCCTTTTTCCTCATTCCCGCGGCGGTATTCTTTCAGCCGCTGTGTCATATATGAATTCATCTGTTTTAATCCCTCGTATCTTCATAATTCGTAACTTACTAATAGATTATACTGAAGATTTGATAAAAATCAATTTACGAAAGAATTTTCAGCCCTACGGCAGCGCATAAAATAAGCGCAATGAAAAAGATGCGCTTCGCATCCTTCTGCTCGCCGTAGAAAAGAATGCCGGCTAATGCGCCGCCCGCCGTGCCGATACCGGTCCAGATCGCATAGGCCGTGCCCATCGCGATCGTCTCCATCGCATAAGAAAGCAGGGAAAAAGAAGCCGCAAATCCGGCGATAATGAAAAGAATCCATTTGACTTTCTTTTCTTTTTGAAATTGATTCATTAAAATGACCCCGAGCATTTCACAAAGACCCGCGGCTATCAGGCTGATCCAATGCATTACGCCTTCTCCTCCTTCGTCTCAGGCTTATCCTGTGTGACCAGCTTTAATCCGATGACACCGATCAGCAAAACGCCGATCAGCACGATTTTCACCGGATCGGCCTGCTCTTTGAAAAGCAGGATTTCACTGAGCACGGTGCCCGCTGTCCCGAGTCCGGTAAAGACCGCATATACCGTTCCTACGGGCAGGCTGTCTGTCGCCTTGATTAATAGATAAAAACTGATGATGATTCCCGTAATCGTGCCGCTCCACGCCAGTGCCGAATCAGCATGTTTCAGGCCGGTGACCCATACCACTTCAAATACGGCCGCTATGACCACTAAACCCCATTTCATGTTCTTCACCCTTTCTGTATCCGGACAATACAAAAAAGCCCGGATAGTCGTCTCACATGAGATTGACTCTCCCGGGCTTTTTTCCCTCCGTGTGCATATGCGGGATATGTCCGCATATGTGTTTTCTCTCGGACCAGGCCATGTATAAACATGCGGAACCCTAGAAAACATGTCTGTTCGTATCATACTACATTTCGCCGAAACGTTCAACGTCAGATGTGATGTCAAAAACCGTCAGCTGCCTCTCCCATTTGGTAACGGTCTCACCGGGCACCATACCGATTTTTTCCGCGACACGGACGGAGGCAGCGTTTTCCGGATCAATCAGCGCCGCTATGCGTCCGTATTGCTGCGTATGAAAACCGTAGTCCAGACAGGCGTTCGCCGCCTCTGTCGCATAGCCGCAGCCCCAGCGGCGGCGGGCAAACATATAGCCGATTTCCATCAAAGTGTTTCCGTTTACCGTCTGCGGAACGATTCCGCATTGACCGAGAAATGCGCCCGTCTCTTTATCCTCTGCGATCCAAAGACTGACGCCGTATCCTTTGGCCAATCGTTTGTTCCAGGCAATCCATTCCTTCGTTTCCCGTCTGCTTTTAAGAGAAGGATAATATTTCATGACCTCTCTGTCGGTAAACAGCCCGTACAAATTTTCTTCATCGTCATCCCGCATAGTCCGCAGACGGATACGCCCGGTTGTCAGGATGGTGCCGGAAGACTTATGTTTCATCATGCACGCCACGTCTCCTTTCCCTGTAATAGATTATGGATCCGGCAGGAAAAGTCCTTTCTCAGCATAAAAAAACCGCTTTTTAAAAAAGCGGTTTGATGATTACCAAGGTTTATCTGTTCCGAGCGCCTCGGCCAGGGCCTTGCTGTGTTTTAAGCGGTTTTTTCGTTCTCCGGCGCGCTGAACGGCCGTATTGTGAAGCATGATTTCTTCCTCGGTTTCCGGCACGATCCGCGGAACGGGTACCGATTTCCCGTTTGAATCAAGCGCGACAAAGGTCAGAAACGACGTTGCCGCAAGCTCGCGTTCGCCCGTCATCAGATGTTCTTTAATGACTTTGACAAACACCTCCATAGACGATGTGCCGACCCATGTGACGTAAGATTCAAGGCATACGGAATCCTGTTGGCCGATGGGGCGCAAAAAATCTACAGAATCCATTGAGGCCGTGACTGTTTCACACCGGCAGTGGCGGGCCGCGGAAATTGAAGCGATATCATCAATGTAGCTCATCAGCTTTCCGCCAAACAGCGTATTGTGATTATTCGTATCAAGCGGAAAAACCCTGCTTGTTTTAACAACCCTTGTTTCTTTGCAAAATCTTGATTCTGGCAACTTCATATTATTTAAACTCCCCTTTGGTGTCTGGTCGTTTTGACTCATTCATCTGTACCCTATTAAACAATACTTTGACCGTTTTGTCTAAAATTTTAAATATTAAGTTGGTTAGATATTCTCTCATAAATGTTTCATTATTCATCACATCCGGGAATAATAAACGCACATTGAATACCGATAGGAGGATATCACATGGACGTATCCATTCCCAAATCCACGCGGAAACCGGCTTGCCGCAGTGAGTTTGATGCTTTGCAGACAGTCATCTTATGCCGGCCGGAACACATGGCCATCAAGGATATTATTAACGGAACGCAGAAACATTTCAAACAAGAAAATATTAACATACCCGTTGCCCTCAAACAGCATAGCGAGTTTATTGACATTTTAAGATCTCATCAGATTGAAGTCGTCCTGCTGCCTGCCGATCCCGCATTGCCTGAGCAGGTATTCACCCGGGATATCGGATTTGTCTTAGGCGAGACGGCGTTTATTTCAAACATGGCGGCTTCAGTCCGGCAGGGAGAAGAAAAAGTGTTTCAAAACCTGCTTGACAATAAGAAAATCCCCTATACGCGACTGAAAAAAGCGAACATTGAAGGCGGCGACATCTTGATCGCAGACGGCACCGTTTACGCCGGGCTGAGCAAGCGCACGGATAAAGCGGCTGTCCGGGAGCTGCGGGAGGCGCTGCCGGAGATGACGGTTGTGCCGATCCCTCTCAAGGAGGATTTCTTACATTTGGACTGTGTATTTAATATGATCTCGGAAACGGAGGCGCTATACTGCAAAAATGGCTTGCGGCAGAAAGAAATTGATCTTCTCGCCGAACGTTTTGAGATGATAGAAGTGCCTGAAGAAGAGCAATTCACGCTCGGTCCTAATATCTTGTCAATCGGCAATCAGACACTTATCAGCCTGCCGCAGCACCGTCATACGAACCGCGAGCTCAGAAAAAGAGGTTATACAGTCATTGAAACCGAGTTTTCCGAAATTATTAAATCAGGCGGTTCCTTCCGCTGCTGCACCTTGCCGCTTGTCAGAACATCTTAAACATTTACAAGGCAGTTTCCTTCAAGATACGTTAATATAGAGAAGACAAGACTCTAAAGGGGGAAACCGAATGGCTAAGTACATAGGATACGCGGGAACATATACAAAAGGCGGAAGCGAAGGCATTTATTGTTTTGAACTTGATACAGAAGCGAAACGGCTCAGCCGTCCGAAGCTGGCAGCAAAGCTCGGCAACCCGACATACGTCACTCCGAATTCTGATAACAGCATGCTGTATTCCATTGAAAAGGCAGACGGAAAAGGCGGCGTCGCAGCCTATCAGATTCATCAGAACAGCGGGGAATTAACTTTTGTGAACCACCAGCTGATTGAAGGCCCGTCTCCATGCCACGTCAGCATTGATGATAAACATGAATATGTGTTAACCGCTAATTACCACAGCGGAAAAGTGCACGCCTTTCCCGTCAATGAAGACGGAAGTCTGCGGGAGCCGGCTGCCGAAGCCGCTCATACGGGAACAGGTCCTCATGAAAGACAAGAGAAACCGCATACCCATTTCGCAGGCTATACACCTGAGCATAACTACATTGCAGCCGTCGATTTAGGGACGGATACGCTTTATACTTACCAAATGAAAAACGGTTCGCTCACAGAGGTGAAAACTCACTCTTTCGCACCGGGTTCAGGGCCGCGCCACATCGTTTTCCATCCGGCGGAAAAATACGCCTATGTCATGACGGAAATCAGTAATGAAGTCATCGCGCTTGAATACAACCCGACCTTAGGTGAATTCAGAGAGTTGCAGGTCATTTCCGCTTTGCCTGAAGGCTTTACGGACAAATCGCAAGGCAGCGCGATCCGCATATCTAAAGACGGCAGATTTCTTTATGCCGCCAACCGCGGACATGACAGCATCGCCATCTTTAAGATCAACCAATATTCCGGTGAATTGTCTCTTATTGAATGGGTGCCGACAGAAGGCAACTGGCCGCGTGATTTCGCGTTTGACCCTTCCGAGACATTCCTTGTCGCGTCAAACGAAGAAACGGGAAATCTGGTTTTGTTTGAACGCGACCCGGAAACAGGCAAATTGACTCTGCTTCAATCTGACATTCCGGTTCCGTATCCGGTCTGCGTGTCATTTCTGCATCAGGTTTAATCAAAAAAGAAAGCTGACTTTATATTGTCAGCTTTCTTTTTTGTATAAATGGCAGGCGACAAAACGCCCCGCCTTCACTTCTTCAAGCTCAGGCGTTATCTTACTGCATAGCTCCATCGCTTCAGGACACCGCGTCCTGAATACACAGCCGCTCGGCGGGTTAAGGGGGCTCGGCAGCTCCCCTTTCAGAATAATCCGTTCACGCTTGTCCTCAAGAAGCGGATCAGGAATCGGGATTGAGGATAAAAGCGCCTTCGTATAAGGGTGAAGCGGTTCCCGGTAAAGCGCAGCGCTTTCTGTAATTTCCATCATGCGGCCCAAATACATCACGCCGATCCGGTCGCTGATATGCTTGACCATTGATAAATCGTGGGCGATAAATAAAAATGTCAGCCCTTTCTCTTTCTGAAGCCTTTTTAAAAGGTTGACGACCTGAGCCTGTACCGACACATCCAGCGCGGAAATTGGCTCATCCGCCACGATAAATTCGGGATGCAGAGAGAGCGCTCTGGCAATCCCGATTCTCTGCCTCTGTCCGCCGCTGAATTCGTGGGGATACCGGCTGCCGAAATCCGGATGGAGCCCGACAGCTTCAAGCAGTTCATCCGCTATCATCAGACGGGCTTTTCTTGTATTGTAAAGATTGTGGATTTCCATCGGCTCCATAATAATTTCCCTTACGGTCAGGCGCGGATTTAACGAGGCGTAAGGGTCCTGGAAAATCATCTGCAGCTTGCGGAAGAAGACCGACCGCTGTTCTGCCGCGGCACGGTGTATATCCGTCCCTTCATATGATACCGAACCGGCCGTCGGGTCATACAGACGGAGAATAACCCTTCCGAGCGTCGATTTACCGCATCCCGATTCTCCGACAAGTCCGAATGTTTCCCCTCTTTTAATGTGAAAACTGACACCGTCGACTGCTTTTACGGCTTTCTTTCTTCCTGCGTCAAAATGCATTTTCAGCCCGCTGACTTCAAGGAGCGGAGATGCCGTCATTTTCTATTCCCCCTTTTCGCTTATACAGCGGCGTACGGTGCATAATTCTTTTTCATAGACGGTTCCTTCCAAAGACAGCACTTCGATTGTTTTTCCCGTTTTCGGGGAGTGCAGCATTCGGCCGTCTCCCAGCGCCAAACCGACATGGTGGATCGCGCCTTTTCCTTCTTCATAGGCGAAAAACAAAAGGTCAGCCGGCAGGATATCGTTTACCGCCGCGCCGCATCCGGCTTTTGCTTGGTCCGTTGCATCACGGGGAAGGGTATAGCCGTTTGCTTTAAATATCGAATACATAAACCCGGAACAGTCAAACCCGAAACCGCTCAGTCCTCCCCATAAATACGGAAGCCCGAGAAACATCATGCCCGTTTCGATGACATCGGCCGCCCGTCCTTCCGTATGCCGGCACTCGTCTGCGTCAGCTTCATTTACGAACCTTTCTCCGAGCGGCGTCACCACCCGGAAAAAGCCTTTCTCACGTCCTGATGCCGGAAGACGCGTTAAGAAACTTACTTCCAAGTCTGGTTCGCCGTTTGTGTGATATAAAAAAGCTGTCGGTTTGGTAATCCATACGGCGGGGGAAGATGCATGAAAGCCGTCTTTTGAAAGCTGGCTTTTTTTCATCCACCCCGGATATCCGCGCACATCCTTGTTTGAAGGCTGGCCGGGAACGGCGACAAAAGCCCATTCCCCTTCCTCTTTGAGAATGATCACTTCTTCCCCGAAAAGCGCTTGCGTTTGGACAAGGTTGTCTGTGCATAATTGCAGCCGCTCTTCATATCCCATAGACGCTAACCATTTTCTGATCTGCGGCGGGTTTTCGAGCATCGGCGCATCATACGAACGGGGAGATGACGGCAGCGTCCATACGTTGGCTGCTACCGCTGTAACGGCTGCTCTCATCTTTTCGCCCCCTCTTGTATCGACACACCGGTAATGCCGAGACCCGGTTCGTCGGGAATCGCAATCTGACTGCCGCTGTATGTGATGCCGCCTTGAATCAAATCATCTTTCAGCATAAGCGGCGCATCAAAATCAAACCTTGTCACATTCCGTTTGCCCGCGGCAAAATGGGCCGCGGCGGTGATGCCGAGTTTGGTCTCAATCATGCTGCCGACCATACACTCCACGCCGCACGTTTCCGCCATCGCATTGATTGTTTCCGCCTGCTTTATGCCGCCCGCTTTCATCAGCTTAATATTAATTAAATCGGCGCTTCTCGTCTGCAGCACGTGAAAGGCCTGACGGGGGGTAAAGACGCTCTCATCCGCCATAATCGGCGTGTCTACGGCATCGGTAACCTGCTTCAGCCCGGCGATATCGTCTTTGTGAACAGGCTGCTCGACCAGCTCAATGCCGAGGCCGGCGTCTTCCATCTTTCGGATCGCGGTCACGGCTTCTTTCGGCGTCCAGCCTTGATTCGCGTCCAGTCTCAGTTTGACGTTTCCGCCGACACGTGATCTGATCGCCCGAATCCGGGCAACATCGTCTGATATGTCACCTATGCCGACTTTTATTTTTAAAATATGAAATCCTTTGTTCACATAACGGTCTGCATCCCCCGCCATCTCCTCAGGAGAATTGACGCTGACGGTAAAATCTGTTTCCAGTGTATTCCGATAGCCGCCGAGAAGCCGGTAAAGCGGCTGTCCATGCATTTGCGCCCATCCGTCATATACAGCCATATCCACCGCGGCTTTTGCGCTTTGATTTCTTTCCAACAGCCGGCTGATATCAAACAAAACGGCTTCCATGCCGGAAAGGCTCCGCCCCAAGAGAGCGGGCTTCAGCACATCGTGGACGGCGCTTTCAATACCGTCCGCGCTGTCGCCTGTAATGACAACCGTCGGCGGCGCCTCCCCCCAGCCGGTCAGACCGTTGTCAAAAGTGAGCTTCACAATGACCGATTCAGCATTGTAAACCGTGCGCAAAGCGGTCTTAAACGGCTTTTTCAGCGGCACGGACATCCGTCCCGTTTGAATATCTGTTATCCTCACGCCTGATCACTCCCTTCCGGAAACCCCCGATTCAATCGTTACCGCTTTGGCCGCCGTATCCATAACCGCGCGGGCTCCGATCGGAACGGCGAAGCTCGGTGAACAATGGCCGATTTTAAAGCCTTTAAGCGCGGGCTTTCCTGATTTGACAATGTAATCATTCAGCACTTGCTCTAAAGTAAGCGACTTTTCTTTGTTTTTCGGTTCGCATTGGTGAAAATCACAGACCAGGATTCCGGCTGCGTCTGACAGTTTTCCGGCCATCTTTAATTGATTCAGCATTCTGTCGATTTGGTACGGCTCCTCATCAATATCCTCGATAAACAGCAATTTGTCTTTTGTATCAATTTCAAACGGCGTGCCGAGTGTGGACGTAATGAGCGACAGATTGCCGCCCGCAAGCTCTCCCTCGGCCCTTCCGCCTGTCAGCACCTCTAAGGGAGAAATGTCCTCCGTATAGGTAAATTCCGTTTCTGTAAAAAGCTGACGATACGACGCTTTTGTCAGGGGATCAGCATCTTCAAGCCCGACATCGGTGCTCAGCATCGGGCCGTGAAATGTGACGAGCCCCGTATTTTGATGAATGGCGGTATGTAAAAACGTGATATCACTGTATCCCCAGAAAATTTTCGGATTGCGGCGGATTAAGCCGAAATCGATGTCGGCGGCAATGCGGCCCGTGCCGAATCCTCCGCACGCGCATATCACCGCTTTGACATTCTGATCACTAAACATGTCATGGAGATCATCGAGACGCGCCCGGTCCTCTCCCGCCAAATAGCCGTGACGGGTCTTCAGCGCCCGGCCGAGTTTCACTTGAAGGCCAAGCTCATTCTCTAAAAACAGCAGCGCGGTTTGCAGTGTCCCGCTCTCAGGCGGGCTTGCGGGCGCAATCACACCGATCGTGTCGCCTTTTTGCAGTGCTTTCGGTTTATGGTTCATGACTTTTTCAATCTCCTTTCCGGATTGAAAAGTGAAACACGCCGCTCCTTTAACGGCAAAAGAGCGGCGTATGTTTCCGCTGTAAGATCAGGACTTTTCCGCCCACTTCAGATCAATGTAACCGACAGGGTGCCGGACAATGCCCTTCACGCCGCTGTTCTGCAGATGCACCTGATTGTAAAAGTAAATCGGAATGATCGGAGCCTCGTTCATGAGCAGTTTTTCCGCTTTATGCATGAGCGCAAAACGTTTTTTGGCATCGGCTTCCTGTTTTGCCTGCTTGATGTAGCCATCGTATGCCGCGCTGCCCCAGCCGGTGCGGTTCATGGAATTATCCGTCTGGAAAGCCTCTAGAAAACTGATCGGATCTGCGTAATCCGGTAAAAATGAGCTTTGAGAGAACTGGAACTTCAGTCCTTTCTGCTCTTCTAAAAAGACGTTCCATTCCATATTGGCGAGCTTAACGTCTATACCGAGCACACTTTTGAGCTTCTGCTGAATCGCTTCCGCTATTTTCTTATGCTCCGGTTTTGTGCTGTATGTCAATGTAACGGCGGGCAGCTTGTCATAATGCTCTTCTGCCATGCCTTTTTCCAGCAGTTTTTTGGCTTCTGATTCATCCGGATTTAATAAACTGCCGCCCGCTTCGCGGAAATCTTTCCCGTCAGGCTGAGTAAATCCCGGGGATACAAAGGCATGTGCCGGCTTTTCACTGTTTTTGGTCACATAATCCGTGATTTCTTTCTGATCAATCGCTGCCGCGAACGCTTTTCTGATCTTTTCATTTTGAAACGGCTCCATTTTTACGTTAAAACGATAGAAATAGAGTCCGGCCTGATCCCACGTGCGGACATTTTTTCCTCCCATCAGCTGCTCGCTCAGCTCTGCCGGCACAAAGGCGGTATCCAAATCCCCCGACTGGAACATCTGATAATCGGTATTCCGGTCACTGACCATCGCCCATGTGACTTTATCCAGTTTCACTGTCTTTTTATCCCAATACGTCTCGTTTTTGACCATCGTCATGCTGTCGTCATGCTTCCATTCCGTCAGTTTGAACGGCCCGTTGCCGACAAAGGTTTTTGCTTCAGTGAACCATTTCGCATCAGCCTTCGCGACCTTCTCATTAATCGGGAAATACGCCGGATTGGACACGACGCTCAGAAAATAATCCTGCGGTGCCGCCAATGTGACGACAAGCGTTTTTTTATCTTTTGCCGTGACTTTCACGTCTTCTTGTTTGCCTTTTCCGTTGTTAAATTCTTCTCCGCCTTTGATCATGTAGCCGAGAAAAGCGGAAGATGCGCCCGTTTTCGGATCGAGCATTCGTTTCCAGGCGTACACGAAGTCTTCCGCCGTAACGGGATCGCCATTTGTCCATTCGGCGTTATCCCGGATATTGAAGGTATATGTCAGCTTATCAGCGGACACCTTCCAGCTTTCCGCCATGGCCGGTTCGGGCTTATTATCTTTTCCGAGCCTCGTCAATCCTTCCATGATGTTATTCAGCGGCTGCCAGGAAACATTATTAAATCCGATCGGCGGATCAAGTGAGGTCGGCTCATTTTCGTTATTGAGCCGCAGCACCGTTTCACCCCCCTGTTCTTTTGCTTTGCCGGGTTCTGTCCCCGCCTGTTCATTGGCTGTACAGCCAATCAGAGCAAACGAAACAACAGCAATCACACCGATCGCCCATCTCTTTTTCATTTCAATCCCCCTTTTTCCTCTGCTGCCGTCAGCTGCTGCTTCAGCCGCTCTGCACGGTGATCCTGAAGCCAGCAATTGACGATATGGCTTTTGGATTTCACGGTTGTTGCCGGGTATACCTTTTCACAGACGATCATCCTGTCCGGGCAGCGGGCGGCAAACGGGCAGCCCGGCGGCGGATCGAATAAATCAGGCGGCGTCCCGTCAATCGGCGACAGCTCACTATCCTCCATATCCAGCCGCGGCACTGAACGAAGCAGCCCCTTTGTGTATGGATGAGCCGGACGGTAAAAAATATCATGCCTCGTGCCGATTTCGGCGATTTTCCCCGCATACATGACGGCGACTCTGTCGGCGGTCTGAGCGACGACGCCGAGATCGTGTGTGATCAGAATAATAGACACGCCTGTTTTTCTTTGAATCTTCTTAAATAATTCAAGGATTTGTGCTTGAATCGTCACATCAAGAGCCGTTGTCGGTTCATCGGCGATCATAATTTCCGGCTCGCAGATCAGAGCCATCGCAATCACGATCCGCTGCCGCATGCCCCCGCTTAATTGGTGGGGGTACTGCTTCAGGCGGGATTTCGAGTCCGGGATACCGACCAGATCCAGCATGGCGAGAACTTCGGATTCAGCTTGTTTTCTGGTCATGGCGCGGTGTTCCAACAGCGCTTCTGAGAGCTGATTCCCTATGGTCAAAGTCGGATTGAGCGCCGTCATCGGGTCCTGAAAGATCATAGAAATATCGCGCCCTCGGATTGCCCGCATTTCCCGATCCGACATTCGGCAAAGGTCTTTCTGTTTAAATTGTATGCTTCCAGATTCAATCTTTGCCGAATGTTTCGGAAGAAGGCCCATCACGGCTTGTGACGTCACGCTTTTTCCGCATCCCGATTCACCGACGATCGCAAACGTTTCACCTTTATATAAATCGAAGCTGACGCCTCGGACGGCTTTTACAGTGCCTCCGTATGTTGAAAAAGTAACATGCAGATTTTGAACGGAAAGAACTTGCTGCGCCATTTTTCCTACCTCCTCAGTTTCGGGTCTAACGCGTCCTGCAAGCCGTCTCCAAGTACGTTAAACGCGTACATCGTCAAGGAAATGAAAAAAGCGGGGAAAAACAGCCGCCACCAATGGCCTGATAAAATCGCCGGCAGCCCGTCGTTTGCCATGACTCCCCAGCTTGCAAACGGCGCCTGAATGCCGAGTCCGAGAAAACTTAAAAATGATTCCGCAAAAATCGCCGCCGGCACCGTAAGCGTCATTTGGACAATAATGGCTCCCATCGTATTCGGCAGCAGATTTTTCTTAATGATCCGAAATGTTTTCGCTCCAAACGTTTTCGAAGCCAATACGTGTTCATCATGCTTCATCCTCAGCACCTGCCCTCTCACAATCCGCGCCATGCCGACCCATCCCGTCACGGTCAGAGCGACGATAATGGAACTGAGCCCCGGCCCCATCAGCACCATTAACAAAATGACAACGAGCAGATACGGCAACCCGTAGAGAACCTCGATGATTCTCATCATGGCGCTGTCTGTCCGGCCCCCTTTGTAGCCGGCGACGCCTCCGTAGATGACGCCGATCAAAAAGTCGATCAGCGCCGCCATCACACCGACAAATAAAGAGATCCTCGCTCCGTACCACGTTCTTGTAAACACGTCCCGGCCAAGTTCATCGGTTCCGAACCAGTGTGAAAAAGACGGCGGAAGATTCTGCTCGGCGAGCGTCTGCCTTGTCACGCTGTGCGGTGATATCAGCGGACCGAACACAGCCGATAGAAACAGACAGCATAATATCACAAGGCCGGCCATCGCCAATTTATTCTTTTTAAGCCGCCGCCACGCATCCTGACTGTAAGACAGGCTCGGACGCTTGACCGACTCGGTTTCACCCTTTCTTTCCGCGCCCGGCTGAAACCAGTCATCAGGCACTTCTGTGTGTTTTACCGTTTCTTGCGGGAGATTCATCAGGATCACCCTTTCTTATGAAGTTTTATGCGCGGGTCTAACAGGCCGTATGCCAAATCAACCAGAAACAGCAGGACGATCAGAATCACACTGTAAAATACGGTCGTTCCCATGATGACCGGGTAATCTCGCTGATTGATGCTTTCTACGAAATATTTGCCCATTCCCGGTATGGCAAAAATTTTCTCGATGACGAAACTGCCCGTTAATATACTTGCGGCAAGCGTCCCGAGTACTGTCACAACAGGCATAAGAGCATTTTTCAATGCGTGTTTGATCACAATTTTGACGGGAGAAAGCCCCTTTGCTTTTGCCGTGCGGATGTAATCCTGAGTCAGCACTTCGGCCATGCTTGATCTTGTCAGCCTCGCGATAATGGCCATGGGACCGACGGCAAGCGCAACAGTCGGCAGGACCATGTGAACGGGACTCGTCCAGGTAGCTGCCGGAAACCATTTCAGATGAACCGCAAATTGCTGAATCAGCAGCGTAGCCATAATAAAATTCGGAATGGAAATCCCGAGCACCGCAAGGCTCATGGCCGCATAATCGAGAAAGCCGCCGCGCCTGAGAGCGGCCATTATGCCGAGCGCGAGTCCGGAAATAACAGCGATGATGATCGCCGTTATCCCAAGCTCAAATGAGACCGGAAACCCGCGTTCGAGCATAGCGTTTACACTGTCTGACGGTTTTTTAATTGAAGGACCGAAATCAAAGGTAAGAATGGATTTTAGATAGATGGCGTATTGAGTGATAAGAGGTTCGTTCAGATGGTAGTAGGATTCGAGATTTCGCTGGACCGCTTCGTTTGTGCCCCGCTCTTCGTTAAAAGGCGAGCCGGGTATCACTTTCATCATGACAAATGTCAGAGTGGTGATGACGAGGACGGTCATAATCATGGCGATAAAACGTTTGATAAAATACCGCAGCAATGCCGTTCACCCCTTTAACAGAATGTTGTTCTCATGGCGAGTTCTGTCATGACGAGCATGGCCTGATAGGCTTCCGGCATGTCTTTTGCCTGAAATTGAACGATTGTCGTTCCCGGGATGATTTCTGTGCCCGGCATTAAATGGGCCCATTCAGCCTGTCCGTAGTTGGCAAATTCAATGCCTAATACAGGTCTTTCAGGCGGAGTCAGCGGTTTGACCTTATCTTTATTTTTGAGCGCATAGGCTGTTTTTTCCGTCAGGAGCCGTCCGGCTTTTTGAGGGGACAGGCATTTGACCGCGGTTCTTGAAATGGTTTGTTTGACGGCGGCAGTCGTCACATTCGGGATCAGCTCCTCCGCTTCTTTTGCGGCGCAATCATCTCCGGCAGCCATGATGACCGGGACATCGTAAAATCCGGCGAGATAGGCATTTAACCCCAGTTCACCGACCGGCTTATCATTTATGTAAAAGTGGCGGACGCCGAATATCATGCTGTGCGACATAACGCCCGGCATCGACGCTCTCGCATGATAGCCGATAAACATCACGCCCGAATACGATTCATCAAGCCCCTGCATCATGGAAAACGGCTTGACATCCCCCGTAATCAGCTCTGCCTCAGGGTGAAGTTTTTCCGCGAGCAGATTATTCATCTTTGAGTGGCTGTCATTCACGGTCACTTCCGTGCATCCGTTATTAAACGCTTCTGCGATGCACCAGTTTGCTTCTTCGGTCATCAGAACCCTGCCGCGCTCATAATTGTGCATGCGGGAATTGACAAATGTTTCATCAGGCAACCCGGAAATCCCTTCCATATCCACAGATAGATACAGTTTCATGTAATGCCTCCTTTTTTACTTAAAATTTCGATATTAAATTATGAATATTCTAACAAATTATATTAAAAAAGGATGAAACATGCAATATACCATTCTGCCATTATGGGAAAAAACAAACCCTTTTCACCGGGAAAAGGGTTTGCTGATAGAAAAAGTTACATACTGTTTTTGCTTATATGATGACGCTGAAACTGTCTGACCGCACTTCTGTATTCATGATCGGGAATGACCTGATGCCTGATCGGTTCAGGAGCCTGCGGCGAAGGCTGTTCAACCGCCTGCTTACGGACGGCATGCGGTTTATGCGCAAGCTTATGTCCCATGCCGGTCGCATTCATGACAAATGATAAACACACTAAAAGCAAGCTTAAGATGAAAGCAATAAGAAACAAATCGCTGTATGTCCCCATCAGCAGGTCATGCGGTGATTGTGTGCCGCGCGCGCCCCGAAGCGTGCCGGAAGCATCTCTTTTCGTAAAATACCCTATTAAAACAGGTGCGCCCATATAAATGAAAAGCCTTAAAAACTGAACTGCCGTCATGCGTTTCACCAGTTCCGGAAGCGGTCCGCCCAACGCGGCTCCCATCAGTCCGGCTGCCACAATAAGCCCTGTCCCGGCCGCCAGCATCACGAAAAGCCCCGCAAATAGAATAAGCGGTATATGATGATCCGCCGTCATCCATTGGAAATTCACGAACACCAATATAACAGAGCCTGTTATGCCGAGCATGCCCGGACCGACTTTATCATATGCTAATGCACTGATGACAGCGGCGATGGCCACGCCTCCCAAAAGGCTCGCATAAAGGAATATCAGTTGAGTTTGTGACATATGATATGCGGTCTGAAGCTCCCCGTGAAATGCAGAAAGACTGACCGCTATGGAAATACTGCCCGCAGCGATCATGAAAACACCCAGAATCGGCTTTGGAATCAGCATAAGTTTAATCGAAATCAGCGCATGTTCGTTTCTGTACTGCATGATCAGCAAGATCAGAAGAATGACGATGCTTCCTCCAAATCCCGCCAATGTCTGCCATGATGAAAAGCCCCATTTCGGCAGATGAATAAATGTATAGGCGGTCAGCACGGCTGATACACCCGCTAATAGAAAACCGATGCCGTCAAATGGAGATTTTTCAGCATTTTTATGAGCGTCATCCCGCAGCCACATATAACTGAAAATGAGGCCGAAAAAAGACAGCAGGCCAAAAATGCCGAACAGCCAATGCCAATGGCCGGCGCTTGCCGCCGCCGTGCCTAAAACGGTTCCCATAATGACGGACCCGTAAAATCCGCCGATTAACACAAATAATGCGTAATTCCGGCGCTCCATCGGAAACGAAAGCACCAGCATCGGGATCATAATCATCAGCATAGTGCCCGCCGCAGCTCCCTGTAAAAAACGGCCCGCGGCGAGCGGATAAATATCATTTGTCACAGCAGCAAGGAGCGCTCCGATGACACCCGCGGCCATCGAAATCATATAGACAGGCCGGGAGCCGAATCTTTTTCTTAAATACGGCCCCGCCGGCACGAATAAGGCAAATGCCATATTACCGATAATAATCGGATGAAAAGAGTCAAAGTTTTCCCCGCCGACCGTCTGCCGGACAAGGCTTTGGACAGCCGAAAGAGCGGTATTCGACATCAGCCCCGGCCCGACCGCCAATACAGCGAGCAGAGAAATAATCCAGTGATGTTTTTCTTTCATGTGACAGCTCCTTTCTGACTATTTGACAAAGTGAAAAAGCTAACAGATCTCCCCCATTAGCTTGACAGAATTTTCATATCTTTTCATGTGAAGGATTGAACATAATATCTCATTTATTATTTCAAATCCGATGGAAATTGTCAATATAAAGCGCCGCCGTCCGATTTCGTCTTTTTCACAATTTCCCACAATCTTTTCATTATTATCCCACACTTTTTGTTTAAGATGGAGTCAGTAATAATAGGCAAATCATGCTATGATGAAATAGAGAAACGGAGTGAACATGATGGATAACTATCGTGATGAAAATCGGACAGACCAAAAAGAACAGGAAGTCCTTTTAGTAAAAGAAAACCCGCAGCCGGCCAGATATTCCGCGCCGGACGAGGACAAGAAAAAACGAAGCTTCGGCTGGTTCAGACCGCTTCTCGGCGGAGTGATCGGCGGAGGGCTCGCCCTCGGCATCTATACATTTACGCCGCTTGGAGACCATCAGACTCAAGATACTTCCAATCCGGCTCCCGCTCAGGAAACGTCATCGGTAACCGCCAAGCAGACATCTTCTGAATCAGACAGCGGCAAATCGGCAAACAGCTCATCGGCAAATTCAAGCAGCATTTCGAATATGGTGGAAGACATTTCACCGGCGATCGTCGGGATCACCAATCTGCAGAAGCAGCAAAGCAGTTCCGATTTATTCGGATTCGGATCAAGCTCAGATTCAAACTCAAATTCATCGGGTGAAGATGCGGAAACGGGATCGGGTTCAGGCGTTATTTTTAAGAAAGCAAACGGCAAAGCGTATATCATTACGAATAACCACGTGGTCGAAGGCGCCTCTTCCCTTAAAGTGTCATTATATGACGGCACCGATGTAACAGCTAAACTCGTCGGCAGCGACTCTCTGACAGACTTGGCCGTTTTAGAAATCAGTGATAAACACGTGACAAAAACAGCAAGTTTCGGCAGCTCATCCGCTCTCAGAACGGGTGAATCCGTCATCGCCATCGGTGATCCGCTCGGAAAAGACCTTTCCCGCACCGTCACACAAGGCATCGTGAGCGGCTTAAACAGAACCGTCTCGATCTCTACGTCAGCCGGCGAGTCGAGCATCAACGTCATCCAAACCGATGCCGCCATCAATCCCGGAAACAGCGGCGGACCGCTCTTAAATACAGACGGCAAAATCATCGGCATCAACAGCATGAAAATCAGCGAAAGTGATGTAGAAGGCATCGGCTTTGCCATCCCGAGCAACGATGTAAAACCGATCGCCGAAGAGCTTCTCACGAAAGGACAGGTGGAGCGCCCTTATATCGGCGTGAGCATGATCGACTTGGAACAAGTGCCGCAAAACTATCAGGAAGGCACACTCGGGCTTTTCGGCAAACAGCTGAATAAAGGCGTTTATATTCGAGAAGTGGCGCAGGGCTCACCTGCTGCCAAAGCCGGATTAAAAGCAGAAGACATCATTATCAGCTTAAAAGGGAAAGAAACCGGCACGGGCAGCGAACTCCGCAATATTCTCTACAAGAATACGAAAGTCGGCAGCACCGTTGACGTGAAGATTATCAGAAACGGCAAGGAAATGACGAAAAAAATGAAACTGACTCAAAAAGAAGAAACATCTTCTTAACAAAAATCCAAGGCAGCCGCCTTGGATTTTTTATATACAGATGAAACTTCAGGCCTGGATCAGCCGTATGACTTAGTGTACAGGAGGATACATACACATGAAACAAACCGGACTTTTGCTGGTCGCTACCGGCCTGATCTTGCTGCAGCTGAGCATTCAGCTTCCTCAGCAAAACGCTGCTTGGGGAATGACGCTTGGCGCAAGCATTTTACTGAACCTTTCGGGAACCGGACTGATCATGCGCTCTCTGCACACGCAGACCGGCCGCAGATGAATGAAAAAAGCCGCGGGACATTCTGTCATCCCGCGGCTTTTATTTCACATAAAAGCACCCTGTCCGCTGGCCGGACAGGGTGTTTCGGTTAAGACATATGCTGGTCCCGATAAATCTTTTCGTTTTTCATGCCGTACGCTTTTTGCACGATATAGAGCGGACGGTCTTTTGCTTCGTCATAAATCCTTCCGATATATTCGCCGATCATTCCGAGCATTAATAGAACGATGCCGCTGAATAACAGCTGTATCACAATCAGAGAGGACCAGCCCGTAATGGTGCTGTTCGTAAACAGCTTCATGTATAAAACGATAAACATATAGAGAAAACCCGCTCCGGACATGATCATTCCCGCATAGCTTGCCGCCTTGAGCGGTTTATGAGAGAACGTTGTGATCCCGTCCATGGAAAGCTTCAGCATTTTTTTAAGCGGGTATTTCGTTTCCCCCGCAAGCCGCTCATCACGTTCATATTCTACAGCAGTCTGCTTAAAGCCGACCCAGCTGACGAGTCCTCTGACAAAAGGATTTTTTTCTTTTAATCTTTTCATCTCATCACAGACTTTTCTGTCCAGCAGGCGGAAATCTCCGGTGTCGAGCGGAATATCAATATCAGTCACGCTCCGCAGCAGCCGGTAAAACATAGAGGCCGTCTGTTTCTTGAAAAAGGTTTCTCCCTTTCGTTTCGTTCTGACGGCGTACACCACATCGTAGCCTTCTTTCCACTGCTCAATCATATCAAGGATTAATTCAGGAGGGTCCTGCAAATCGGCGTCAATGACGGCGATTGCATTCCCCTCTGCATAATCCATACCCGCCGTGATCGCGATCTGATGTCCGAAGTTTCTGGAAAAGTCAATAATTTTCACTCTCGGATCAATCAGACTTTGCTCTCTTAAAATCTCAATACTGCGGTCTTTGCTTCCATCATTGACAAAGATCAATTCATAATGCTCTTTTGTTTGATCCATGACTTCTTTCAGGCGCTGATAGGTTGTCTGAATGACGGGTTCCTCGTTATAAACCGGGACGACTATTGAATATTGAATATGTCTGCTCATGTTTTTTCCTCCTATTCATCAGATTGAAGTTCGTATAGTGAAGCTGATTGATTCATTCCGCCCGGCCCGCCGCTCATTCGGCTGTTTTTACCCGCGGCCTTGCTGCTTTTTGTATCAGCCGGATCACTATTTTTCGTTTTCTGATCTGTGCTTGATTGCCATTTATCTGAAGATACTTTCTTTCCGTTTTTCTCAACCCACTGCACAATATCGTTATTTCCGCCTTTGCCCATTCCGGATGTTAAGAAGTATTTTACTTTCCCTTCTTTTACGAGCTTTTTAAATTGAGTCAGCGTAATGGCCGGGTCAGACCCGCTGAATCCGCCGATCGCCATGACCGCTTTTTTCGTTTTAATAATGTAAGGCGCCGCCGTGTTGGAATCGGTTGCAGCAAATAGATAGTCCGCTCCGGCGTTGTGTTTCTCTAAATAGTTGATCAGTTTTGTATTGACAGATGCGTTATCCATTCCCATGCCTTTTCCGCTTGTTGAAGCGAGCTGAGGGCCTGTTTCAGGCAATGAGCTGTTGCCTCCGTACAGAAGCGGTGTGCTCGCCCAATAAATCGGCATAACCATCAAGACGAGAAGGGCTGCAAGTGAAACATAATAACTTAGCGGTTTTTGGCGCTGTTTGAATACGAACAGGGCGATTGCTGCCACTGCGCCGAGAACGCCTGCTCCGATGCTCCAGCCTGCGCCGATTTGATCATTGTAGTTTCTGAGGATAAACAGCTCAAATCCGGTTGTCACAAGAATAGCGGCCGGCAATAGCCAAGTTTTCCATCCCGCCTGCTTGCGGTACAGATGAACGAGGGCGACCCATCCCGCACCGACAAGTGCCGCGATCGGAGGCGCCAGCATAATGAGATAATAATGGTGGAAAAATTCCGCCACACTGAAGAATCCGGCAATCGGCACAAGCCACGCTGCCCAAAAGATCGTTTCCTTCTGTTCTGCTGATAATCGTCTTCTTTCTCTCGCCCCGGCGATCAATAAACCGGCCATTCCAAAAATCGCAAACGGCAGGAGCCAGCTGATCTGATCAGATAATTCCGTTTGGAAAAGGCGCAGCGGACCAGGAGTTCCCGTTCCGAACATTCCTGAACCTGATTGCATTTTCGAGCCGGTGCCTGCACCGCTTTTTCCTCCGCCACCGGGACCATCTCCGCCGCTTGGAGGACCTCCTTGACCGCCGCTTGGCATTTTCCCGTTAGATGGAGGTGCCGTCATACTGCCGTTTTGTGGTTTGTCTCCGCTTGCTGAACTGCTGCTTGAAGACTGGCCGGGCGGCGCTTGCATTTGTGAAGAACCGCCGGAAGAAGACATCTCTTTCGATGCGTTTCCGTCCGGCCCGCCCTGGCCGCCGCCGGAACTTTGCCCTGTCAGCCGCTGAATCCCGTTATATCCGAAAGCCAATTCCAATACGGAGTTTGTCTGGCTGCTTCCGACATATGGCCTTTTGCCGGCAGGAATATTATCAACAATGAGCGGCCATGACAATGAAACGGCTGCTAAAACGGCTAACGCGCTTACCAATGAAATGATTTTTTTCTTAATCGTGGTGTTTGCCGCAATCATATAGAACAGCAAGAAGGCCGGCAAAATCATATAAGCCTGAAGCATTTTTGTGTTAAAGCCTGCTCCGACGACAAAAAATGCCGCCAAAAGCCAGATCAGTCTGCCTTTTCTGATCGCTTTAAAGAGAAGCCATGTGGCGAACAAGAGGAAAAAGACCAGTAAAGCATCGACATTATTCGTCCGCGCGACCGCTACTGCGATCGGTGTACACGCCATGACAAATGAGGCGATGCGCGCCGCCGTTTTTCCGAACGTCGGCTTTATTAATAAGTACATGAATAGAACTGAACCTACACCCGCCAATGCCTGAGGCAGGATGACGCTCCACCCGTGCATACCGAATATCAGCGCGCTGATCGTTTGTATCTGGTATGTAACAGGCGGTTTATCTACCGTGATAAACCCGGCTGCGTCAAATGAAGCGTAAAAGAAATTATGAAAGCTTTGAAGCATACTCGTTACCGCTGCGGTGTAATAAGGATTCACCGTATCGTCATTCCAGATGTTGTACATATTCAAGAATGCGGAAGCGAGTAAAATGAGAATGAAGACTGCGTCTATCTCGCGTTTTTTCATTTTCACCTGTGTTTTCACTCCTTTTGTTTAACTTTGAACAAGTGTAACAACCAAATGTGAAAAATTTATTAATAAACAAAGACAATTATTTTGCCGTTTACAAATAGGTAAAAAGAATGACAAAACGGGTAAAAAAGCAAAAAAAAAGATGCCCCCGTCAAGCCGGGAGGCATCTGTCATGATTTCTGATTTACTGTATCGGTTTCAGCCGTGCTTCTATTTCAGAACGGCGGTGTTCGAGATAAGGCGGGAGCGCAACCGTTTTGCCTAGCTCTTCAGGTTTTTCATCAACCATAAATCCCGGACCGTCCGTTGACAATTCAAACAGAATTCCGTTCGGCTCCCGGAAGTACAGCGCTTTGAAATAATAACGCTCTACAATGCCTGAGTTGCTGAAACCTTCTTTCGTAATGATGCGGTGCCATAAAGCAAGCTCCTCTTCATTCTGAACGCGGAAGGCCACATGGTGGACGCTGCCTTTTCCAGGACGCTCGCGCGGAAGATCGTTTCTTTCAATGAGATGGACTTCCGTGCGCGCGCCTCCGTTTCCGGATTCGAGCACCGTAACCGTGCCCCGGTCTTCATGCGTTTCTTTCCCGATTTCAGTGAAGCCGAGCACATCGGTTAACACACGCAGCGTCGGTTCTGCATACGGGACGGTCAATTCAACGGGACCAAGACCGCGGAAAGAATATTCTTCCGGTATGCCGCTTTGCTTCACCGCTTCACCGATGTCTTTTCCTTTTTCGTCAGCTGTCAGCACAAGCCGCTGTCCTTCATGATCCCAAAAAGCGAGTGTCTCTCTGCCCGCTATTGTCATGATGTCGCCATGAGCGACCTGATGCTCTTCAAATCGTTTTTTCCAATATTGAAGCGCTTGTGCATCCGGGACACGCAGGCCGATTGAAGAAATACTGTTTGTTCCCGCATGAAACGGTGCAATCCGCGGAATTTCGAAAAACGTCAATTCCGATCCCGGATTAGCTGTTTCATCACCGTAAAATAAGTGATACATCGTCGGTTCATCCTGGTTTACGGACTTTTTCACAAGCTTCAATCCCAGGATGTTCCGATAAAAATCTAAATTTTTCTGCGCATCAGCCGTCAATGCTGATACATGGTGTATTCCATTAACTTTCATTATGTTATCCTCCAGTCAATTATCTCGATTTCGAGATATTTTATATATACAATTTATGTTATCCGGATCGCAAAGTCAACCCATCTGCTTCACAGACGGTCTGCAGACTGCCGCTCCCCAAATAACGAACCTTCAATATTAAAAAACCATTAATGTTCGCTTTTAAAACGGTATTTTTTCCTTCTCAAAAGCAGAAACCTTTATCTTTTAGGGAAAACAACAAAATCAGAAAATTTATTTTATTCGTGTTTCAGCAATTAGGGTTTACAATATGGAAAATAGTTTTTTCAGCATGACGATTTTACATCTGGAGGGATAGGATATGCAGATTGAAGAGAACGGACTTAAAAAAGAGATCGGCCTTACCATCGCCCTCTCACTTGTTATCGGCACCATCATCGGTTCCGGCGTATTTATGAAACCAGGCGCCGTGCTTGCCTACTCCGGTGATGCGAAAACCGCGCTTATCGCGTGGCTGTTAGGAGGCATTTTGACGCTTGCCGGCGGCTTGACCGTTGCGGAAATCGGCACTCAGATTCCGAAAACGGGCGGACTTTATACATATCTTGAAGAAGTGTACGGCGAATTTTGGGGCTTTTTGTGCGGATGGGTTCAAATTATCATTTACGGCCCCGCCATTATCGGAGCAATCGGCTTATATTTCGGCTCTTTGATGGCGCACTTGTTCAATTGGGATTCCGGCTGGTCTAAATTGATCGGGATTTCAGCCGTTTTGTTTTTAAGCATCATTAATATTATCGGAACGAAATATGGCGGCATCGTCCAGGGAATTACGACTGTCGGCAAATTGATTCCGATTATCTGCATGATCGTGTTCGGCCTTTGGAAAGGCGATCAGCATATTTTCACAGCCGTCACAAGCAGCATGTCGGACATGAATTTCGGCGCTGCCATACTGGCCACCTTGTTTGCTTATGACGGATGGATTCTGCTTGCGGCACTCGGCGGCGAAATGAAAAATCCGGAAAAGCTGCTCCCGAGAGCGATGACGGGCGGACTGCTGGTCGTCACCGCCATTTATCTTTTCATTAACTTTGCGCTGCTGCACATTCTTCCTGCGACCGACATCGTCAAACTCGGTGAAAATGCGACCGGCACCGCTGCCGGAATGCTGTTTGGCGACATCGGAGGAAAATTGATCAGCGTCGGAATCATCGTCAGCATCTTCGGCTGTTTAAACGGAAAGATTCTCGCTTTTCCGCGTGTCTCATTTGCGATGGCGGAACGGAAACAGCTGCCGTTTGCCGGACAGATTTCGCGGGTGCATCCGACGTTCCGCACCCCGTGGATTGCCGTGTCATTTCAGATCGCGCTGGCCATTATTTTTATGATCGCCAGCAATCCCGATAAGCTGTCTGAAATCTCTATTTTCATGATTTATATTTTTTACGTCATGGCCTTTTTCGCCGTGTTTATCCTCAGAAAAAAAAGCGGCGGAAAACCGCGCGCCTACAGCGTGCCTTTGTATCCGATCATTCCTGTTTTGGCCATCGCGGGTTCACTGTTTGTGCTGATCAGCACGATCATTACAGATACACTGAGCTGCGTGCTGTCCCTCTTGATCGGCCTCGCCGGGCTGCCGCTTTATTTTTGGCTGAAAAACGGCAGAAAAAACTGACAAAAACGGTTCCTTTTACGGGAGCCGTTTTTTTTCTGGCAAAATCACGTGCAAAAGTTGACAGCAAATTCACATCTTTTGTTATACTTTTTAAGCAAGATGTCTGAATTCGAAGTATGTTACGTTTTTTTGGCGAAGTGGGTAACATAAGAAAAACAGGATGAGACACGTTTTTACGAAAAAATCAAGAGGCGTTTTTTTCGACTTTATCTGTTTTTTTTCGACAAAAGGCTATATAATAATTTGATGTGTGCATTGTCTCATTCAAACAATGGAGGGTTTTTAATGATAAAAAGAAAAAAAGATAAGTTCTCACTCCTTTTAACAGAAATCGCAAAAAACATAGACGAAACCGCAGAATATTTTGTCAACTTTAAAGTGACGAACCAGACGACTTTAAAGGAATTTGCCGATACGTTAAAAGAGTTTGAAACAAAAGGAGATAATCATGTTCATGTCATGATTAAAGAGCTGAACAAAGCTTTTATCACTCCCATTGAACGTGAAGACATCCTTGAGCTGACAAACAGCCTCGATGACGTGCTTGACGGAATCGAACATTTTTCAGCAATGATGGAGATTTTCTCGATCACTTCTTCCGATGAGCATATCGATAAGTTCAGCGGATACATCAGAGAGTGCGCGAAGGAAATTTTAATCACGATTGAGCTGCTTGCAGAAAACCGATTGAAGGACATTCACCCTCACGCCATTAAAATTAAGGAATACGAGCACAGCTGTGATAACCTGCACCGTAAATCATTAAAAAATCTGTTCGGCACAGAAACCGATCCGATTAAAGTGATTCAGTACCGCGAGATTTACGAAACGCTTGAGGAAATTGCCGACTCTTGCCAAAGCGTTGCCAATAACCTTGAAACCATTATTATGAAAAACGCGTAACGAGGGGTTATAATGGATACTCTATTACTTTTAACGATATTAATTGTCATATGCGCTTTGGTATTTGACTTCATTAACGGATTTCACGATACCGCAAACGCCATCGCCACCTCAGTTTCGACAAAAGCGCTGAAGCCGCGGCACGCAATCGTCATGGCCGCCATCATGAACTTTCTCGGAGCGATGACATTTACCGGTGTGGCGAAAACCATTACAAAGGACATTGTGAATCCTTATACATTAGACAACGGGTCAGTTGTCATTCTGGCGGCTCTACTCGCCGCAATCGCCTGGAACTTGATCACATGGTATTTCGGCATTCCGAGCAGCTCTTCACATGCGATTATCGGAGCGATCGCCGGAGCGGCCATTGCAGCGTCAGGTTTTGCAACGCTTAATTATAAAGGGTTCATTAAGATTCTCGAAGCACTTATTTTATCACCGATCATCGCCTTTGTTCTCGGCTTTATCGTATATTCGATCGTGAAGCTGATTTTTAAAGACAGCAATTTGGCGAAAACAAATAAACGTTTCCGCAGAGTGCAGATTTTGACGGCTGCCATTCAGTCCTATACACACGGAACGAACGACGCGCAAAAAGCGATGGGTATCATTACGATGGCGCTTATGACGGCCAATTTACATAAAAGTGATGCCATTCCTTTTTGGGTGCAGCTCTCTTGTGCCCTGGCAATGGGTCTCGGCACATCCATCGGCGGCTGGAAAATCATTAAAACCGTCGGCGGAAAAATTATGAAAATCCGTCCGGTAAACGGCGTATCTGCCGACTTAACCGGCGCAGCCATTATTTTCGGGGCCACGTTTATTCATCTCCCTGTCAGCACGACGCACGTCATTTCGTCTTCCATTCTCGGTGTGGGCGCTTCCCACCGCGTAAAAGGCGTAAACTGGGGAACGGCTAAACGGATGCTCATTACATGGGTCATCACCCTGCCGATTGCAGGTACACTCGGCGCCATCGCCTTTTTCATCCTAGATCTCTTTTTCTGATGACATCCGCTTCTTTACAGAAGCGGTTTTTTTGTGACAGGAAAATGATGTCATGACATAGAATGAACATAGCAGACCATTTTTCAAATTGTGAGGGATGCTCATGCTTATGTTTTTTCAGATTATGGTGTGGACGATGGCGGCCGCACTCATTTTATATGTGTACGCATCCTGGCGGTATGAGGCAAAGGTAAAAGAAAAAATGTTTGCCATCCGTAAAACGTGGTATTTACTATTTGTACTGGGCTCCATGGTCTATTGGACATATGATCCTGAATCGCTCTTTGCCGCATGGAGACAATATTTGATTGTTGCCGTCTGCTTTGCCCTTATTGATGCGTTTATCTTTTTGAGCGCGTATATCAAAAAGCTCGCCGGCAATGAATTAGAGACGGATACGCGGGAAATTTTAGAAGAAAATAACGAAATGCTTCACTCCTATCTTGAAAAACTGAAAACCTATCAATATCTGTTGAAAAATGAACCGATCCATGTATATTATGGAAGTACAGAAGCTTATGCGGAAGGCATCAGCAGATTGCTGGCCGCTTATGCCGAAAAAATGAATGTCACGGCTTCCTTGTGCGACTATTCCGCACAATCGGATAAGGACCGCTTGACGGAGCATATGCCTGATGCGGCGGACGTTCAGTCCCGTCTTAACCGTAAAGACGTCTACTATGATCAAAAAGGCAGGCTTGTGCTTATTCCGTTTACAGTCCAGAACCGCCATTACGTGATCAAACTCACGTCGGAAAACCTGTTGACGGAATTCGATTATTTGCTTTTCACATCGCTAACGAGCATTTATGATTTAATGCTGCCAATAGAAGAGGAAGGTGACGGTTAAATGGAGCAGGCATTTCAAAACGGGCAGCCGGAACAAAGAGCGAAACCGTTCAAAATGTTTAAAAAACGTTCAATGACAAGTATCGCAAGTTACCAGGTCAGCCCTCATACCGCCAGAATTTTCAAAGAAAACGAGCGGCTGATTGACAAGTATAAACAAAAAAAAGCTTGATTACACTAAGGACAGGAGACACGGCTCTTGTCCTTATTCCTTTTTTCCATATCTTTCATATAATAAAACCAACAAAGAGATGCGACAGGTGATGATGTGAAGAAAATTGTCAGGCGCGTAAAGTTTGTGGATTACGGACGCTTCGGGCTTTCCGCTTATTCGCTGAGGATGCGGGCGAGGAATCTCAGGCTATTGAACCGGTTAAAAAAGAAGAAAGGCTGAATCCCGCAATGTGAACGGGACTCAGCTTTTTTGTTAAAGCTGCATCAGAATTTTCGCTTTTACAGCGGGGCCGTAGACGCCGTCAGACGTCAGTCCGTTTACAGATTGGAAGCGGGCCACGGCATCTGCGGTTTTCGGACCGTAGATACCGTCAATTCCGTTATTGACAGCTCCTTTTTCAGGATAGAAATAAAGCGCGGCGAGCGCGTTTTGCACCTGGTATACCTTTTCGCCGGACGTGTACGGCTCTGTCAGCTGAATCACCTCGTCCGGAAGAGAATACAGTGCTTCAACCGGCGGGCTGACGATCAGTACTTGTCCGACTTTAATCAGGTTCGGGTCAGCGATGTTATTCCATTTCTGCAGATCGGCCACGCTGACGCCGAATTTCCGCGCGATCGCCGACAGCGTATCTCCTTTTTGGACGGTATACGTCTGTCTTTCCCCAGAACCGATTCCCGCTTTAAACTCATCCCATGTATCCAACAGTCTTCTCGGACAAAGCTTTCCTGACCAATGCTTGTGCGCAACGACATTTGCAAGCGGGATGCCGTGCGAGGTCATTAATGTGCGGATGAGCCATTGGGCGTTTGCCACGGCCTGTGAAAAGTTGCCGTCTGCGTTTTCACAAATTTCAATACCGATGGATTTACGGTTGCCGTCCCCGTTTCCGTCACCCGCATGCCAGCCGTTTTCGTTCAGCGGAAGATGCTGATAAATTTCCGTATCATCGACTGTGAAATGCCAGCTTGTCGGTGTATCGGGATTTTTCACATAGCTTGCGTGACTTTTGGCGTTAGCTCCGACTGCGGTATTGGCTGTATTGTGCACCGTAATGTAAATCGGTGTCATTGCATAGCCTGGGCGGTTATTGTTTCCTGCCGGGATAAAATCCTGTGTGATTTTTACCATATTCTCATCTCTCCTATTTCGATAAATTGTTTATTTTTAATAAAGCCTGCTGTTTTTTCCCTTTTGCTGTAACGTAATTGTTTTTAAACCAGGCGGCGGCAGTCGTTATGATTGTAAAAACGGCCGACCCGGCGGCATACAGCGTATCTGCAAGCTGGCTGACCTGGTCCTCCTGAATATTCAGCGGCGATTTGCCGAACATCAGCAAAGTTTGATTCAATAAAGCAAGCAAAAGAAGCACCGTCCTGACGACCGTGCCTTTGTCCGCGAATTTCATATCGGTTTCCCCCTTACTTTTGCAGCAGATTGTACATGATGGCGATGGCTCCGCCAATGACGCCCGTGCAGATTGCTGTCACGATCGCTCCTGTAATGGTCCGCTTAATCCATGTTGTGTTTTCGTCAATTTTGTTCAGTTTTTCATTCAGCGTCATGATTTGCTGATCCTGCCGGTCGGATACCCGCTCTAATGCGGCTACCCGCTGTTCAAGCACCTTTTGTTCACCTTTGATGCCTGCGAATTCTTTTTGCACCGCTTGTTCATCCAGAAGCACTTCCGCTCCCCCCTCTTACATTGTTCTCACCTCCCTTCGGAAGCTTCATTCTTACGAAAATGCCGTGCCTTTGACAGAAAGGCTCCCGCCGGAAATGCTCTGGATTTCCATGACGATTTCCTTAAAGCCGGCAATATCAAATGACCACACTTCTTCTGTGCCTGACGTACCGGCGGCTGATGTCCCGTCATCAGACCTGATTCCTCTGATCGGCACATTTTTTCCCGAGATGGATCTCCCCCAAAACGCGACATGGCCCGACTCAGCCGTGCCGGTGATTTCGACGAGAAGTTTTTTCCAAGCGCCCGCCGAGAAGATGCTTCCCTCGCCCGCCTCTGCTGCATTTTCATGAAAAATCACGTCTGTATATGAAAACGCCATATCACCGCCCGTACCGACAGATTGGTATAAAACAAATTCGGACTGCTTTTGATTTCCATTTTCAAAACGGAACCGGTAATATCGTTTTGTCAGGCTGACCCACCCCGAAGCGGTCAGCACTCCGCCTTTGACTGCGACAGAATGTGAAGCCGTCCACGAATTGTTATCCTCACTCTCTTCGATAAAAAGAGTTCCGCTGCGGTCCGAATAAGCCCACCCCTGTACTCTGTCTATTAAGACGGCTCCTAAACGGTCTTGTCCGAATTGGCTGTATACTTCAATCGCTTCTAGCGGCGTATTGGTAAGAAGCTCTGCCATTCCGGACAAATCAGCAACAGGTGTGACATAATCGTTTTTGTTACCGCGATAAGCTTTTACGGCGCCGGGTCTGCCAAGTTGATCGGCGGGAAATTCAAATGAATGCTTTTTCATCGGCCGTCCTCCTTTTCTCATTTATTAAAAATGACAAATAAAAAAAGCCGTTTGGCTTATGACACAGCATTTTTATAATTTTCGTATGTTTCACCCGTTATTTCTTGAAATTCCTCAGGCGTGATATACTTCGCGGCCACACCTTCAGCCAGATCTTCGGCAGAGCAGTCATCATAGCCCATAGCTTGTTTTACCATTTCTATTGAGGCCCACTTATAAAACAAAGCGTAAACCCAAAAGTTAAGTCTCTTCATTTTTTCATTCTCCTTTTACGTTTAATAATTCTAATTTTAAAGACGCTAATTGCCTGCCGAGTGACTGCTGCGCTTGTTCGGCTGCTTTTCTGGCCAATTTCTCATTCGCCAGCTGTCCGCCGAGGCCTGCAAGCTGGTTTGAATCGGGAGCCGTATCTTTTTTTAAGCTGTCTTTATATGCTTCGTCAGCCGTTTCCACCCATTCTTGTTTCTCTTCATCAAAAAATGGGCGCCACATGCCTTCGCCGTTTATTTCCGGCGGAAAGTCCGCAGCGTTAGGAGGCATCATATAATCTCCTGTCTCAGAATCCGGATAAAGCTCAACCGGAGTGCCTGTATAAATGTTGTCATTGTCATACGGAAATATTAATTTCATATTCTCGCTCCTTTACGTGAGTGCCAAAACAAGGTCAATATAATAACCGTTCACGTTATTTTCTATATTGGCCATAATTCCCGTCAGCTTCATATCTCCATTAGAATAAATAATAAATTTGCTGTAACCGGTGGTGCCGCTGGCTGCAACCATCGTCACAACGCCTTTGGCCGGCGCACAAGAGGATGGCACACTCCCGAATACCACTTCTCTGTCCGTAAGAACGTGTCCGTTCAGGTGAAGGGTGTTTCCCACTTTGCGGTATTGAAGCGGCCTGTCTCCTGATTTAGCGCCATTTTTATAAGGAACATTGATCCAAGGTACATTCTCAGTATCAAGTTCAGTAACGAGGCGCCGCCAGCCCTGCCAGCCCAAGTTCAAATCCAAATAGTTCGTGAACATATTATTTTTATAATCGACGGCAATGACATACCCAAACGTTCCCTTTCCCTCACTGTCAAGAGAGGTAAAATGAAACATGCCGCGGGTCGAAGCGTTGCTCGGACTGTTTGCCGCTTTGCCGGTTGAATAAAAGGTGCCGAACGCCCTGCCGTTTTTAACGATTTTTTCAAGAAAGTTATCATCATCACCAATTGTAAGAAGATAGCCGCCGTTATCGTTTGTTATTTTCGAAAGCTGTGCGCCGTTCCAGATATTTTTATCCGCCTGTGTGACATGGATGTCTTTTTTATTGGCGTGAGCGTCTACTTTTTCTTGAGAGCCTGCATCTGTTTCTCTTTGGCTCCATTCCGACCATACGCCTTTAGTGCTGAAACTTCGGACGTATATGGGATTTCCGGCGGTCACTGTGTCTATAAACATTTGGACAAACGTCGGTGATGCTCCGCGGGTTCTTTGCATTACAATTAATTGTCCGTATTCCGCAGGCTTATTTTCCGTATGCTGAACTGATATATAGTAGATACCGGACGTTTTTATATTGTCTAAGTTTGTTTCCGTTACCGTTTTAGCATTCCCGTCATTGTCAGTCAGATTGAATAACTGCCCTGCATTCCATTTGTCTTTGTCAGACTTGGTTACATGAAGATCTGTTTTGTCGGCATGCTCATTTACTTTTGCTTGTGCTCCGGCAGCGGTTTCAAATGGCATCCATTCCGTCCAGATGCCGTTTTTCAGCGTTTTTCTCCAAAATCCCCCGTCATCTGAGAAAGCGGCCGCCTCTCCGTTATTCTTTGAAGAATAAAAGTATATACCCTCTGACGGTTTAGGCGGGGTATTTACTCCAGTTGCAGCCGCTGAGAAAGTAAAGGCCTTATTCTGGCTGGCAGCGGTCTGATGAAAATCCTGTCCGTCAGAGATATCAATAAAAGCGGAGCCATTATCTTTTGTCATTTTAGACAATTGCCCGTTATTCCACTTCTGGCGCTCTTCCTTCGTCACATGCCGGTCCAGATCTTGATTGTGCTGATCAAAATCTTTCTTTGCTGCCTGCTGGACATTATCCACGTTTCCGAGGCCGATTTGCGCCTTTGTCGTTTTGTGCGGGTTGTTCATGTCGTTTTTATGGGCCGCCAGATCCGTGTGTGCGTCATTTATGCCTTTTTCCCAGCGGTTGACGTCATCTTCGTTAATCGGATCGTCCGGAAGCCAGTCTGTTTTTTCTTCGTAAGCCATCGTTACACCACCTCAAAGGTAAATCTTAAATCAAGCGTTCTGTTATTACTGAGATCTAAATTTGTTTTTCGTTCTGTGATGACGCTTCCTGTTTCGTCAAGCATCTGCACGGTTTCAATGTGTTTGACGTCTTCTTCCCTGCGTGTGAGAACGGTGACTGCGGCATCTTTTACGGAAATGTCCGCAATCGGAGTTTCTTTTCCGTTTAACAGCACTTTTGTGATCCTGTTTTTCAGATCGGCTGCGGCACGCTGTCTGTAAGCGGCTGATATCATGGTAAGACCACCTCGTTATTGTTGAGTGTGACGGAATAACCGACCTTCAGTTCACTGACTTTTCGGTATCTCCGATTGTTGAGAATGACCCGGTCTTTGATTTCCAGTGTTTCGTTTAATGCGGCTCTCAGTGTATATGCCAAATGAGCAGGTTTGATTTTTTCAAGCGTTTCAATCAGCTCGTTCATGTGCTGCAGGTCATCAAGCCCGATATCGGCATAAAAACGATACTGCCCCGGAAACATCCGAACGTAAGCTGACGGATGTTTTAAAAAACGGTTTAGCGCCTGCTCGATCGCTTGATGTGTGATGGGCGGAATATTCGACATCTTTGAAATCAGCCTGAGCCGTCTCATATCCTCCGTGTCACCTGATTCCCGCGGTATTTTTAATATTTTTTCCCAGCGGTCAAGCCCCCACGTCGCCGTCGTGATAAAGAGCTGATCTGTCAAATCGAAAATATCGTTATTCTGCCGCTCAAACTCAGGAGCTTCCGCCTCAAGCAGTTGTGCCATCTCCTTTAATCGGGTTAAAAACGGCGGGAGGTACGCCGTCATCTCATCGAGTCTGCTCAAGGATTGTCACCTCTTTGAGTTTAGGAATTTCCACGTCACTGAGCACGAGGTTTTCCGCCGCACCGTTCATTTTGATATCGGCGTAGTCACTGACGGATGCCGAGTTATAAACGATGTTGTTTATTTGTGATAAACGGACGGTGTTTTCTTCGAAGGCCATTTTCTTAAATAAATTCAGGACGCCTTTTTCAATCTCCGCTTTCACGTCATCGATCGAGCTGTTCAGCTCAGGCAGCACGGAAGCAGAGATTTCGATTTCCTTCCATACGGCGCTTTCCACCGTTACTGCCGCTCCGATCGGCGCCTGTCCTTCTCCCTGCCCTTCGTCCGGATCAATATAATCCTTTACTTTCTTGATCAGAATATCTGATGCCGGTTCCAAATTCGCATTTGTGATGACAACCTTCACCGTTCCGGCTCCGTTCCAAAGCGGAAAGATTTTCGCCCTGCCGACGCCGTCAACCTCTTCGGCCCATTGTTTATAATGCTGTTTATTTGCGCTGACTGCCTCCCGGCGGACACGGATAAAATAGCGCGCCCTTAAGCTGTTGTCATCTTCTTCCTCACGGCCGGGAATTAATATATCGCGCACGACTGCTTTCTCAAGCCCGGGTATCGTATCAAGCGGCAGCAGGTTCTGCCCTGAAATGCCGGCATTGCCCGCTTCACCGGCTGTTTCACATTCAAGCGTTCCATCCCCCGTATATTGAAAATACAGGTTATCAACGAAGAAACGGGAGCCTGGCGGAATGGTGATGCCCGCTGTGAATTCTCCGGCTCTGACCGCTTTTGTGGCAGGTGTTCGTTCAATTCCCGCTTCAGCAGCCCGCCTGTCCAGAAATTCTCCCTGAGCCGTATCAGAAAACACGAGCTCCAGCACGGTATCCAGCCAAATATAAGACTTTGCGAGCTCAGCGGCCGCAGGCGCGAGCGCATTGTAAATGACGCTGCCTTCTCTCGTATCAATATCTGCCGTAATGCGCGCCAGCATTCTGTCCATAATGTCGTCAAACGTCTGAGCTTCAAACATCCTCACCCAGCACCTCCTCTATCTCAAGCATGCCCTCATCAGTTTCAACGGTAAAAGAGACGGTGAAGGCATCATCTTTTTTCTCAATCTCAAAATTGGTAACGGCCAAAATACGGTCATCATACAGCAAGGCTTCTTCTATCAGTCTTGGAATCTCCATTTTTTTATAAGCATCCGTCGTGTTCTGATCTGAAAGTACTTCCTGAAGTTCGTTTCCGATATCATGGCTGAAAACCGAATATGAATACCGTTCTGTGTGAAGAGCGATATAGACGAATTGTCTGATTGCGTCCAGTCCGTTTATCAGTTCATTGGTAATCCGGTTGTTTTCAAAATCAATTCGGTAGGTTTGTGAAGTCTCAACAGCCTCACTCGCATCCTCCAAATCTTCAAATTCGATTTCCGGTGTCAGGGCCATTGCACCCGCTCCTTTTTGATTTGATCATGTAAAAAAGCCCTCTTCGGATGATGAAGCGGCTTTAATAGGCTGATATTCTCGTACATCTCCGTCCGGATGACGGTTAAATTTTGTCTAGTACAAAGAAAGACTGTCCTCCTGTTAAAGCGCCGGTCATCACCCGATCTCCCGTCTGAAGCGGATCCTCTCCCCCGGATCTCAGCCGCTTCGGCACAATGAGTGCATCAGACGGAATCAAAAGTTTGTCGTGATCTTTCAGTTTCAGCTCGAGCGGCGAAACGGAGGTCACTTCGGCCGGCATCAGCTCCACCGGCGCTTCGGCGTCAACCGCTCCGACGGCTAAATGTTTAATGGCATCACTTAATCTCATCAGGATGTCCCCTCCGGAAGTGAATTTTTCTCCGTGACGTCAATCGTCATGGTATGTTTTGTTCCTTGGAATTCATGGCGGTCCGTATCTACATAATAGGTTTTCTTCAGCCCGATTTCCGGAATTGAGATATAGACAGGCAATCCGCTTTCCAACCCAGGAATACCGATCGCCTGTATATTTTTCAGCTCTTTCTTAACGCCTTTTTTCTCAGCCTGCTTCACTTTTGCGCGCTGTTTCAGCTGGGCTTCATTAATGTCGTCAGAAACCGTTTCGGTATACTGCAAAACGCCGAATGTTTTCATGCCCGCGCTGTCTGACGCGGAAGCCTTTATCGTTTTATTGTCTTTTTGCAGCCGCATGACGACACGGGTTGCGGTGTCATCAATTGAGGTGCTGTATTGATACCCTGTGATATTAACTCCTGTTTCCAGCACCCATATGTCAGACGGCTCCGGCCATTCACGCAAGCCGAGCCTGCCTTTTTCTGAATAGAGCTGATAATTGCGCCCCGTCTGGCTTTTTGTCTGCTTTAACGCTTTTAGCATCATATCGTAAAGGCTTGTATCATTTTTAAAAACGAGTGATTTAATGGTATGGCCTGTGTTGGCAATGGATGTGACGGGAATTTGAAAATCGCTGGCGATCCTTTTCAATATTTGATCGGCGCGCTTGTTGGAAAACACGTAAACGTCCTGGTTTTTCACAAGGTATTGAAGCATATCGTATGCGGTGAAGGCGATGGTTTGCTCATCGGGCGTTCTTGCAAAGACAATGCCGCGGAATAGTTCTTTTCCGTTCCATTTGAACAAAACCGTATCCCCCTCTGATACACCGTAATACGTCTGGCTGCCCTGCTTTACGACAATCGTCGCTTCGATGGAGCGGGGCGCCTGATATCTGTGTCCTTCCAGCGTTACGCTTTCTGTGACAAGCTCGAGCCACTCCGTTTCTTTTATGACAAATAGTTCAATCATCTTTTCACCCGTTTCATTGCGGTATCTTCAGCTTCTGCCCCGGGAAGATCCAATGCCCCGGCTGCCGGATATTCCGTTTGCTGCGCTTAATCATGGCGGTTTTATTCGCGTTCCAGATTTTCCGCCACTCCGTGTGTTTTCCGTAAAACTTGCCGGCGATGTCCCAAAGCGTATCCCCTTTTTTGACGGTATATGTTTTGGGTGAAGCTTTGGACGGGCGCTTCGCTTTCGTTTTTTTCTTTTGTTTGATTTTTCTTGGCGAAGCGGTTTTATATTCTTTCAGTACGATATCAAAATTCCGGTCGCCGATTTCATTGTCACCTTCGCTGTAATTAAAGCTTTCAATGCTGCATGTGACATTGATTTTTGTTCCTGTAATCAAAAACTGAACGGGTTTTTTCGCTTTCATCCATGCTTCAATGGCTGAAATGGCTTTTTCCGGCGAAGGGATGCTTTGATATTCGGCAATCGGGCTGTACCGTTTCTGAAAAAAAGAAGAGAACGAAATTTCTTTCGCTCCCGGTTCTTCGATAAACGTCACCTCTCCAAGTCCGGTGACTTTCACGGAATCATTCTGCACGCTGTTTGCGATATCAATCGCTTCAGGGAGAACGGGAAGCCGGAGCTTGTCCTTCCCCTGAGACAGCCAAAATTCGTAAACAGATTTAGTCAAAAGCAACGGCCCCCTTTGCTCCGGTATAAATGTCTTTTTGCAGTTCATCAATCAGCGCCTGTTTGATTTTGGCGGCGAGGCTGTCGGCGTCCTGTCCGTTATGGAAATGCTGATCGCCGCTGAATTCGATTTTAATTTCTTTTGTTCCCATTTTTTGAACGGTTTGTCCGCCGCCTTTAACGGCTGCGGAAACCGTGCCGGCTGAAAGCGCCGCCGGTTCCGTCTGGGACGGATCGGACACTTCCATGCCGAGCGCTTGAGCGGCTTGTTGCAGCAGATAACGGCCGCGGATGCCCCGCTCTTCAGGGATGATCCACTCCCGTTTGTTCCCTTCGCCGACACGGGCGATCTGCTCCTTGGTAATCAGACCCCCATTGGCATAACCGACGTAAGGGCCTCCATGAGCCATACTTTTAATCCCGGGGACATTGCTGATCGAGCCGTATCGGCTTTTAATATAGCCGATAGCGGCAGCGGCGTTGTGAATTGGATTTCTGATATCATTCATGCCCGGCGCTTTGTGATCTTCAAAGGTGCTCGGAATCGTCTGCATAAGCCCCTGTGACGGGTGTCCGGCTTTGGCGTTGCTGTCCCATAGATTAATGGAATTAGGGTTGCCGCCTGACTCATGCTGTGCGATCGTCATTAATCCCGGAAGCCAGCTGATCGGCGTATTGGTTGCTTTCATTGCGGCCAAAAGCCACTCTTTGACGCTTCCTCCCGCTGCACCCATGCCGGAAAAGGCTGCTGCAAGCGAGCCTGCCTGTTTTTCGGCGTATTTTTTTACGTCAACTGAGCCGAGACCTTTGACGACGCCGACTGAAGCAAAGCGCCCAAGGCTCATCATGACACGGGAAGGAGAATGAATATCAAGCTCTTCCCTGAATGCGTCCTCGACTTTTTTGGCCATATCTTTGGCCGCCTGTTTGACTTCGCTTCCTTTTGCAGTCATCCCTGATACGAAATGTCCGATCAGGCCTGACCCCCAGCCGTTCGCGGAATCTCTTGATTGCACAAACGGTTTATTGATATGTGTGCTTACGTATTGCGACGTTCCCGTATCTTTTGCATTCTGTCCGGCCGAATATCCTTTCACCGTTGCGGCGCCCCATGATGACGATTGATTAACCGCCGATTGATAAGGTGTTTTCACCTTTGTTTTTAAAAATGAATCGGTGCCCGTCGGCGAAGTATTCTGACCTTTGGCATAGCCCGCAACGACTTGCTTTCCGTAACCGGATGAAGACGAAATGAGGGCATTGAACGGCGTTCCGATGTTTTTTTCCTTCCAGCCGTCCATATCCACCGCTTTTTTGCTGATTCCGCTGTCAAAGCCTTCAGTAAACTGTTTGCCGAGTGATGAAGCCGTCCCGCCAAGTCCGGATGTCTCTACAGACGCTGCGGCCGACACAGATGCAGAAGAAGAAACACCGCCCGCTCCCGCCGGAACAGCAGAAGACTGAGCCGAAGCTGCGCCCATATCATCGACAACACGCATGCCGAGCTTAGACGCAGCTTGTGAAAGCAGCATCTTTCCGCGCCCGCGATTGTTGTCGACGGGGATGACAAATTCTTTACCGGCTTCACCGATCCAGGAAATGGTCGGTTTTGTAATGTAGCCGCCCGTGGCGTTTTTGTCCGTTTTCTTTTTATCTCCGCCGCCTCCTGTGACAAAGTTCATTATGCCTGAAATCATTTTGCCGCCGGTTTTATCCCAAATCTTTTTCACCCAGTCGAATGCTGCAGAAAAAGCATCTGATATGGCTGTTCCCACTTTTACAAGAGGTTCTTTTATATGTTTCTCAAACCATCCGCTTAACCCTTTCCATATATCCTTTACCGTATCTAAAGCAGTCTGGAAAGCATCTGATATTCCTTTACCGACATTTTTCACCATGTCTTTCACCGGATTCCAGACAGTATCCATGAACCAGCCGGAAACCGTACTGAAAACAGATTTAATTTTATCCCAAGCTCCTGTGATTTTACTCCAAATGGACGTCGCCACTCCGACGACAGCCGATTTTACGGGCCCCCACACCGTGCTCATAAACCAGCCGGATACGGTGCTGAAGACACCTTGAATCGTCGTCCACGCATTCACGATATTTGACCAGATGCTGGTTGCCACTCCGACGACAGCCGATGAAACCGGCGTCCATACATTTTCCATGAACCAGGATGAAACGCTTCCCCAAGTATCTTGTATTGTTGTCCAAGCACTTTGCGCCGCTTTGGAAATATCATTCCACGTGTCTTTCAAAGCTCCTGAATCAAAGGCCTCTCCCAAGCTGGAACCGCCTAAACTGCCGGCGATGCCGCCTACCGCGCCGCCGATTAATGTGCCTACTCCGGGAACAACGCTGCCGATTGCCGCTCCGGCCGCGGCTCCGGCAAGACCGCCGCCTGCTGAGCCGACCTTCTCTCCTGCATTATCTTTATTGATGCCGGCTAAATCAGTAAGTGATAACAATTCACCTATGCCGGGAATTCCTTTAGCGGCACCTTTTAACCCTTTCATACCGCCTTTTAGCGCCTTTGAATCTCCCAAGCCTTTCAAAAGCGCGCCGATGCCTTTACCTGCCCCTTTTGTTTTCGGCGTGTTTACGGATGCCTGTTTGCTTTCCTTTACGGAGGAACCTCTTTTCGAGGATTTATTTCGCCCTTCGACTGTACTGCTATTGCCCCTCGTCACTCCGGTACAGCAGCAGCAGCCCCCCAAAGCCCCGCCAGTTTTTTTTGCTGACTTTCCTGAAGATTTTGGCGCTGTTACCGTGCGCTGTGAACCCTTTGTCAGATCAGGACGCTTCGGGCCGTTGGAGCCGCCGGCAGTAAGGCCGCCCTTACTCTTTTCTTTTTTCGTGCCGCCTCCTAATAATCCGCCGATATTGAGTTTGCCTAATTTTTCAGCGATTCCTGATAATATTTTTTCTATTAATTCCCCGGCTTTTTCGATGATTTTGTCCGGGCTGAATTTCTCAAATTTCTTGGCAATCTTGCTGACAATTTTATCAACAAATGCCTCGGCTTTTTCGATGATCGCATCAGGACTGAATTTGCCGAACTTTTTATCAATGCCTCCGAACAGTGAGGATGTAAACTGCTCCACTTTTTCCAAAATCTTATCCGGATTGAGAAAATCGAATTTCTCAGAAATTCGGTCAATCGTGTCATTTACAAATTGTTCGGCGCGGTCGATTAGCTTATCAGGACTGAATTTGCCGACAACGTCGTCGACTTTCTTCATAAACGAATCAGTAAAATGATCCAGCTCTTTCAATATGGTCTCCGGACTGAATTTGCTGACAACGTCATCTATCTTTTTCATAAATGAATCAGTGAATTTATCCAGTTCTTTCAATATGGTCTCCGGACTGAATTTACTCACAACCCCGTCTACCTTTTTCATAAATGAATCAGCGAATTTATCCAGCTCTGCTAAAATCGTCTCCGGGCTGAATTTGCTTGCGATTTCGTCCACTTTTCCCATGAATGATGTTGTGAACTTGTCCAGTTCGGCTAATATCGTTGCCGGGCTGAATTTGCTTGCGATCTCATCCACTTTTCCCATGAATGAGGTCGTGAACTTGTCCAGTTCGGCTAATATCGTCTCCGGGCTGAATTTGCTTGCGATCTCGTCCACTTTTCCCAAGAATGACGTTGTGAACTTATCCAGTTCGGTTAAAATCGTTGCCGGACTGAATTTGCTCGCGATCTCGTCCACTTTTCCCATGAATGACGTTGTGAACTTATCCAGCTCTGCCAAAATCGTTGCCGGGCTGAATTTGCTTGCGATTTCGTCCGCTTTTCCCATGAATGATGTTGTGAACTTGTCCAGTTCGGCTAATATCGTTGCCGGGCTGAATTTGCTTGCGATCTCATCCACTTTTCCCATGAATGAGGTCGTGAACTTGTCCAGTTCGGCTAATATCGTCTCCGGGCTGAATTTGCTTGCGATCTCGTCCACTTTTCCCAAGAATGACGTTGTGAACTTATCCAGTTCGGTTAAAATCGTTGCCGGACTGAATTTGCTCGCGATCTCGTCCACTTTTCCCATGAATGACGTTGTGAACTTATCCAGCTCTGCCAAAATCGTTGCCGGGCTGAATTTGCTTGCGATTTCGTCCGCTTTTCCCATGAATGATGTTGTGAACTTGTCCAGTTCGGCTAATATCGTTGCCGGGCTGAATTTGCTTGCGATCTCATCCACTTTTCCCATGAATGAGGTCGTGAACTTATCGAGTTCTGCTAATATCGTTTGCGGGCTGAATTTGCTTGCGATTTCGTCCGCTTTCTTCATAAAGCTTGCAGCGAATTTATCCAGTTCCGCTATGATTGTTTCCGGATAAAATTTGGATGCGATGTCATTGACTTTTTTCATGAAGGTGTCTGCAATGGAGTCAAGCATTGAAAAATCGTTTTTCGGCGAAGCAGGAGCAGCAGATACAGAAGCTTTTCCGACGTCCGGCATATTCTTTTGCATTGCAGCCAGCTGTGCTGTCACCTTTTCGTTTAACGATAATTGAATGACATTGTTTTTTCCCGTCAGCGAATCAATGCCCGCTGAAATTCGGCCGACTGTTTTCATGACGTGATCTATGACGCGTATAGTGACAGAGTACCCGTTCTTTAACGCAGATTGCATATAGCGTTTGATACGTTCCATGGCAGGGGTCACTTCGTCTGACGCATACAGTGAAACGGTAAATCCTTTAAAACCGGCAGCCAGATCCCGCAATCTCTCAAATGCCGCTGTCGCGCTGTCTTTTGCTCCTATTTTAATGGTTAAAGACGCAGGCAGATCCGCTAATTGGGCTTGCACCTTTTGAATGACGGCACTGGCTCCGTCTTCAGCTGAAATAGAGATCATTTGTGCGCCCAGCTTTCTTTTCATAGAGCGCTGAATGCGGTCAATTGTTCTTAAAACAGATTTACTCTCTTTGCGTATATCAATTTCACTTTGGCGTTTTGTCATTTTCCTGTATTTCTCAAGCGCTCTGAAGCCATTTTGGATTTTCCTTATTTTCTTTGAAACCCGATCTTCCAATTCAAAACGGGCGGTCAGCTTTGCCATGATGTCGCTCCCCCTTTCTTCGCTTGTTTTTCAAGAATGTCCAGCTTGTAACCGATTAAACCGTACAACAGCGCCTTAAAATGTCTCGGTGCTTCATATAACTCTTTCAGTTCTGATGGAGAATAATGAAGCTCATGCATCGCGTAATAGAGATACACGGCTTCCTTATTCCCATCTTTTATCAGTTTTTTGCTTCTTGCTCCAGATCTTCTAATTCATCTTCAAAACCATTGATCTCAATCGCTTTATTCAGCCAATTTGCATACTCACCGCCGACTGAAAGCACGCGTTTTGCCACCTCGACCGGATCTGCCGTTTTGTAAGCGTCGCGGAGCTCCTTAGACCGGAAATCAGGGTAAATCGTAGATTCAACCGCGATCCGCGCATAAAAGCGCTGGCTGTCTAAGTCTTTTACTCGGCCTCTGCCCTTCACATTTTTATATGTCGTGCTTTCCTTCTCCAGTTCATCAATGCGCTCAGTCGTAATGGCTTTAAAAATAAAAGGCACGATGTTTCCTTTTTTATCGACAAAACGCTTTGAAAGCGGAACCCGAATCTCCTCAGCCTCGACTGTTTTACCCGGCATAAAGAATGATAGATCATATACTTGTTCGTTTTTTTCGCTCATGATGAAAACTCCCTTACTCTTTTTTTATAAAAAACAGGCCTGTAAAAAGGCCTGTTTCACTCATACCGATCTTAATTAAAACGTTTCAGAAAGCTTTTCCGGCACATCGAAATCTTCAAAGGTAAACGGCACTTCTTCTTCGAGTGCTTCTGAGTCTACGTCCAGTCCGGCGATTTTTGCAGAATCAAAGTTGACGTCATACAGAGTAACGCGTTCTGTTCCGCGGCCCGATGATTTGTCATCAAGAACGGCTTGCAGCGTAAAATACGGGTCGCTGCCTTTTTTGACGTAATCCATCATAAGGACTGCGAATTTGGATGTGACCTTATAGAATGTTGCCGTGCCCGTTCCGTTGGCGCCTGTTGTTTTATGTCCCGTCATGCGGCGGCCCATGATGTTTACTACTGATTTGTTTTTTTCCACGTTTGCTTCAAACGTTTTAATATGCGCCATCTCTTCTCCGTCGAGAAATAAACGGCCTTCTTTTCCTGAAATCGTGTTTTGCGCTTTTAATGCCATCTTAGTTTACCTCCACGTTAAAGTAGAATTTTTCTGCCGCATCCACAGGCTGTACGGCGAGATCGATTAAAAAGCCGTCGCGGTCTTCATTCAGCCCGATTGTAATGTCTGTATCTGAGTCAAAATTTGCGATGCCGCCCGCATCCTGAAGCGTAGTCAAATATTGAATGATCATCGTTTTGACGAATTGAAGGCCGTCATTTGTCGCAGGAAGATCGCTGCCCGTGCCTTTTTTCGATTTAATTAAGGCTTTCAGTTCTCTTGTCAAATCGTTATTCACCGCATCAAGCACACGGACGATTTTGTTTTTCGCGAACTTTTTGTTTTTCTCTGCCGTAAATGTCACCAATGAGTTGATATCTTTTTCAACGCTGACTGACTTATCACGGGCATCATAAGAGAAAAGGAATTCACCTTTGGAAAGACGTTCGATCACTTCATCATGAGTCAGGCGGTGCAGCACATCGACGGCGCCTTCGTATTCAACGAATGTTAAGGATTGATTAAATGCGGCGCTGGCACTTGCGCCTGCCACCCAGGCGGTCGCATCTTCAGCTTTAATCTCGGTTCCGTCTTCCAGCAGCACACCTTCAGTAACATTGATAATGCCTTCATAATCCCCGCTGTAATGGGCGGTCACCCCTTGCACTTTCTGTCCCTGCGCATCGCGAAGGCGTTTAATGAATGCGGCAAATGTCGCTTTCAGCTGATCGTTTTCCGCGACAGGAAGAGCGATGACATCGAAATTCTCCGTTTCAGCAGCAGCTAAAAAATCCGTATAGTCTGAGTTGACCGGTGCTTTATCAGTTCCGCCCGCGAGACGGATGCCTGCCTGCGGGTTTAACGTTTCCCCGGATTCTTCCTCAGTGCCTGTCAGCGGGATGGAAGCCGACAGTTCGCCCGTTCCCGTAAATGTGACATAGCCGTTTGCTTTTAATTCTTCGGCTTTTTTCACCGTTTGTTTGTCAACTTCCGCTTCATCCATGTAAGTGGTCACATCGAAAGCGGTCTGATCAAGGACGTTTTCACTGATGCGGATGATGATGTCATTTCCTTTTGAACCGCCGTACAAAGCGGTTGCTTTAACACCTTGTGAAAGATCGGCGCTCGCTCTGATTCCCTCTGTCAGACGGTACATCAAAACGGTTTTTGCTTTCTTTTTCGCCTCACGAAGCAGAATCAGTGACGGATCTTCAATACTGAGCCCCACTTTTTTATTCAAATCTTCAATGCTTGAAATGGAAACGAATGTTTTCGCTTCCCCCCAGCCGGATGCGACGGGAAGGGCGACAATCCCGCGTTCACCGATCGATACCCGCTCCTGGGCGGTTGTTTTAAAGTTAAAATAGATCCCGGCACGTTCTTTTTCTTTTCCTTGCGTAAATGTTCCGCCGTTCATTATTGCATGACCTCCTTGGTTAAAAATGCTTCAATGTAAGACTTAGCTTGCGCTTTTGTCATTTGTTTTTGCTTCACGCCGAATAAAGCACCCTGGAGAATCTCGGGTTTTACGCCGAAAAGCTCCTTCGCGTGCTTTGTTAAATCCGCCGTGTCATAAAGAACCGCTCGTTCCGCCGCTGCGGCGTTTTTCTTTTTATATTGTTTCACTTTTCTTTCACCCCGCTGTTAATGTCCACATCCCGCAGTGCGGGAGATGTTTGTTTCTGATAGTAGTAGCGGCTCGTCCAGCGGATTGTGATCACTGCCTCGCCTTTGTCTCCGACTCTTGTTTCGATACGGCTGATGCGGACGAAATCACCGGTATCCTCCCCTGATTCCGTAAGCAGCGGAATCAGCTGTCTTGATTCTCTCACCGCATCGGCGATCCGGTCGGCTGCATAGAGCGCCTGCACCGAGTCGGCATGGAACAGCTTCACATTCAGACTGTATGTCTTCTTAAAGGTGGAGACTGTGTCATTCTCGTCAAAAACATACGGGGGCGGAATGTATAGTGACGGCACCTGAAATTGTTCAGGCAGTTCATTTTCATATACGGGCACGCCGCACTGCTGATACAAAAAAGCGGCGATTGAACCGGTTTCGCGATTCATCCGATATCTCCCCCCAACGTGTTAAGCCACTGATTGAAACGCTTGTCCAGCGATTCGGCGAAGAGTGTTTCATACAAAAGAAGGGCTTTGTCCCAAAACCCATTCCCGCTGATCCACTGTTTTTTGAGCGCCATTCCCGTTGAAGCTGACGGATCATAGATGAACCGGGAGCCTTGAAAATATCCGGGCACCCATCTGACATTTTCATCTGAGACGGTCCAATGTCCGTCATTTATGAATGAGGCATACTCTACATTGGTGCCGATTTCAAGGGTCAGTCCCCCGTTTTCAATGATCCATACATGATCCTGCGCTCCTTTTCGGAAAGAAGACAGCAGGTTTTCTGTATCAATTCCTCCCGAATGAATAAGCTCCTCCCGTACCATGTCGAGAAAATCCTCTCCTGACTGTTCCAGCCATTCGCCTGCCTGACGGGCAAATTCTCCGGATGATGCCTTTTGCAGCGACCGATTCCATTGTTCAAGGTTTTTTATGTTCATAGTCTGTCATCTCTCACAGCGATAACCTCCCAATGGTGCTGTCTTGCTTTCTTCGGCATTTCCAGAATATACGCCTGTCCTTCCCAAATGATTTTGTCATTGACACGCACAGCGGCCTCTTTCGGAAAATGAACGAGAAACCGCTGATATACCTTATGATCAGGCGCAAGCTGAATAAGCTGCTGCTGTTTTTCAACAAACAGACACGGCACGTCTTCAGCATCGGGCACTTCCGGATAAGAAAAGACAGGCTGGAGCTTTTCGGCGGGAATCCCGAAGCGTCCGGCCTTCGGAACTGACACCGTCTCATGATAAATATCGCATCTGTCAGTGAGCAGCCCTTCGTAGCTCATAAAGGTCTCACCTTTGCGTTTGCAGAAACCGGGGAATAACCCGGCGCGATATATTCACAGAGCAGATGGTGCACCGCCGGTTTTCTGATTCCGCCTTCACCTGCCACCGTATACGAGTAGCCGCCTATCTTTTCAGATTGATAGGCGGAAGCGGCTGCTTCATTCTGGTTGATCAGCGCAAAATATTGAGAAAGCTTTAATAACGCAAGCTTAATCTTTTCGGGAAGCGGTGAGTAAATAGGGTCAGTGAACGAATGCCCCGCCATTCTTGCCGCTTCCGCCTCCGCCTCCAGAATGTCCTGTATAAGAAGCGGCTCCGGCCTGTTTTTGACTTGATCATAAACTGAATATGAAACAACGTCAGACGGCTGAATTAACATAACTGCCACCCCCGTCTTATTCTTTAACGTTTACGATTTTGGCGCTTGCATCTTCTTCTTCAAATTTGCTGTCAAGTTTAGCCGTCAGTACGATAATAAATTTGCGGCTGCGAATATCTTTATCTACTTCGATTCGGATATTCCGTGAAAAACCGAGAATGATATTTTTTGGGTGAGTCAAAATGATGTCAGACGCATCGTATTGGGAGTCACCTTCTCCGACCGAGTACGGCTGCAGATTGGACACTCCTTTGACCGGAACGCCGAATGCTGAAGACAAACCGCCCTGCACCGCAAGATCCCCCAGGTTGGTCTGACGGTCAGCCACACGGTCTTTCCATTCAATCTCCATGCCTTGAGATGTGTAAAATCTGAATTCCTGAGGCAGGCGCAAATATTTTGCCGGAATGGCTTTTAAGCCTTTTTTAAATGTGGCTCTGGACAGCTCTTCCCCGTTTCCGTCAATGACGTGAGATACAGTCTGCTTACGGATTCCGTCAAGCTGTGCCAAGTACGGATCAGAAGAAGATGTATCGCCGTTTACGACAAGCTCCTCAATATCGACTGCCGCCCGCTCCGCCAAAATCTGCATGATCGTCTGCTGCAGGCCGTCTTTTTCTATATTGTTTTCAAGCGTGTCATAGGTGATATTAATTTCCGCAATGACTTCTTTCGTATTCAGCTGCACCGTACTTGTTGCCGGGACGGTCAGCTGATCGTCAGTTAAGGCTTTTCCTTCCTCAGCGGCACGCAGAATCCGCTGGCCGAAACCGATTTTTTCAAATTTCTGCGAGTCATTTTCCATTTGAATCACACGCGATTCGCTGAAAATGGTCGGCGTGTTCTGCACCATGCGGATAAATGCTGAAGCTTGTGCGGGGTTCATTAAACCGCCGCTTTTTAAAGCGGAAAGTGACATTTCCGCCTTTCTGATGATATCTTGATTTCTCACTCTACAGTTCCTCCTTCTGACTGGGCTTAAAGCAGTCCGCTCCAAATGGATTTTTTAACAGGCTCTTGGCCGCCCGTCTCTTCTTCCGGCTGCTTTGATGCGCCTCTTACTTTTTCAAGCGCTTCAATGCGTTTAATAATCGGGGCGAGCATGTCCTCAACAAGCGTTTTCAGCTTTTCTTCATCAGACGGCGCAGCCGCCCCGTCTTTGTCTTCCGTGTTTTGGTCCAAGCTGTCAAGCCGCTTTAAAAGCGGGTGCAGCGCGTGTTCAATCGATTCTCTTACGTCTTCTTTTCTCATCTTGTTCAAGTCCTCTCCCTTGCGGTTTCTTGATTTGCGGTCACGGTCGAGAAATTGCTTGACCGCGCCGAATAAGCCGGCTTGCTTTTCTGCCGGCTCTTCGTAAACGTCAGCGGTTCCCGCCATGCTGTAGCCCGTAATGATACCGGCTTTAATCTGATCCCATACTTCATCGGAAGCTTTGGTGACAAGCACCCAAGATCCTTTCCGGATCACAGCATTCCCGATTTCAAAGTCATCCGGAGCGACGTACGACTCTACCACCTCGCCGGTCCCGCCTTCAAAATTATGATTTGTATCGATGTTGCGGGCGTCCGCCAAAAAACCGTGGGCGGCCTTTTCAATCTCTTCAGCCGTCATATAATCACCATGGGCATCCGGGACATCCGGCTCGTAAACGATGCCGTAAACAAGCTTCTGCTCATCCGATTCGTTTTTTGTAAACACCTGCACCTTTTTTTCAAATGACGGAAGGCCTCCGGCTGATTTTGTAAAAAAGAATTCCGTTTGGTTCGCCGCCTTATCGACATAGCTCACAAAACTGATGACGGCATTTCTCAATTCTCTCGGCACGAGATGTTTTCACCCCCTTTCAGGATTGCTCCTTTTTCCCTTTCAGCACCGGCCGGCTGTAGTACTCTTCAGGCCATTCCTCAAGCGTCTTGCCGAGCACTCTTCCGGCCAGATCACGGAGGTCATTAGGAGAGACCGCGCCGGCGGAAATAAATGGCGTAAGCACCTTCGCAATTTCAAGCGGATCGCGAAAATCAGGCCCTTTTAATGTGAGCTGTACATCGTGGAGACCCAGTTCAGGCAAAAATAACGTGTTGAGCTTATTAATCAGCGTTTTCCGCTCCGGCTGAAACACCTGCTCCTCCGTTATTTTCCGTGCCGTATCGGCGGTGGCTTTGTTGTATTCCTGCGCCTCGCCCGTATAAAGCGGCGGGAGACGGAAAGCGGAACGGAGTTTATTTCTGCTTTTGTCGTCATATTCAAGAAACAGCGCATCATCCTGCAGAATTTCCGCAAGTGATTTAATTTCCACAGACACGGGCGTAATGTCTTCGCCTCCGTGAAGGTCTTTTTCCTTCGCAATGCCTTCCGCCTCAATCAGCAGAAACTTGTGGGCGTTTTCCACCCCTTCCAGGTCATTCATATAATCCTGGAGCTCTTTGTACGATGCTTCTGACAGCATGCCGTTTTCAACCGTAATGGCGGCCGGCACGTGACGGCCCTGCTTGAAATACATAAAATTCAGTTCTTCCGCTTTCCGGGCGCCGTACAGATTGACGATATTGCCGACCCAGCGCGGAATTCCGTAAGTGCCGCTGCCGATTTTTAAGTGAATGGCTTCATTTGCCCGGTATTCTTCAGACAGGGTCTTTACGTATTCGCCGGTTCTCATGTCCATCATGCGGGGGTCGCCGTATTCCTTAAAAAACACTTTCCTACCGTTCAGCATCTGAACATATTTACGAAACCGTTTTTGCCTTTTAATCGTTTTGGATGCGCCGTTTTCTTCATAAGAAAATATAACTTCAACGGGATCAGTCACACCGCACACGCGCATATGTTTCACATCCAGATATTCAATCCCCGCTGGTTTTCCCGCCCCGTCCCGAAGCACTTCGAGAAAACCGTTGCCCGTTTTTTCACGGTCTTCTATCGCATATCCGAGGATCGTCTCGGCCGATTCATCAAAATGAAGACATTTGTAAAAGCTCTCCAGCTTCATCCAGTTTTTTTCGGCCCGGGCCTTTTTTGACGGGGAGCAATCTGGGCTATTTACATCAAAGGTATATTCCACATCAAACCCAAAACCCGTAATATTGACCCGATACGCGTCAATGCACTGCTGAAGAATCGTCGAGTATTCGGCGATTGTTTTCAGTTCAATGAGATTATAGGGCGGTGAAATGATGTCTTCGCCGTACAGATCGGCAAATTGATCTTCGTTCATCTGCCTTGCCTGCGGCGCGGCCATTTTTGATTTAAAGACGGTGGCTCTAACGTTTTGATAGTTCGGCAACGCCTACCTCCTCCTTTCCCGATTCGGACGTCTCCGTTTTTGTGATGCATCTTTCAGATCCGCCGCGTCATAGTCATCCAGCGCATACCAAATGGCTGAAAGTGTGTGGGGATCAATTGAAAACTCATCTTCCGACAGAACGCCGTTTTTGTTTTTTGCGTACGTTAAGTTCTGCAATTCGCGGATCGTATGTTGACAGCTGTCTGAGCAATAGATGTGTTTGAACCGTTTCAGTTTTTTTGTATACTGAAGTCTTGAGCCCGGAAACTTTTTGGCCGCAACCATGCAAAAGCCCTGCCTGCGAAAATATTGGATGCTTTTCGGCTCAGCCGAATCCGCTTTGATCAGCTCTTTTTGATCCGCCAATTCCTGAAGCTCCTCAGCTGTCTGATCATCGGTCATTTTGTTTTTGTAATACTCCCAGAAAATATAAAGCTCTTTTTGATCCGGATCGACGGCAAGCCGGATGACCGCATTGTATGACTCTTCAAAACCGAAATCCATGCCGGTCCGAAACAGGGGGCGCCTGATGGAAGCAATCCGCTCCGTTACTTCGTTGTGCTCCATGACCTGAAACTGCGGAAACACGCGGATGCCATTGACGCCGAACTGTCCTTTGCGGGCGATCCGGTATAAATCGGGATCGTAATGCCGTAAACTGTCCAGCTGCTTAATATAGCTTTTCGGCAAAAACAGATTATCGCACGCTGTGGAATGGTGGTAATACGTATCTCCCTTAACGACGGTGCCTTTTTCATACAGCGTCTGATCATCCAATACGAACCGTTTTTTTTGATCATCACGAAAAAAATGCCGGTACGTCCAATTGGAGGTGCCGACGGGATTGGTGGTGCATATCATATGAAGCGAAAACTCGGGATGGCGCAGACGCCCGATCAGCTCCTTAAAGCCTTCATACTTCACTTCAGAGCATTCTTCAATCCAAATCAGGGAAATATGATGAATGGATTTCAATTTGGCCGGGTTGTCCATCCCTTTAAACATAATCCGGCTTCCGTTTGAAAATCTCAGCTGCATCGGTGAAGACACGGCCTTTACGGCATGTCCCAGCTCAAGCTCCCCGATAATATCTTCAAACAAGGCAAAAGTAGAATCTCTGTGCGTATCGAAAACTTCCCGCACGACAAGCGCCGTCCGCTTTTCACGAAGCAGCTTCAGGATGATTTTCAGCGCGGTATGATAGCTTTTTGACGAGCCGTAGCCTCCGACGAGAAATTGGTACGTTTCATTCCAATTGAACAAATAATCTTCAAAGCGCGGGTTGACCGCTTTTTCAATCATGACCGTTCCTCTTTCCGCGTAATGACAATGTCAATCGGCTTTTGGCTGTCTTCTGTTTTTTCCATCTTCTGCTGTGCCAGCTTTAATTTTTCATTTTCGATTTTTTGTTTAAATTGATCAGGGAAAAGGTCAAAGTACAAGGACAGCTTTTCAAGAGCCTTCATCTTGTCGGCAAGCTTTATTGCAATGCCCTCTTTTCCGAGTTTTGCTTCTGTGACGATGGTTCCGTCCAGAAGGTGCGAATCTTTAACGTCAACGTAGCTGATTTCCTGCATAATCGGCTTATCATTTTCGTCAAAGAGCGGCCCTGATTTTCCGAAGGCCTGAACCTCTTTTTTTCCGAAGGTTACATAATCGGTAATGTCGGCGAAAGCGATTTTCACATAGACTTGAAGAACGTCCATCGCTTCGACAAACACTTTATTGACCATTTCCTTTTTCATGCGGCTGATTTCTTTGGCGACTTTTTCGTTTTTTAACAGCCTGCTTCCCGTCACATGCGCGCTTTCCGGTGAATAGCCGGCTTTTATCGCAGATTGGGTGGCGTTAAAGCTTTTCACATAATAAAGACAAAACAGCCGCTGGCGTTCGTTTAACTCATCACCTTCGCCCGGGTTGTTTTTTCCGCCGCTTTCCGCGTTCTTATGAAGCGCCTCGTCCCAGCGCCCTTCTTTTTTCCATCTGCCGATCGTTCTTGCGGATACGCCTGATTTGCCGGCAAGGGCGCGATTTGTGATGCGGCCTTTATGAGACTGATAGATTGTAAATGCCTGTTTTCTTTTTGCGTTTTTCATGCTACGGCATCACCGCCACCTCCGACATGATTGTCTATAATAAAAAGCGGCTTCTAATCGGGCCGCTTTTTGTGATCGTCTGTTCACTTCTAGGTGGCAAACGTATGACAACTTATGAAGCAGGCGATTGATTTCTTTGTTCCTGCTGTTTTTGTATTTTCAGAAGCGCCCGTTTGACCGTCGTCTGTACGGTTGATTTCTTTACATTCAGCAAGGCGGCGATCCGTTCATATGAAAAGCATTCCGCTTTGTGGAGCAGCAGCATTTCTTTTTCTCTATCCGTTAAAACGGCTAATGCGTCCCGCAGTCTGATTCTGTCTTCTTCAGTCACATTTGCGGAAGGTTCAAACATCAGCGCCTGCGAATAGGTTTCTATAATTCTCGGATCTTTAATCAGCATTCTCTGATAAGCGTCTCTGCGGTCTATCGCTCTTCTTATGCCGGGCTGCCGGCCTTTTTCAAGCCATTCGATGACATATTCCACATCTGTAATGATCGTTCTGATGATTTTTTTATCTTTCAGTTCTTCTGAAGTAAGCACCGTTTCATCGGCTTCCTCCAGCTGCTTGTACCACTTTTTCGTCTCTTTCAGCGTGCGTTTATATTCAAATAGTAAGTCTTCCATGCAGATCCTCCTCTTTTTCGGAACAAAAAAAGGACACCAACCAATGCGCAGCATGTACGCGATTGATCAGTGTCCGCAGGCTTTCCGTCTTGGACGTATTCTGTTTTTTTCGATTAATTCAATTTAAAGCCGATTTCATATTCGACCCGGGCCAGATCCCCTTTTCGCGTTTCGACAAGCGTTTTGCCGTGCTCCGGCGCTTCGGCGAGCCATGCTTCCTTCTTCAGTCCGTCTACAATAATCACCCGAACCTTGCCTTCTTCCAGCTGGCTTTGTAATGTTGTATGTTCAATGTCAGTCAGTTTTTTAGGATTCATGTTTTACGTCCTCCGTTTTTTTCAGGATGTTTACTTCATGTATGAGGCTTCCGAGCTCATTTATGAACGCTTCTTTTTCTTCAGAACTTTCTCCCCGGAGCAGGCGGAGAGCCGTTTCGGCCGCCTCAAAAAGTTCCGGAGCCTTTGCCATCAATGCCGCGTTGATCTGCTGAGAGTATGAACTTAAGTTGAAAACGGCCGCGATGAGCCTTCCGTTTGAATAAGGGAACTTCTCTTTATCCGCTTCGCTGTAAGCGGAATAAATGTAAATGGGTTTTTCTTCTCCGCTGTGTACGGCCCGCCATGGAGCGGGGCTGTGTTTTTCTTGCAATGGTTATCCTCACTTTCCATCAGCCTCATGCCATGCTTCAATTTGCTTTTCTATCCGTTTCGCCCTGAACAGCAGGCAAAAAAGCCATTTAATATATTTATACACGTGCATCAAGCCTCGCTTTTGCGTCTTGAACCATTCGCTCAAGACGTTTAATGACCGGCGTTAAATCAGTGCCTGTTTTGCAGTTCGGGCAAGGGTGAAAGACAGCGCCGAAACCCGTTTCCGTCACAATGACCTTCTTCGGCCCGCACAGCTTACACATTATCTCGCCCCCTCTAATCTGTGGTTTACGTCAAATGAATTGCCATTAATGATGACTAAATAATCGCTGCACATCTCATAAATTCTTGTGCCCAAGGCTTCATCAACCTGCACCAGCCCGTCACAGGCCAGCTCGCTCGAGATAAGAACCGGCTTATGATTTAAATAACGGTAATTCACGACGGCGTACATTTGTTCAATCTGCCAATCGGTCGCCCGGGGTTTTCCATTCAGCGGTTTGAACAGATCGTCAATAAAAAGCACATCCGCCTGTTTCATACGGCCAAGCTTTGCATCAAGCAGATCAAAATCATTTTTTAAATCCGTAAAGCCCTCCACAAAAGGAAAATACAGCACGGGTGTCTGCATCTGTCTCATGACATAATTGCTGAGAGCGGTCAAAAGATGGGTTTTTCCCGACCCCGGACGCCCTAAAAGGGCAATGCTGTTTTTCCGGCAGTTTTTAATCTTGTCGAAGTTTTCAACATATTCAAGGGCGCACTCATATGCGTCGACGACTGCCTGAGGCTTGCCCCGCGTGATAAATCCTTTGAAGTCCAGCTTCCGAAAGGCGCCTGTAATCTCACTTGCGCTGAGGATGCGCTCTGCTTTTCGTTCGGCGGCGCAGCGGCACTTAACCCACACATCCATTCCCAGCTGGTTTTTGAGATAACCGCCCTGATCTTTACAGAGCGGACAGTCAAAGCGGCTTTCGTCTGATTCTTCCGGTCTGTCCGCCAGTAATGGACGTTTTCCGTTTTTCAGGTCGGCCAGTATCTGCTCGATCGTTCGTTTTGTCATGTATCGTATTCCTCTCTTTTTTTGTTGTGATTGTCCTTCCCGCAATTCGTGCATTCAAGCGGTCTTCCATATACTTGGCGCAATAGCTGAAAGCCTTGATCGTTTCAGCTGAAGAGGTGCGCCGCTGTTCAAAAGCGGTAAAGCATTCGCCGAGCCATTTGATTGCTTCTTGTGCTGACGCACCGAGGGAAACAATACGGGCGATGGCCTGATAATCCCGGGGCGACGGGTATACGCTCCGCCCCTCCTGTGCAGACCTTAATCTGATAAAATGGGCGGCAATGTCGTTAATCGCTTCTTCAGCAGTATGATTTTTTGTTATATCTATTTCTCTCCGGACATTTTTGTCCCGGTGATCCGCCGATATTGTCCGGTCAGTTGCTTCCGGGCGGGTCAATGTCTTTTTCGGCGTGAATCTTTTCGAGTGCTTTACGGAGACGATGAGTCCGTAAGGGGCGCGGACGGTTTTGATATATTCATGCTGTTCCAAAACCTCAAGCCACCGTCTGACGGTTTTTTCGCTGACGGCAAATACATCGGCCATCTCTCTTGCTTTTACGGGCTTATGACCAAGGACGATCCCCCACTTTACACCGTCTTTTACGTGTTCCTTTGTCGTTGAGCTGATGAACCATAAAAACAGCCAAATAGCAGACCCTATTTTGTCATAATGTTCTGAATTCAATAATCCGGAATAGATGAAAAACGGGTAGCTTTTACGATTCATAAGGGACGTCTCCGTTTGTCTTCAGACCTATATAGCGTTCATACTGCAATCGGTTATCAAATCGGAATACCGGAAGTCCGCAAGCGGTAAAAGATATCGAACCGCCTGCTTTTCCTAAACATCTCTGGTCAGCCGGATTGCTGCTGAAACGGATGATTATCGGCTTCATCTCTCACCCTCCTGATCAATTTCTTATCGTATTTTGATACATTTCGTATCCCTATGATGTTGATTATATACGATACCTTTCGTATCATCAAGACCTTTTTGATACTTTTTTTATCATCTCTTTATTTTGATACATTTTGTATCTATAATCATAAGTAACTTAGGGTGTTGAAAAAAGAGAGGTCATTCGGATGATAGGCGGAAGATTAAAGAATCTCAGAGGAAAGAAAACACAGGAAGAAGTCGCAAATCATATCGGTGTCTCGCGCGCCAGATATTCTCATTATGAAAACGGCCGATCTGAACCCGATTACGACACGCTGCAAAAGCTTGCGGATTATTTCAAAGTGTCGACTGATTATTTGTTAACCGGAAAAGAACCTTCAGATGAAGACATGTTTGCCGATCCCGACCTGCAGATCGCATATCGGGACATGCAGGACTTTTCTCCGGAAAGCAAGCAGCAGGCAATTGAATTCATTAATTATTTAAAAGAAAAAGAGAAAAACCGCAGGCCGAAACATAAATAATCCGCTCTTTTCCTTTAAACTGCTTAACGTTCAGCCGATATAAAAGCTGAATGTTTATTTTTAAAAGAAAAGGGAATTGATTCAAAGTCCGATCAGGGCTTTTCTTTCTCACTTAAAAAAGAACATACGTTCGAAAGGGTGTATTCAATTGGGCGATTTTTTAACACATCTTGAGGAATACGTCAAAAACTTATATTGCCGCATGGGAATGACCGCCCCTCTCCATATTGATATGCAGATGATTGCCAAGGAGCTTGACATTTGGATTCATTTTGAAGATACGCACAGTATGATGCTGAAGCGGGACGGCATGTACAGCATCGTCCTGAATCAAAAAAAGTCACCCGAAGAGCAATGGCAGGATTTTGCGCACGAACTGTGCCATGTACTGAAGCATACCGGCAACCATTTTCATATGAACAAGCTGTTCAGGGAACTGCAGGAATTTCAGGCCAACCATTTTATGTACCACTTCTGTGTGCCGACCTTTATGCTGTTAAACATGGAGCTTCCCCAACGGAGAAGCCATGCCGTTATTTTAATCGCAGCCGCTTTCCGGGTGACGGCATCATTTGCGGAAAAAAGGCTGGAGCTGTTTGAACGGCGTAAAGCAGGTATTCAATTTCAGAAGCGGCTCGCTTGTCTGTTATCCGACAAGCGGCCGAATGTGTATTATGAAAGCGGACAGACACACTTGCATGCCGCTGAAGAAAAAACGCCGTATTTTATTGAAAATTAGCGATACTCCGCGGCTTGGAACGCAGCCGGCAGAATGTCATCATTTTCACATCGCAGGAAAGGTTTTTGCATCATGACGCTGTTCTCACCGTGCTGCCCGCCACGCACTTCTTGCGCCGCATAGCAGCTCCAGTAAATATAAGAACGGGCCCCCTGTTCATTTATCATAAAAACCGGCCTTCACGGCTTCTACATACCGAAAAAACAGATCGGTTGGCGTATATTTTTCTCCCCGGCAGCCAAAATTGCTGAACAGCGCGTGTCTCTGCGCCGTGCTCACTTCCAATTGCAGCCCCATTTTCCTTTTTGTCCGATTGACAATGTTGCGGGGATTTACACCTGCCAGCCGATCATTCTTCTCTGTCAGCTCGGCATCAAACCCCGCTTCACGCAGCAGATCACAAATCAGTCTTGCTTTTTCCAGATCCGCGCCCCCGACGAGTGTATTTGCCTTTTTCAGATCATGATACCCATGAAAAGCCAATCCGTAATGATGGGCGGTCACTTTTTCTAAAGCCAGGGGTTCGTCAAAGCGTGTGCTTGTCAAATGGAGAGAACGGTTATCGCACCGCTTCGTTCCTTCAAATAAATAAATTGAGCTTTGGTCAGAAAATGCCCGCACCAGCTCACTGACACCCGGCTCAATCCTGCCGCCGTGGGGAGCGAGGACGATACATTTACTTCCCTCTTTTTCTTCATAAATAATTCTGTATTCCGATTCAGCAGCAGAAAGGGCTGCGAAATTATCATATCTATCTTTCATGTGTAACATGCTCCTTTTCCAGTCAGCACCAGTTTACTCTACTCATCTGGGAATTGGAAACCTTTTTATAGTATGATTTGATAGAATACGTATCAGGGGGGATATATCATGGGGTTCATCAATGGATTGCTGGGCAATGCGTCGACAATATCGACGGCTGAAGCAAAAGCAGAACTGGCTCGTATTCTGCTGGCAGGTGAGAATGTCAACGCCGCATTTAAGCTTGTCCGAGATATCATTGTCTTTACGGATAAGCGTCTTATTCTTGTTGATAAACAGGGACTCACAGGGAAGAAAACGGAGATTCAATCCATTCCGTACAAGAGCATTTCCAGATTCAGCGTAGAAACCGCCGGCCGCTTTGACCTTGATTCAGAGCTGAAAATTTGGATTTCAGGCGCGGAACTTCCCGCTGTCTCAAAGCAGTTTAAAAAAGATGAAAGCATTTATGATATTCAAAAGGCCCTTGCCGCAGTTTGTATGTAAGAAGAAACGGAAGCCCGGAGAGCTTCCGTTTTATTGATTACAGTTTTTCTTCAATTTTCGCCTTCGTTTTCGGGCCGTAAATTCCGTCTGCCGTTAACCCGCTGACGGATTGAAAACGTTTTACGGCATTTGCCGTTTTCGGACCGTAAACGCCGTCCGCCCCATGATTTTTTGCTCCTTTATCAGGATAAAAATAAAGAGCGGATAAAGCGTTTTGCACTTGTTTTACGTTTGTCCCTTTCGTCAGCGGTTTCGTCACTTTGATCACACCTGATGGAAGCGGATAGGAAGACACAGCCTGACTTTTTGAAGAAGAACCCGTCTGAGCGAGCTTGATCACTTGTCCGACTGTAATGTGATTCGGATCTGTGATATGGTTGATGCTTTGCAGCGATTTTACGCTGACACCGTGCGATGCGGCGATTTCCGATAAGGTGTCGCCTTTTTTCACATGGTATTCAGACGCGGAAGAAGAAATAGAGGCTTTTTTCGCCGGCATACTTCCGCTTAATTTCTTTTCAATCTTCGCCTTCACTTCATCCCAGCGGCCTTCAGACAAAATGCGGTGCGGGCAGTACTTTCCGTTCCAGTCCTGATGCTTTCTGATTCTGTCAATCCCCCAGCCCCGTTCTTTCAAAAGCTGCGCCGCGAACGCAATCGCCAGTTCTTCTGCGGCTCTGTACCGTTCGCCGCCTGACTTGCTGTAACAGATTTCTATAGCAATCGACTTTCGGTTTCCGGTACCGTTCGTGCCGTCTCCCGAATGCCAGGCATTCCGGTCCAACGGAATTCCCTGGATCACTTCTTTGTCATCAACCGCAAAATGATAGCTTGTTGATTCGCTGTTTCCCGTCATATAGCTGATTTCGTTAGCGGCGGATGCGTCGTTTGCCGTGTTATGAATGGTAATATACTCCGGCGTCATCGGATTCGGACATTTTAACGCATATTTATCAGCCGATACGAGCCGTTTTTTCACTTCAATCCCCACTCTTCATCTCTCCTTATGCCTTTTTCATCAATAGGTGGCATTCGTAGGACAGATAACTTGAGCATATAGACCCTGCATTCGGATAAAAATGGAATGGATACGCATGCAAAAAATAAGACCCTTCCAAAGAAGGGTCTTTATGTTATGTTTGGTTGCGCGCGGCAATATGGAATGTGCCGTCCGCTTGATTTTCCAAATGGCTTTCATGGCCGATCACCTGTGTAAAGCTGAACCCGACAGCAACAAGCAGCAATCCTGACAACAGTTTAGATTTCATATAGACAATCTCCTCTCTGGATTTGTTTTTGGGCGTGCACCATTTTTTCATAAAACGTGAGCGCTTTTTCAGGCTGTCCGTGTTTCATGTAAAATTTGGCAGCGTCATGCGCCAATTCTTCCACATACGGATACAGCATGTGTTCTTCCAGAAAATCAAACGTGTGCCTGACGGATGCGTTATCCATTTCCTTGCCGTATAACGCATGTAAAAATTGGAACAGATTCACAAACAATTCATCATTGTATTCGCGGGCGATACTGAGCCCGAGGCGGTATTGCTTCTCTGCTTCGGCTGTAGTGTTCTGTTTATAAAGAACCTGTGTTAATGAGTAAATAGAATGCGGAAGATTATCGAACTTTTCTGACCTGCAAATGGAAACGGATGTCTCAAAATATTCGGCTGCTTTAGAGAGGTCTCCCATTTTTTCGTAACAGTTTCCGAGATTATATAAGGCTGAACTGATAAGACGGGGATTGCCTTCTTGTTTTGCAAGATCTAAAGCAAGTTCTAAGTGGGGCAATGCTCTTTCTGGATACTGCATGTCATCATAATTCCCTGCAATAACGAATTCACATTGGATTCTGCGGACGTTGTACGTCTCATACGATTGGTACGTTTCAAGGGCTTGAACGGCATAACTCATGGAGACGTAGGTTTGTTTCAGGTTGTAAAATATCTCGGCCATTTTAAAAGCAAACTCAGCTTTCTCGATGTCATCAGAAACGAGTGCAAGGTTTTTTTCAGCCCGTTTGTAATACATCATGGCGTTTAGGAACATTTTCTGTTTAAATTCGTACATTCCTCGAAAAAAATTAAAGTAGTAATCAAGCAGTCCTGTCAGTTTATACTGGTTGCCTTCAATGTCTTCCAATAATTCTGAAAACTCAGGCTGAGAAGGGTCCTCTTTTAAGGGCTTGATGTAATCCAGCATGACACGGTGTCTGAATTCCATTAATGAATAATACAGCAGCAGATCCTGATCTTCTTCCATATCCTCGATCTCTCTCTCTACTTCACGTTTGACGCGCTCCGCCTCAAGGACGTGAAACTGCCGGATATGGGTATACCATTCATTAATTTTGAGCCCGACAAAAGAGGACGGAATAGTCTGCTTCATCCTCAATAAATCCCCCCTTTTGGAATGACCGAGATATGTCATATTTTATCATATTTGCTAGAAAAAGAAGAACGCAAAAAGACCGCAATTGTCGAATTTCGGATATCCGCAACGATTTATCTCCGTCACAAGCTTATTGCTTGTTTCTTCCGTGCCGTTGATATAGCATATCCTTGCAGCTTTTTATTCTGTATTAAATGGGGGTTTTCACATGACAGCACAAAATCAATTGGTCAGCCACTTTCTGTCACATCGAAACGTGACGATTGAGCTGGCGGAAAAAATCAGCCGCGAACATTACGATTACAAGCCGGCAGAGACATCAATGTCCGCTCAGGAACTTGTAAAACACATCGTTTATTCTTTTCTTATGTTTGCAAACGTCATTAACGACGGAAACGGATCAGCTATCCAGAACAAACCGAAAGAAGAAGCGGAAACAGACCTCGTCAAACTGGCTGAAGCATGTACTGAAAAAACGACAGACATCCTGTCACAGCTGACTGAAGAGCAGCTGAACCGCGAAATTGACCTGACTGCCTCTTTCGGCAGAAAAATAAACGGCGCGGCTCTCCTTCAGCTTGCCATGGAGCATGAAATTCATCATAAAGGCAATCTTTTCGTGTATGTCAGAGAAATGGGCCACACGGAACTTCCGTTTTATCAGCAAAAATCATAATCCGGCCATCCGCCGGTCTGCGACATAACAGCAGGCTGGCGGATTTTTTGTTCTGTATAAAATTTTCCGAAAATTTAATTGATTACCGCCTCTTAATCATATATAATCTGATAAAAATAGTAGGATTATTCAGGAGGCACACAGATGACTGTAAGCATTGTGTTTATGGGTTTCTTTGTCGGAACGCTTGTCGGATTGACGGGTGTGGGAGGAGCAGCGCTTTTGACTCCTTTACTGATCGTTTTGGGGATCAACCCCTCAATCGCCGTCGGCACTGACCTTTTATATAACTCCATCACCAAACTGTTCGGTGTCGTTTCTCATTGGAAGCAGCGCACCGTTCAATTTAAACTTGTCGGCTACTTGGCGCTCGGAAGCATTCCCAGCGCAACAGCCGCCATCGGTGTTCTTCACTTGTTTCCCGCTTTTCACCAGCATCAGGAGCAGATTATCAAACAGGCGCTCGGCTACGTGCTGACCCTTGTAGCCATTTCCATTATCGCCCGCCTTTTTTTCGATAAAAAACTGCGGCCGAACCGCTGGCAGCAAAAAACGCTTGAAGAAAAGCGGACACTCATGATATTGATCGGCGTCATTTTCGGTTTCATCGTCGGCCTGACATCTATTGGATCCGGCTCATTATTTGCGATCGCCATGCTATACCTGTTCAGAATGAAAACGGCAGAAGTGGTGGGAACGGATATCGCACATGCCTTTCTGCTCGTAACTGTTGCCGGTCTGTTAAACGCAAGCTTCGGAAGCGTCGATTACCTGCTTGTATTGAATCTGTTGATCGGCTCTGTGCCGGGTGTGCTTCTCGGCAGCTTCTTTTCGCCGAAATTCTCACCGCGCCCGCTGCAGTTTGTGATGGCGGCGATTATTTTAATCAGCGGAATAAAATTAATATAAAAAAGGCGGTCTGTTGTCAGATCGCCTTTTCCCTTATAACGTCACACCGGACTTAAAGATTGCAAGCTCCCGAAAATCGTTTTTTTCGTTATTGACGAATTCTCCGCTTGCAACTTTAATAATGTATTGAATAAAATCTCTTACAATGTGATCTTCTGTTGTTTGGTCTTCCGCCAATCTGCCCGCGTTGTAATCAATCCAATGAGGCTTTGATTGAAATAAATCGGTATTTGTTGATACTTTCACAGTCGGGACAAATGTGCCGAACGGCGTGCCTCTTCCGGTTGTAAACAAAACGATGTGACAGCCCGCCGCGGCGAGCGCTGAAGAAGCTATTAAATCATTGCCGGGCGCACTGAGCAGTGTCAATCCCTTTGTTTTCAGTGTTTCACCGTATGTCAGCACATCAGAAACCGGTGCAAGACCGGCTTTTTGGGTGCAGCCGAGCGACTTGTCTTCGAGCGTTGAAATGCCGCCTTCCTTATTCCCTGGTGACGGGTTTTCATAAATCGGCTGCTCGTGCTTCATAAAATATTGCTTGAAATCATTGATCAATCGGACTGTTTTATGAAACACTTCTTCACTCGCCGCACGCTGCATGAGAATCGTCTCAGCGCCGAACATCTCAGGCACCTCCGTTAAGACCGTGCTCCCTCCCTGTGCAATCAAGTAATCTGAAAATCTCCCTAATAAAGGGTTTGCGGTGATGCCGGAAAAACCGTCCGACCCGCCGCATTTCAATCCGATGCTCAATTCTGACAGCGGAATGTCCTCACGTTTATCTCCCTTTGCCGCAAGGTGTATCTCTTTAAGAAGCGCAGTACCCGCTTCAATTTCATCTGTGACAGCTTGTGATTCGAGAAATTTCACCCGATCTCCGTTCACTTCAGAAAGGGTTTCCCTAATCGCCGCCAGCTCATTATTTTCACAGCCGAGCCCTAAAACCAGCACACCGCCCGCATTTGGATGACGGATGGCGTTCATCAGCATTTGTTTCGTATTCTCATGATCATCGCCAAGCTGGGAGCAGCCGTATTGGTGCTTTAAAACCAGCACATTGTCAAAGGGCGCAATGTCTTTCGCCTCTTTTACGAAACGCTGCAGGATTTTCTCAGCGACGCCGTTTACGCAGCCGACTGTAGGCACGATCCACAGTTCATTCCGGACGCCGGATGTACCGTTTTCTCTTCTGTAGCCTTTAAATGTCCGGTTCTCATTTGTAAAAGGATTGTCCTCGAAGCGCGGTGAATACATGTATTCTTGCACATCGGATAAATTCGTTTGCAGATTATGGGTATGAATATGCTCGCCGGCCGAAATCCGCCTTGTCGCACGCCCGATTGAAAAACCGTATTTAATGATGCTGCCGTTTTCTTCAATGGTTTGCAGCGCGATTTTATGCCCCCGCTTTACAGGGTCCTTCACTTCAATCGTCAGTCCGTCTGTATGCAGCCGCTCCCCTTTGTTAAAATGGCGCATGGCGAGAAGCACGTTATCGTTTTTATGGATTTTTATGACCTCTTTCATTTCACTTCCCCCTTTTTTCCGCAGCATTCATGTAACGCATGCTTCATACCCCGCTTATGAATGACAGACAGAAAAAAAGCCGTTCGTTCATTCAGCCCCGGAAGATGATTCAGATTCTTCCCCCACAATCGCTCTTCTCCTAATATGGCAGATGCCGCTTGAAACATATCATCTTTGCAACGGGACCGCGCCATTTGAAAACGGTTAAGAACCTCCTCGCCGTCTGCCGGTTTGTTCGGTCCGTTCCAGTATGAATAGATCATGGCGCTGAACGAAAATACCAGCTTCTCAGGTAGCCGGCCCTCCTGTTCGATATAAGCCTTCAGCGTCGGCAGGTTTCTTGTTTTGAATTTCGCGGCGGCGTTAAGGGTAATGCTTTGCAGATAATGGTGGATATAAGGGTTTTTAAACCGCTGTAACACATCTGCCGCGTATTGGGTGACACCCTCTATTTGCAGCACAGGGAGGATTTCTTCATTGATCAGCTCTTCAATGAATCTGCCCGTCACCTCGTGCTCAGCCGCTTCCCGGACGGTTTGCAGTCCGTATAGTAAAGCCACTGGCGCCAATGCCGTGTGAGCGCCGTTTAAGATTCTCACCTTTTTTGTCCTGTAAGACGTAAGGTCAGACGTGATCAGTGCGTTCAGCCCGGCCTCAGCAAAAGGAAGCTCATTCTGAAGCTGTTCCGGCCCTTCTATCACCCACAAATAATAATGCTCACCAACCACAAGCAGACGGTCTTCGTATCCGAGAAAATCGGTAAGTTCTTCCGCGGTATCAACAGGAAATCCGGGAACAATCCGATCCACGAGGGTATTGCAGAAGATGTTCGCGTCATGAATCCATTGAGTAAAACCAGGTTCCAGCTCCCACAGCCCGGCATATTGAAGCACGGCCGCCTTCAGTTTCCGTCCGTTTTCTTCGACCAGTTCACATGGAAGCACAATGCACCCTTTCTCGGCGTCACCCGCAAATGCCTTATAGCGGAAATAAAGGAACGCCGCTAATTTCCCGGGGAATGTTTTTTGAGGTCTATCCTCAAGCCGGTCGCCTTTCTCAAACGTGATTCCCGCTTCCGTCGTATTAGAAATGATAAAACGAAGATCCTCTTGTGCTGCCAGCCGTTTAAAGGAATCATAGTCAGAAAAAAGATCAATGCCGCGGCTGATGGATTTGACGATCGTGTGTTCTTCAGCCGGTTTTCCGTCCTTTATCCCCTGCAAAAAAAGCGTAAATAAACCGTCCTGCTCGTTTAAACGTTTTATTTTCTCAGAGCCTCTCGGCTGTACGGCGACAACGCTTCCGTTAAAATCCGTCAATTGATTCAATTGATCGATCTGCCAGTCAGCGAAAGCCCGCAAAAAGTTGCCTTCACCGAACTGAAGGACTTTTTCAGGATATTGAATGTATTCGCCGCACATCTTTTTATTCAGCTGCTGCAAGCTGTCCGCCTCCTTCTGCATTTATGCACACGTTAACATTTTACCGTACGAAAAAACGGATATTCAGACGGGCCGTTATGTGAGTTTTTTAATGGAATCTCTTATCATCACCTCGGTGTTTTCGTATATTTTTTCCGCCGCCGTATCCGGGTCGGCGATTAGCGCCAAAATCTTCTCTGCGCCAAGTATGCTGATGTTTTCAACCGGGCGTTTTACTGTCGAAAGCCTCGGCGTCATGTATTGGGAAATGCCGATGTCATCAAACCCGATAACGGATATATCTTCCGGAACGTTCAGGCCTTTGGCGAAAATGGCGTTCATCGCCCCGATCGCCATATCATCGTTTGAACAAAAAACAGCCGTAGGAGGTGATTGAAGCGCCAAGAGTTTTTCCATCGCCTGACTGCCGCTTTCCATATCATAGCGGCCTTTTACACTGTATTCATGCTTAATCGGGATAGAATGATCAATTAAAGATGTCAAATAGCCTTCTTTCCGCTGAGAAGTTGACCTGAATCCTTCCTTTCCCTCAATGATCGCGATATCTCTGTGTCCGTTTGCGATCAGGCAGTCGACCGCCTGTCTGGAGCCTTCTTTATCGTTTGACAGGATATTCGTGATGCTCCGGTCATCAATGTCCCGGTTCAGCACGACAAGCGGGATGTTTTTCTCGCGGATATGATAAATAAATGAATTATCACTGTCGCTTTGGCTCATTAAAATGATTCCGTCATATCTCATGGGCGTAATGGTTTCAAAGCTTTTCAGGTCGTCAATCGCGCGGACGAACAAATTGTATTCCTCACTGATTGTGCGGTTTACACCTTTGATGGTATCGGAAAAAAAGCTGTGTGAGGTTCCGTTTGTGATGCTTGTAAAAAACAGCCCGATCGTATGGGACTTTTGCATGGCAAGGCTTTTTGCATTTACATTCGGTGTGTAATTCAGCTGTGAAGCGAGCTCTAATATTTTCTGTTTTGTATGCTCTTTAATGTAGGGGCTGCCGTTAAGTGCCCGGGATACGGTTGTGTGGGATACGTTGGCGAGTTTTGCGATATCTTTTATGGTTACCATCGTTTTTCCTTTCTTTCTGTATGCTGGCATTTATTTCTATTGTACCATTAACGGACAGTCCATAAAATCACAAAAGTTAAGGTTTTGCATGATGTAAGTCCTGAACGAGCTCGGCATGCTGCCGGTCCGTCAGTTTATACATTAAACCGATAATCAGCATGGCGCACGCTAAAGCGAAAGCCGGGTACAGCAGCAGAAGCCCTTTAATCCCGATCAGCGTGCCTTTTGTCTGAGATGCATTCGGGATATAGCCGATAACGCTCAGCCCGATGCCTGAAAGAAAACCTGATAAAGATTGGGCGAGTTTTCTGGAGAAGTTGAAAAGCGAATATGTCGTCGCCTCCTTCCGTTCACCCGTCTTCCATTCCCCGTAATCAATAATGTCCGACACAAGCGCCCACGTAATGCCGTTTGGTATGCTGATCCCGATAAAAGCAATGCTCGCTAACGCCGTAAAGATATATACATTTGACGGCAGACAGAAATTCAGCGCATCAGCCGCGGCGCTGACGGCAAAACCGATCATCACCGTTTGCTTTTTTCCGAAACGTTTGACGAGTTTCGGCATAAACAAAACACCTAAAAATGAAGAACCGATGATAATAAAACTCATGTAGGACATCAGCTCCGCATTGTTGAGATTGTACTGGGCGAAGTAAACAAGCATAGCGGATTTAATGTTATATGCCGATATTGAGAAAATCGTCATGAAAACGACGGTCAGAAGCGGTTTGTTGCCGATAAAGCATTTGAAAACCGACATGACGGACAGCTTTTCTTTCGGCGCTTCACGGACGATAATTCTTTCTTTGCAGTTTCGGTAGCAGATCATAAATCCCGCGATTCCGATTACGGCCATCATTCCCATGACTGCCGGGTAGCCGATGTGAACGTTATCAAAATGAACAAGAATCGGGATGACGATGACACTTGTAATGAGCAGCGCGCCGAGGGAGCCTATCTGGCGGAATGCGGAAAGCGCCGTTCTGTCCTCCGCATCCTGTGTAATGGCCGCGCCGAGAGAGCCGTACGGAATATTGACGAAAGAATAAGCGACCCCCCACAGCATGTAAGAAGCATAGGCGTACACAAGCTTCCAGGTGACGCTCACGTCCGGTGACACAAAAATCAATACGGTCATGACCGCAAGAATAATACTTCCGAATAATAAGTACGGCCTGAATTTCCCCCGGGGTCCGATCTTTTTTCTGTAGTCAATGGCCGAGCCGACAATCGGATCAGTCAAAGCCGCAAACAGCTTGCTGACCAAAAAAATACTGCCGGCGAACGCTGCCGGAATGCCTGCGACATCTGTGAAAAACTTCAGCAAATAGATCTGCCCGAGATCAAACATAAATCCGTTCCCAAAATCTCCAAAACCATAGGATACTTTTTCTTTCAGACTCAGCTTATGCTCCTTCACTTTTGCGGCAGGTGCTGTCACGACAGGCACATTACTCATAGGCCACCTCTTTCATTCCATTTTTTAAAAGCGGAAATATTCCTCAGCATTCCGGTAACAAATCCCCTCGACAATCTTTCCTAAAAGCTCCATATCGTAAGGCGCTTCGCCTTGTTCCGCCCAGCCGCCGATCAGCGTGCAGACAAGCCGCCTGAAGTATTCATGGCGGGGATAGGACAGGAAACTTCTTGAATCCGTCAGCATCCCGATAAAACGGCTGAACAGGCCTGTGTTTGATAACGCTTTCATTTGCTGGAGCATTCCATCTTTCGTGTCATTGAACCACCAGGCTGTGCCGAATTGAATTTTCCCCGGTGTTTTCCCATCCTGAAAGCTGTTGATCATGCTGGCGATAATATAGTTGTCATTCGGATTCAAAGAATACAAAATCGTTTTAGGCAATTGCCGCTTTTTTTCGGCGGAATCTAACAGCCGGGCAAGCGGTTTTGCGATACGTTCATCATTAATTGAGTCATATCCCGTATCAGGACCGAGGCTGCTGAACTTATTTGTATTGGTATTTCTTAACGCGTTAATATGGAACTGCATCGCCCAGTCCAGTTCGGCGTAAAGACCGCAAAGATATTGCAGTGTCCGTGTTCTGAATTTCTTTTCATCTTCAAAAGACACATGCTCTCCGCTTAATCCGGCTGCAAAAATCCGGGCCGCTTCCTCTTCGGTCGTCTCGGCATAAACCATTTGATCTAACGCATGATCCGACACTCTTCCCCCGGCATTGTGAAAAAAGCGGACGCGGGATTCTAACGCATCTAAATACGATTGGTAGGTGGTGACAGCCATTCCGGAAGCGCTCTCCAGCGAACGGACCCAATCGGCAAAACCCGGGCTGCTGATGTCCAGTCCTTTGTCAGGCCGAAATCCGGGCAGCACTTGAACCGGAAAATCACTTTCTTTCAACAGTTCGTGGTATGTCAGCGCATCGGCAGGATCGTCGGTTGTGCAAATGACTTTGACATTTGATTTCAGAATGAGATCCCTTGCGCCAAACCCGTCTCCCTGCAGGAGCTCATTCGTTTTTTTCCAAATTGCCGCGGCCGTTTTTTCATTCAATACGTCATAAATGCCGAACCAGCGCTGCAGCTCTAAATGCGTCCAGCTGTACAGCGGATTGCCTATCGCCATCGGCACCGTTTTTGCCCAGGCGAAAAACTTCTCTTCATCTGAAGCGTTTCCGGTAATGCAGCGCTCTTCAATGCCGTTGGCCCTCATGATCCGCCACTTGTAGTGGTCACCGTAAAGCCATGCCTCCGTAATCGTTGCGAAGGTTTTATTTTCATAGATTTCCTTTGGGCTTAAGTGACAGTGATAATCAATGATCGGCATGTTTTCGGCGTATTCCCTGTACAGCTTTACGGCCGTTTTACTATCCAGTAAAAAATCATCACCCATAAAAGCTTTCACATTTTCATCCTCCCTCTTAAAAATGTTAACGTTAACAAAATGATTCTTTTTTATTTTAGCTTCCTCTTTCTCACATATCAATCATTTTTATTTTATTTTTCAGAAAATTGTATCCGTTAACATTTTCATACAAAAAAAAAGACACTGCCGAGAAAGTCCGGCAATGTCTTCTGTGTGATCTTAAGGATTAGTAAGCGAGGCTGAATAATCCTTTGATATGTGTTAAATAACGTACGTTACTTGCTTCTTTCATTAAAGATGCCGGAAGACCTTTCAGCGGAGTAGAGTTCGCTCCGATGATGGCAACCGCGTCTTTACGTCCGAGGCTTGCAAGCGTACCAGAGTTTACAGGCTTGAATGTTTCAAGCGTTTTTCCTTCTAAGTAAGCGAACAGGTTGTAACCGACAAGTTCACCCATCTGCCAAGCGATTTGCGCTGTCGGCGGGTACGGACGGCCGTCCGGCGCAAAGTATACAGCGCTGTCTCCGACAACGAATACATCTTCGTGAGAAGTAGATTGTAAGAAATCGTTAACCGTCGCACGTCCGCGGTTCACTTCAAGGCCGGATTCGCCGACTAACGGGTTGCCTTGTACGCCGCCTGTCCATACAAATGTGTTGGCAACGACTTTTGAACCGTCTTTCAGATCAATAACGTTTCCTTCAACATTTGTAACAGGAAGACCTGTTAAGAACTCAACGCCGCGTTTTTCAAGACTTTTTGTCGCGCGTTCGATAAGGTCATCAGGAAGAACAGGAAGAATTTTCGGACCTGCTTCTACTAATTTCAGTTTGATTGCTTTCGGATCTACGCCGTATTTTTTCGTAAGGTTCGGCATGATGTCAGCAAGCTCACCGACAAGCTCGACGCCTGTTAAGCCGCCGCCGCCGATAAGGATCGTTGCATCAGCTTCGTTTTTCGTTTTAGCGTATTCACGCACACGGTCTTCCACGTGTTTGTATACTTTGTTGGCATCAGCAGCAGATTTCAGCACCATGCTGTTTTCTTCGAGTCCAGGAATGCCGAAATAAGCCGTAACAGAACCAAGTCCGACAACAAGCGCATCATAAGTCAGCTTAGAACCGTCAGAAAGGGCAACTTCTTTCTTATCAACTGAGAAAGAATTGACTTCTGCGATTTTAATGTCGACGTCTTTTCCTTTCAGAAGTTTTTCAAGCGGCATAGCAACAGCCTGTTCAGACACGTTGCCCGCTGCAAGGCGGTGCAGTTCCGTAATGATTTGGTGAGTCGGGTATTTGTTCACAACGGTTACGCGTGCTTCATCTTTACTGTAATGTTTGCGAACGGTTAAAGCAGAAAGAACTCCGCCGTAACCAGCGCCTAAAATGACAATATGTTTTGACATCGTATATCCTCCGTCCTTTATATCAATTTGAATCTGAGATTATTTTTGTTTTTCGTTCATGATTTCAAGATAGCTGTTAGCAAAACGGAACAGCTTTTGAGCTTGAGGATCTTTCAGCATGCGCAGCAGGCCGAAAAGTCCGATCGTTTCATTGCTTGCATCCGCGCGGTCTTTTGCTTCGATCGCAGTAGCCGCCACTTCTTTCGCTGTTTCTTTCACCGGCTCAAGAATTTCTGTAAGCGCACCCACTGTATCGCTCTTCAATACTTCGTCTGTCGCTACAGACTGTGCAAAATCATAAGACTTCGTTAAAATATTTACTAACTCAGTCAGTTTTGGAAGCTGATCCACTAAAACAGTCAGTGATTCTTGAACTTCAGGTTTTAGCAGCTGATCAATAAGATCGCGTTGGCCTTGGCTGACAGATGCATTTGTTTGATCGATTGTTTCTGGCATATCCGATTCTCCTTTACTATAAGCAGTATGCTGATTTTTTTGGAAAGGGTAGCCTTTCCCCCTTCATGCAGAAAAGCATGAAAAAGCAAGATTGTGAATTCATGCACAATCATTTACAAAAATAAATGTTTACTACCCAGTTTTTCACTTTGCCATATCCAGTATTATTTTTATATCAACAAAAACAATTGAATAAGTCAAAATTTCTTTTTCCTCTCTGAAAATAGCAAACATAAAAAACCCCAATTTGATTTACTCTTATATAATAACACTTTTTGAACAAAATTTGAACGTGAATTGTTTCGTTTATGAAATTATTTATATGGCGGGGGTGTAATAACGTTTCTTTCAGGCTATTTTTTTACAGACCATCCGCTTTTCCCCTGTCATTTTTCCCACAATTTTAATAGCGGGCCCGTTTTTCCCGTAAAGGGGTCGCATTCCGGGAGCGGGACACGGCTGATTTCTTCTGAAGTTCTATCATTTTTCTCCGTTTTTGTATCGTACTGCCGGCCGCCCGGATAAGCCCCGATCACGGTAAAATCAGAACTGCCCGACAGTTTTTTATGTCCGGTGCCGGCCGGAATGACCGCTGCGTCCCCCGTTTGAAGAACGGCATCCGCTCCTTGTTCCCCGCCGAACCTCAAAACCGCGTTTCCTTTTACCGCGACAAGAACTTCGTGCGTGGTGCTGTGAAAATGGTGATACGGAAATACTCCGCCCGTCCAGCTGTTCGACCAATCGTGCCGGCTGAGGACGGACTCTGCTTTCTGCACCGTTTCTTCATTAAATACCGCTTTATAAATAACAAGCGGAAGATTCGGGTTATTCGGAATGCGGCCGTCATCTTCAAAATAAAGCACTTGAATATCCTCTTTCTGCATTGTTTTCACCTCCGTATATGTCTGTTTCCCATTCATCATTTGTTAAAACGCTATTTTCTCATATTCCATTGCGAAGCCTGCCGGTGAATAGTATAGTATAAAAAAATATGTGTCAAAATGAGGGATTTAATGAAAGCCATCGTGATCGGAATATTGGCATCTCTGTTTTTTGCAGTCACATTTATTTTAAACAGGGCGATGGAGCTTTCCGGCGGAAGCTGGATGTGGAGCTCTTCCCTGCGTTTTCTTTTTATGGTTCCGTTTTTATTTTTGATCGTTTATGCGAAAGGAAAATGGGCGCCGCTCTGGCATGAAATCCGAAAAAAACCGTTTTTTTGGCTGAAGTGGAGTTTTACCGGGTTCGTGCTTTTTTATGCCCCGATTACGTTTGCGGCGGCATATGGGCCGGGCTGGCTGATCGCCGGCACGTGGCAGATTACAATTGTCGCGGGTGTGCTTCTGTCGCCGTTTTTCTACGAAACAAAAAATTCACCGGCGGGCCCGGTTTCCGCCAGACAAAAGATCCCGCTGATTTCGCTGGTTACTTCCGTCATCATCCTGATCGGAGCCGGTCTGATTCAGCTTCAGCATGCGGGTTCTCTGTCCGGCCGCACGATACTATTCAGCGTTGTGCCGGTCGTCATCGCCGCTTTTTCCTATCCGCTCGGCAACCGCAAAATGCTGGAACAATACGGCGGAAAACTCGATACGTTTCAGCGGGTGCTCGGCATGACGCTCGCAAGCCTTCCGTTTTGGCTTTTGATCGCCGCTTTCGGCTGGCATAGAGACGGGCTTCCGTCAATGGGACAGTCATTCCAATCCTTTATCGTCGCACTCAGCTCTGGCGTTATCGCAACAGTATTATTTTTCCGCGCCACCGATATGGTGAGGAATGAGCCGCAGAAGCTCGCTGCTGTTGAAGCGACGCAGTCCGGAGAGGTTCTTTTTGCACTGATCGGCGAAATCGTCTTTTTATCCGCGGCGTTTCCGTCACTTCTTTCATTTGCCGGACTGTTCATTATTATTGCGGGAATGGTCATGCATACATTCGCTTCCCGGCAGACAGACCAGAAAACGGCTGAGCAAACGTCAGCCAATCTCACCGGTTCCTGATTTTTTTACGAAAGGTGTCCTCCTGTATGAAAGAAGAAATTCCGGCAATATCTTTTCTGTCAGCCGGCAAACGCTTTGAACAAAACAATACGTCCTTTGATGTCCTCAGCCGTGTAACCGGACATATTCAAAAAGGTTCTATCACGGCGTTGATAGGCCCTTCCGGCGCAGGAAAAAGCACATTGCTGTCACTGTGCAATCTGATGAATACACCTGATGAAGGGGAAGTGCTTGTATTCGGAAAAGAAATAAGACACTGGGACATCAGAGAGCTCAGAAAAACCGCGGGCCTTGCATTTCAATCAGCTCCCGTCCTCGAGGGAACGGTGCGGGACAACCTTCTGCTCGCAGAAAAACTCCACGGGACACAGCACTATACGCCTGAAGAGCTCGCAGATTTTACAGACCTTCCGCGCGGGCTTCTGGATCGAAATGCAAAAGAATTATCCGGAGGGCAGCGGCAGAAGCTCTCATTAGCGCGAACTCTCGCCGGACTGCCGTCCATCCTGCTGCTGGATGAAATCACCTCGGCGCTGGACCCGTCATCCGTTCTCATCATTGAGAAACTGATTACGAAACTCCATCGGCAAAAACAGCTGACGGTCCTGTGGATCACCCATAACCTTGAACAAGCGGAACGATTATCCGATACGGTATGGTTTATGGCTGAGGGTCGGCTTTTAGAGACCGCGGAAACGAAAACGTTCTTTAAGGAACCGAAACACGAAAAGGCCCGGGCGCTTTTACAAGGGAGCGGGTGCTGATATGAATGATCTTTCTCTGTTATTGACAAGTATATTTGTCATTATCGCTTTATTCCTGTCTACATCTTTTAAAGCCGGCGTCGAAAAGGATATGATCGTCGCAACCGTCAGGGCCGTCATTCAGCTGCTTATCATCGGCTATGTGCTGTCGCTGATTTTTCGCGGTGATCACCCGATATTTATCATATTAATGGTGCTTCTCATGCTCACGGCCGCTTCGCACAATGTCGCCAAACGGAAAAAAATGCGGATCGGCTCATTTTGGCGCGTTTTTCTGACACTGGCGATCGCGGAAACCGTGACGCAGGGACTTTTACTGACCCTTCACATCATTCCGTTCACTTCAAGATATGTCATTCCGATAAGCGGCATGGTCATCGGAAACTCCATGGTGCTCTCAAGCCTGTTTTTAAGCAGGCTCAGTTCGGAAGCAGACCTGCGGAAAGAAGAAATCCAGCTGATTCTCTCTCTCGGAGGAACGCCTAAGCAGGCCGTCCGGCAGATATTGACGTCCAGTATGAAGCTCAGTATGATCCCGACGCTTGAAAGCCAGAAAACATTGGGTCTCGTTCAGCTTCCCGGCATGATGACGGGGCAGATTTTAGCGGGGGCTGATCCGATACAGGCGGTGCGCTTTCAGCTGCTGATCGTTTTTACAACGATGGCCTCCGCTCTTCTTACATGTATCATACTCAGCGCCTTGACATATCCTTCCCTTTTCACGGAACATTGGCAATTAAAAAAATTCAGCAGGGAAGCGTAGGCTTTTTTCCCTGCTGAATGATGGTTTATGACAAGGTCAGAGATTCATAGTAACGGGATAATTCAATAATCATCGCCCCCATCCGCTCAATGTCCGGAGCAAGGACCCTCTTTACCCCTTCATCCCGGATCGCTTCAGCCGTCACTTTGCCGACTGCGGCGGCAAGCACTTGTTTTTCGAATGCCTGCTGCAATTCTTTTGTGAACCCTTTTTCTTTTGCATAATCAAAGAGAGAGCGCACTTGAATGGCTGTCGTAAAACATACGGCATCGACCTCTCCGTTTAACAGCTCTCCCAGCAGTTTATCAACCGTCTCCCTTTCAGGCGGGATATGCTGATACGGCAGAACAGGGAATACCTCCGCTCCGTTTTTCTCAAGGAACTCCGTTAAGACCGGCGCTTTTTCGCCATGAAGCTGTATCATGACTTTTTTATCTTTAAAGTCAAATCGTTCCAAGGAGCGGATCAGCCCTCTTGTTGTACCGTCTTCATCTGAGGCATGCGGCGTGATGCCGAGCTTTTTTAAGGCCGCATATGTTTTATAGCCTCTGCAGCCGATTTTCGCTTCATGAACGGCCGCTAAAAATTCTTCTTTCAGACCGATTTTTTCCGATACCGACAATAACGTTTCCGTACCGATGCCTGTGGTGAATATCACCCAGTCGGCTTTTTGCCCGGCAAATGTTCTTACGTCGGGTTCCATTTGATCCTCCGCCAGGTATACGGTTCCTTGGAGGGAACGGACGATCACCGTTCCGCCCTGCTTTTCTATTAATCTTGTGATCTCTTCTGTTTTCCGCGAACCGCCGATGGCAATCCGTTTCCCGTTCAATCCTTTTCCCATCGCTGTTTTCTTCTTCCCTTCAGATGCCGGGCGCCCTATGGCAGGCCGTCATTTATTTCTATTATTGTTACGCAATCAGCCGGGAAAATCAAGCTATGCTCCCGTTGAATCCCCCGTGCAGTTGCTGTATCATTAACCGGGCAGAACGATTTGATTCGCGGAGGGATTTTCAATCATGGAAACAAAAAAAGAGTTCGAGACAAAAGGATACGATACTTCGGTCATTTATGAGTTCAATGAATATCCTGATGTTCACAGCGGCCGATGTGACAATTGCGACTACACGCTGTTTAAAAGCTCAGTGAAGGGCGGAAAATTTTTGAGGGAATGCCGGAGATGCGGCATGAAGAAAAACATATAACAAAACAGGCAGCCGTCTTCCGGTGCGCTGCCTGTTTCTCAATCAATTTTCGACGGCCGCCTTTTTCAAAAATTCTTCAATGGCACAAACAGCCTGTTTGGGGCCGCCGGTTTCTTCTATTTTCTGCTGCATGCTTTTCACGCGGCTGAGGATGTTTTTATCGCCGTATACGTTTTGAACGTCTTTTTGCAAACGGGCCACAGTGACTTCTTTCGGCGGCAGATGCACGCCAAGCCCCAATTCATCCACACGCTTTGCGGTAACCTCTTGTTCGTGCATTTGCGGAACGACAACGAGCGGGACACCCGCATTCATCGCCTCCATTGTACTGTTCATCCCGCCGTGAGATACGAACAGCTTTGCTTTCTCCAGCACATCAAGCTGAGGAACGTGCTGGCGGATGATAAAGTGATCGGGGACATCCGAAAAACTTTCCGGATCAATTGTTGTGCCGACTGACATAATAACCCGCCAGTCCGAGTCCCGAAACGCGTCAATACACATCTGGTAAAATTCAGGCCAGGCGTTAAACGCCGTTCCCAGTGAGATGAGCATAAGCGGACGGTCATCGGCTGCATCAATTTCCAGACTTCCCGTATTTGTGCGTTCTCCAAGAGACGGACCCGCAAAACAGAATCGTTCATCAAAGGTTTCCTGTTTCGGCTGAAAGGCCCTTGGCATAAAGACAATATTCAGTTTTTCAGGCATAAAAAATTCTTCCATTGTCATCCGTTTCAATTGTTCATTTTCAATCTGCTCCTGGTATTCTTCTATCGCCTGTTTGGCCGCTTCCAGTGTTTCTTCGTCTCTTCCTAATTGAAAATACTCATTCATTGCATAGCTCGGGCAGAACTTTACGGCCGGGATGCCGCTATTATCCGCAAACAATTTTCCGGCAAGAGCTAAAAAATCAAACAGGACGATGTCAGGAAGGTCGTCTTTGTACAGCTCTTCCAGCTGCGGAAGCACTTCAACCGCTTCTTCCAGAAACATCACAAACGCATCATTTTTATTTACCCGTTCTTTTATCGTCTCCGGGTCCGCCTTTATGCTTGTGCGGTATAAAACGGGAATGGCGCCCGTTTTGGCAACGGAAGCTTCGAATTCCTCAGTCGTAGCGAATGTCACTTTATACCCGCGATTGACAAGTTCCTCGGCTACAGGCAGCGTGGGATTGACATGACCGTGAGCGGCCACATTAATAATGGCGATGTGTGTTTTTCTCATCATTTTTCTTCTCCCTCATTTTCGTTTATCTCCGCTTCTAAAGACTCCAGCCCGTACATGACACTGTTTCGGATCGGCTCAATCTGGACCGGCTCAAGGTGTGAAAAGGCTTTTACAATTCCTTTCAGCGCCACTTCCGCTTCAAGTCTGGCAAGCGGAGCGCCTAAGCAGAAGTGTACGCCGAATCCGAAGGAAAGGTGCGGATTCGATTGGCGATGAATATCAAATACGCCCGCCTTCTCAAATTTGTTTTCATCACGGTTGGCAGATGCAACGTAGCAGAGAACGATCTCCCCGCTTTTCAAGCGGCGTCCGCGCAGTTCAGTGTCGTGCCGGACCGTCCTTCTGACAAACGGAGCGGGAGCGCGAAAACGCAGCGTCTCTTCCACCGTTTGCACGATGAGAGAAGGGTCCTGTCTCAGCTCTTCATAAAGGCCGGGCGTCTCTAATATGCTGTAAACCGCATTTGAAATGAGATTAGTCGTTGTTTCATTTCCCGCCACTAAAAGCAGGTTGCAAAACGGGATCAGATCTTCTGCCGTGAGCTTCTCTCCCTCTTCTTCCTCTTTTATCAAAATAGAAATAATGTCTTGGCCGGGCTGTTTTCGTTTGCTTTCTATTATTTCCGCAAAAAACGCCGCCAGCTCCGCCTCACATTGGTCACGTTCCTGCTGATTTTTCTCCGCCGCTTCAGGACTCGCATCTTTCGGCATGCTGACGAGAATGTCCGACCATTTTTTAAACTGATCCATACGTTCGGACGGAACGCCTAATAATTCTGAAATCACCATGACCGGCAAAGGGTAAGAGAGATCTTTAACGATATCAATCCGCCCTTTGTTCTTTGCCTGTTTCAGGAGATGATCGGTAATGTCTTTAATTCTCGGCTCCCATTCCTTCAAGACGCGGGGAGTGAAAGCGCGATTGACGGCGGATCTGATTTGGGTATGCTTCGGCGGGTCCATATTCAGCATGGACTTTGCAATCGAGCTTTTCACATCAGTCATGAGGCTTGAGAACGTCTCTTTATCACTGATGACTTTTTTGACATCATCGTATAAAAACACACTCCAAACCTTCGTTTCTTCATCAAAGTGTATAGGGCTTTCCCGTCTCATTTTTTCATACCAAGGAAAAGGGTTGTATACGTCCAGGCCGTTTTTTCCTTTCATCAGGGTTCTTTGGATGGCTTGTCTCGTGCTCCTCAGCTTACTCATGTTTCATCACTCCTGATTGTTTCATATTTGAATAGTTGACGTACCTTGAATTTTATCCTAGCACATATTTTCAATTTTTTTCTATTCATAACCTTAACTATTAACATAACACAACAAAAGTCATGAATCCGGAGGTGAAATTTCTCCCAAGAAAACAGCAGAAGCACGCAAAAAACCCGAGCCTTCGGCCAGGCTCGGGAGATATGTTCACTCATTCGTCTGCGGTTTCTGGTGCTGCTTTTGGTCTTCAGGAGGCTGCGTATTTCTTTCCATATCGTCCGTATCAGCGCCCATGCCTTTCAGGAAAGAAAACAGCAGAGTGACGGCCTTGTTGATTTCCGGGTCTTTTAAAGCGCGGACGATATCAAAATACCCGGTCTTCCTGCCGCTGTCTTTTTCCTCGACGGCCTTTGTGACCCCCGCATTGATTTTAACGATAAACGGCTCAAGCTGTTTTACATCGAGCATGCCGAGAACGCCGCTTAACAGCAGGAGATTTTTCAGCATATTGGCCGCTTCCGGAGTATTCGCCTTCTTCACGAGGATATCCATCACTTTGTCTCCCTGGCCGAAGAGCCCGCGCAGAAGCGCCAAAACGCCGCGCTCGTTCATGTGCTGAAGAATGTGCAGAGATTCCAAAATCGCGTCTTTATTTCGTAAAAGAGCCGTCTCGATCTCTTCTAAGTCCTTTTTTCGTTTGTCTTCTTCTGTGACGGTCTGTTTTCGGATGCCGCTGATTGCTTTAGCCATTTTGCTGCTTCCCCCTTTTTACGGCGTCTCCCGGAAATACATAATCTTTACGCGCCCATTTCCGATCAACCCGGACACCGATCTGCGGCTGCGGGTTTCCGTAACGGAAATTGATTTTCGGAAGCGGATTAACGCCTTCTTTTTTCAAAATCTCCATCTTCGCTGATGTTTCTTTATAAGCCGGTGTATCGGTATCCTTATCCGCATAGCTGCTTGTCAAAAGGTTAATGGCGGCGTCTTTTGAATCGTTCATCGGGAGGTAGACTTGTTTGCCTTTTACCCTGTCTGTGATGACGCATTTGACTTTCACATTTCCGTACGGTGAAGTCAGACGGACAAGCGTTCCGTCTTCCAGCCCTCTTTCTTCGGCGAGTTCGGGCGAGACCTCAAGGAACACACTCGGTGTTTTTTCGGATATTCCTTTTGATCGGTAAGTCAGATTCCCTTCGTGAAAATGCTCGAGCAGCCTCCCGTTATTCACATGGATATCATATTCTTCATCAAATTCTTTCGGCTCGGTCCACTGAACGGGATATAGAATCGCTTTGCCGTCTGAAAACGGGAACTTGTCCGTAAATAAAAGCGGTGAATCGGTTCCGTCCGCTGCAACCGGCCATTGCAGTGAATTGTAGCCTTCGAGACGTTCGTAAGTGACGCCTGCGTAGAGCGGCGAAAGCATTGCCGCTTCTTCCATAATGTCTGCCGGATGTTCATAGTGCCAATCAGCGCCCAGACGGTTGGCGATGTCCGTAATGATCTGCCAATCAGGCTTTGAATCGCCCAGCGGTTCAAACACTTCGTAAAGACGCTGCACCCTCCGTTCCGTATTCGTAAACGTCCCTTCTTTTTCAAGGCTCGGGCTTGCCGGAAGCACGACATCGGCGAACTCGGCCGTACGCGAAAGAAAGATATCCTGCACAACGAAGAAATCAAGCTTTTCAAATGCGGCATGAACATGGTTAATATTGGAGTCGACAAGCCCCATTTCTTCTCCTTTTAAGTACATGGACTTCAGTTTTCCTGAGTGGATGCCTTCGATCATTTCATGATTTGTCATTCCGATTTCTTTCGGCAGGTCTGTTCCCCAGCCCTGCTCATACTTTTTGCGGGCTTTTTCATCCGTTACTTTTTCATAGCCGGGGAAGCTGTCAGGCATACTGCCGAAATCACTGGCTCCCTGCACGTTATTATGGCCCCGAAGCGGATATGAGCCTGCGCCGGGCTTGCCGTAATTTCCGGTCACAAGAAGCATGTTGGAAATGGCCGTGCTCGTATCACTTCCTCCGATATGCTGGGTGACACCCATCGCCCACAGTGCGCACACGCTGCCGGCTTCATGAATCATCCGGGCCACTTTGATTAGGGTATCCTTGTCCACACCGGTATGTTTTTCCGCATATTCCATTGTATAAGGTTCAAGGCTTTTCACGAATTCATCTAATCCGTTCACTCTCTCCTTCAGAAATGCAGTATCCGCCAAATCGTGATCCAGCAGATATTTCGATACGGCATTCAGCCAGACAATATCTGATCCGGCACGCGGCTGGAAAAACACATCGGAGCGCTCGGCCATTTCATGTTTTCGCAAGTCAGCGACGACGAGCTTCTGTCCGTGCAGTTTATGAGAACGTTTAATGCGTGTGGACAGGACGGGGTGAGACTCAGACGTATTTGAGCCGATAATCAGCACGAGCTCAGCTTTTTCTATATCTGTAATCGACCCTGAATCACCGCCGTATCCGACCGTTCTGAACAATCCGGCCGTGGCGGGAGACTGGCAGTAGCGTGAGCAGTTGTCGACATTATTTGTGCCGATGACGGCTCTTGCAAGCTTCTGCATCACGTATGATTCTTCATTCGTGCATTTGGAAGATGTGATAAAGGCAAGTGCGTCCGGGCCGAAATGTTCTTTTATATCGGTAAATTTATCAGCGATCAGCTGCAGCGCTTCATCCCATTCCGCCTCCCGAAACGAGTCTCCTTCCCGGATAAGCGGTTTGGTAAGGCGCTTTTCACTATTGACGAAATCCCAGCCGAATTTCCCTTTCACACACGTCGAAATGCCATTTGCGGGCGCCTCGGCCTGAGGTTCTACCTTTAAAATGTCTCTTCCTTTCGTCCATATATCAAAACTGCAGCCGACACCGCAGTAAGTGCATACGGTTTTCGTTTTCTTGATTCTTTCATCCCGCATGGCCGATTCCATGTCCGATATGGCCAAAATCGATCCGTATCCGGTTTCGACGCCTTTTGTGATGTCAATCATCGGACGAAGCGTCTCTTGGTTAATGCCTGTTAAATACCCCGCTTCGCCTTCCATGCCTTTTTCCATCATGGCATTACACGGACATACCGTCGAACAATGTCCGCAGGAAACACATGATGATTCATTGATCGGCACATCCTGATCCCAAATGACCCGCGGGCGTTTCCGCTCCCAATCAATGCTTAAGGTTTCGGTTACCTGTACGTCCTGACAGGCTTCGACGCAGCGTCCGCACAAAATGCACTGGTCGGGATCATATCGGTAAAACGGATTTGATTCATCTTTAGGATACGGTTTTTGATCGAACGGAATGCTTTGATGATTGATTTTCATTTCCTTTACGGTATTATGTACTTCGCAGCTCCCATTGTTGTAATCACAGACCGTGCAGTACAATTCATGGTTGTGCAAAATGTTGTCCATGCCGATAATCTGCGCTTTTTTCACATCGGACGAAAGCGTATCGATGACATCTCCGTCCTTTATTTGCGCGGAACACGAACGCACCAGTTCCCCGTTAACATTGACGATACAGGTATCGCACGTTTCAATCGGCCCGAGACTCGGGTGATAACACACATGCGGCACGTCAATTGAACTATTGTTCAAAAGCTGCAAAACGGTTTGACCGTCCGGCGCTTCCATTTCAACCCCATTGATTGTAACCTTCTTTGTATCAGCCATTTTCTTTTCCCCTTTCTGTACCCCTCTATACATCCTCTATGATTCCCAGCCGGCCTTTCACTAAAACATCTCGTTTATCTCAGGAAACATACGGGTATGAGCGGTAAAAAGGAGGCGTTCACATATGTTGAAGAAAAAAACACTCGCCACGGGATTATCGGCAGTGATGCTCACGGGATGCGCATTCGGCGCAGAAGCATTTTCGGTTATACAGCCCGTCCATGCCGCAGCCGCTTCAAAAACAGAAAACCAACGTGCACAAGAACTGGTGAACAGCCTTTACCAATCGGCATTTAAAGGGGAAATGCCGCAAAATGTGAAAGGCCTGAAAATCAACCAAAGCACAAGACAGGACGTTTACGATAAAATCGGCGAGCCGGAACAAAAAGCAGACAGCCGCAATCCATTTGATTTATACAGCTGGAACATGGGAAACCCCGGTTATGGATTTTCCTATCATAAAAACGGAAAAATCTCGGAAATACGCTATTTCGGAACGGGGGTCGAGCGGCGCTTAAACCTCGGAAGCGTCACACCTGACGTCTTAAGCAAACAAATCGGCAGCGCTGACAAAATCCTGACAGTGCCAAAAACGGGCGAAACAGATTACGTCTACCATACGGGGCAGTATGAGCTCCGCTTCGTCATCGGCAGTGACCAAAAAGCAGACCACGTCAACCTAAAAGCCAGATAACGCAAAAAAAGCGGCCTCCCGGGCCGTTTTTTTCATAGACAGCTTCTCCGTCGTTCCTTACAATACATGGGAGTACAAAAAAAAGGGGAACAGTGTGAAGTGAATAGACATCCATTGACATACGGAATATGTACCGTTTTTATCATCGCATTCGGTTTGCTGTCCAGAACCGCATACATCACCGCCCTATTGCCCGGCATCATAAACGCTTATTTAGGAGATGCCTTGTGGTCGGCAATGATTTTCACAGGATTCGGGCTTTTGTTTCGGCACATACGGACGGAAACAGCCGCATTTTTGAGCCTCTCGTTTTGCTGTCTGATTGAATGCAGCCAGCTGTATCACGCGCCTTGGATTGACGCAATCAGAAGCAGCACGCTCGGCGGGCTGATCCTCGGCTGGCAATTTGTCTGGAGTGACATTTTCGCCTATACCCTCGGGGTATGCGCTGCCGCATTTTTAGAATGGGCCGTAAAAAGAAACCGCCAGTCTCCTTCATAATCAGAGCATGCCGCCGATATGAAGGGATAAGGAGGTGGAGCTATGGATATCCCTGCGTTATCAATCGCTATGCACCAAGCATCTCTGGCGCAGAATGTAAATATCGCTTTAACAAAAACGGTCATGCAGCAAGCACAGGCTGCGGCGGAAGAAACAGTGAAAATGCTGCCGTCCCAGCACCCGACTGCCGGACATTCAATTGATGTGAAAGTGTAAAAAAAGATGCCGGATGATAACCGGCGTCTTTTTTTTGCCCGTTGTACGTACACCATACCGGGCATACAGGAATAAGGTAAACGGAACCAAACATTTGAAAAGGAGGTTTTCCTCTTGTACGATCCTTTCTATCATGAATACACAGCCGAGAGCCACGAACGGGTGCCATATCATTATCCGCGGCCGCCTTATTATTTCCCCAGACCATATCCATACTATCCGCGGCCGCCTTATTATTATCCTAGACCATATCCATACTATCCGCGGCCGCCTTATTATTATCCTAGACCATATCCATACTATCCGCGGCCGCCTTATTATTATCCTAGACCATATCCATACTATCCGCGGCCGTATATCCCGTTCTATCCTTGGTATTAATGTTTGAAAAGAAATGACTGCAGACAGGAGGCTTCCCCTGTCTGCTATTCAACTTTGACCGACAGAATATACGGGAGAGCTTGAACTTTTTCCATTACCGCCGCTTTCCCGCTTTTGCTTTTCACCCTTCCCTTCACTTCAAGCACCGCCTTATTCAATTCATAGGACGTAATAAGAATTCCTTTTTCCTCAAGAGAAGTTAAAATATCATGCATGACGGCTTTCTCCTCAATCCTGAAACTGACAGACAAAGAATGCGCCGCCGGTTTAAACAGAAAATTTAACAGTTCAAGCCCGATTAACGCCAAAATCGTGCCGCTGATGCCGATGACATACATACCTGCCCCGATCGTCAGCCCGATGCCCGACGTAGCCCAAATCCCCGCGGCCGTCGTAAGCCCCCGCACGACATGCCGCTGCAAAATAATCGTGCCGGCTCCTAAAAATCCGACGCCGCTGACGACCTGCGCCGCCACCCGGCTCGGATCAAAGGACGTATGGCTGTTGGATAACAAATCAAAAAAGCCGTATTTGGAAACGATCATCATCAAGGCGCTGCCGACGGCCACTAAAAAATGCGTCCTCAAACCGGCTTCCTTCGCCCTGAATTCTCTCTCCAATCCAATAAGAGCCCCAAGCAGACCCGCAACCGCCAGACGAATCACAAAATCAAGTTCCATCCGTCTCTCTCCTTTCCTTATCTTCTTACCCGCTTTTTATCCCCCGTATCTTTTTCTATCAGCACAAGACTGCCCTGCTGAAAAAAACTGCATTTGAATATATACTTTGGTTCTTTATCATATTGTCAGTGCCCTTATTTATATGCGGAAGGTATTAAGCTGGCGTTTCCAAAATAAAGGAAATAACTTATTGAGAGTATATGAAACAAGTTTATTCGTTGAAGCTGCGGCCGCTTGTCTCTTCCAATCTTCTAAAAACAGAACGAATGCCGCTCCCTCATACTCAAAAATTGCTTTCAATCCGCAAAAATATATCGTAATATAAGATATAATCTTAATAAACGATAGAAGGTGGATGATAATGTCAAACGAAATCATGCGATTAAATGACCTCTGGACAGATATTTATTACCGGCTCCGTTATCAGCACCATGAAAAAATCACTCACCAAGGTGTACGGATTCTGCAAGTCATTCAAAAAGAGAAGGCAGTCGGAATAAAAGACATTGCCGAAGCGATTCAAGTATCACATAATACCGCTTCGGAACATATAAAGCGGTTACTGCAGAAAAAGTACGTTTATAAAACCAGAAGTGTTGAGGATGAGCGGAAAGTCATTTTAAAACTTACCAGTTTGGGGGCGGATGTCCTTTACCGGCATTCCGGTCTTGATGAAGAAAAGCTTAAACAGCTTCTTTTTGACAGCATGAATAATGAAGAAAGAACACTTGTCCTAAAAGCATTCAGTTTGATGAAGGAGCGTGCTGAAGATGTTTACGATCGTTAAAATCATTGTCTCCGCTGCTATTATTGGGATTATCACTGAAATATCAAGAAGAAGCCCCAGTTATGGAGGTATAATAGCGGCTTTACCAATTGTCAGTATGCTGAGCATGGTTTGGCTGTACATCCAAGGCGAAACGAAGGAGACATTAAGTCATTTTGCATTCAGCGTGGCTTCCGGCATCCCCTCCACAGTCATTATGCTGGTCATTATCGGCATCGCCCTTCGCCATTCACTGTCTTTCATTGCCGCATCAGGGCTTGGACTTACAGGATGGCTGGTTTTCTTGTATGCTCAGGATTTTATCGTAAAACATATAAACAGTCAGCAATAAGCACCTTAGCGCTTGTTTGTAAATACGAGGAATTAAAAAAACAGGGATACCCCTGTCTTAAAAGTGACTCCGATTAAAAAGCGAAACCCCTTTCTTCACGAGAAGCAGACACCGCCGAACACAAAAACATCCCGTGTTGCGAACGGAGTCCGCAGCCTGTACAGCCATATCGGCATGAAGAACCGGCTGATCTCTCAAACAGAATGTCCGGCAATCACCTCAAAAAACGAGGTGAAATCTGTCAGTATCCCGTCATCCGCCAGCTGTTTTTCTTCAAATAGCGCGCAGTTTTTTCCGAGCGGGTCAATGGCCATAATCTTGCCTGCACCTGCTTTTTTCGCCGCTGTGAGCCCCGAAAAGGCATCTTCAATGACTAAGCATTCTTCAGGCCTGAGGCCTAACTTTTCCGATGCGATGAGAAAAATATCCGGCGCCGGTTTTCCGGGGAAGCTCCCGTCATCAAACGTGACTTTGTCAAAATCAAACCACCGATCCAACTGAAAGACGTCAAAGTAAAACTCGACATTTTCCTTTACCGTAGCCGTGGCAATGGTCATCGGCGTTTCTGATTTTTTCAGATGGTTCAATACGCCGGTCAGTCCCTTCGTCAGCTTTAACTCATCTTTGTTTTCAAGGCATAATTCTCTGTAGTAGGCTTCTTTTTCAAAAGACAGCTTCTTGATTTCTTCATTTGTTAAATCGCCGGAAATAAAATACGTCAGGATTTCACTGTTTGTTCTCCCGTGAATGTTAACGAAAATGTCTTCATCAGAAATGGTTTTCGGCGCGTATTTTTTCACCATGAAAAACCATGCTTTTTCGTGCAGATGCGAATCTTGAAACATCGTGCCGTTGAAATCAAAAATAACCCCTTTCATCGAACCGCCCGCCTTTTTTATTTTTTTGCGATTTTGACATCTACATATTGCTCGTAATGAATTTGAACATCTTTCATCACTTTATCATCCGTAATCAGATAATCCATATCGTGCAAGTTATAGAATACGTAAAAATCTTCCCGGTTGAATTTTTTATTATCCGCCAGCAAAAATTTCGTCCGCGAATTATTCAGCGCGATTTGATGAGCTTCCCCTTCTTCAATGCTGTAAGAAGAAATCTCATCATTATGTATGCCGTTGGCGCTGATGAAGGCTTTCGTAAAATTGAATTTCTGCAGATTGCCGTTCACGATGGGCCCGACGAAGGCACCGGTATTTTTTCGGAAATCGCCGCCAATCAGGATGGTATCCGCAGTGTCACCATGTTTTAAAATATCAAATACGGGATAGTTGTTTGTGATAATCCTGATTCGCTTATGCAGCAGGTGTTTGGCTAAAAGTTCAATCGTCGTGCCGGGCCCTAAAAAAACGGTATCGCCGTCATTTACATATGAAGCTGCGAGTTCCGCGATCTTCCCCTTCTCATCCATTTGAACACCCAGTTTTTCATTATGCGATAATTCGTGATCAATGGAATAAGATATGCTCTGTGCGCCTCCGTGAATACGTACGATTTTTCCGGCCTTATCCAGTTCGTCCAGATCTCTTCTCACTGTCATATCAGAAACTGCCAATTCATCGATAATATCACTCACCGTAATAAACCCCCGCGAGTTTACGATATCGATGATTTTTAAAAGACGCTCTTTTTTTAACATGTTCAATCATCCCCTCAACTTTACACACAATCTAACACACCGCGGCACTCCGGTCAACAAAAACAAACACTAACAAACAACATAATCAACATATAAAACAACGAAAAACTTATATAATCCCTATGAACACAGATGTTATTTCTTTATGAAGCTATTGACAACAAAAATGTATGCGTTTACCATTAAACAAAAGATAACAATTACAAACATTAACAAACTTCAATTCACACATTGGCGAAGGAGGATTCAGTAATGCTCAAATTACCTCATGACTTTATTTTCGGCGGGGCGACTGCGGCATATCAAGCGGAAGGCGCCACAAAAGAAGGCGGCAAAGGGCCTGTGGCCTGGGATGAATTTCTTGAAAAACAGGGAAGATTCAGCCCTGATCCGGCAAGTGATTTTTACCGCCAGTTTCCGGAAGATATTAAACTATGTGAAAAATTCGGAATAAACGGCATCCGCCTTTCTATAGCCTGGACGAGAATTTTCCCTGACGGCACGGGCAAAATCAATCAGGAAGGTGTTGATTACTATCATCGTATTTTCTCAGAGTGCCATAAACGCAACGTCACCCCTTTTGTCACGCTGCATCATTTCGATACACCGAAAGGATTATTTGACCAGGGAGATTTCCTCAACCGCGCTGCAATAGAAGCGTTCGTCAGCTATGCGGAGTTTTGCTTTAAAGAATTCAGCGAAATCCGATATTGGAGCACGTTTAACGAAATTTATCCCACAGCCACCAACCAGTATTTACTCGGGGTTTTCCCGCCATCTGTTAAAAGTGATATCACAAAAGTCATTCAATGCCTCCATCACATGATGGTAGCGCATGCGATGACCGTCAATCTTTTTAAAGACGGCGGCTATCCGGGAGAAATCGGTGTCGTCCACTCATTGGAAACAAAATATCCCGCCAGCGACACAGCAGAAGACCGCCATGCCTGTTTTCTGGATGACGCGTTATCAGTGAGATTTCTCCTCGACGCCACCTACCTCGGTTATTATTCTGAGGAAACCATGCGGGCTCTGGATGAAATCTGTGAGGCAAACGGCGCTTCATACGAGTTTTCAGACAATGACTTTGACGTGATGAAAAAAGCTTCAACGCGCAATGATTATCTCGGCATCAATCATTATCAATGCCATTTCGTCAAAGCGTACGACGGAGAAACCGTTATTCACCATAATGGAACGGGCGATAAGGGCACTTCGGTCTATAAAGTAAAAGGAATCGGCGAAAGAATTTACAAAGAAGGCCTGAAGCGGACTGATTGGGACTGGCTTATTTATCCTGAAGGCATGTATGACATGCTGATGCGCATCAAACGGGACTATCCGCAATATAACAAAATGTACATTACCGAAAACGGCATGGGCTATAAAGATGAGTTTGAAGACGGCATCATTATGGATAAGGCAAGAATCGACTATTTAAAAGTCTATTTAGAAGCCGTCAGTAAAGCGATTACCGACGGAGTCAATGTAAAGGGGTACTTCTTATGGTCCTTAATGGATTTATTTTCATGGACCAACGGCTACAACAAACGTTACGGTCTTTTTTACGTCGACTTTGACACCCAAAAACGGTATCCGAAAGAATCGGCCTACTGGTACAAACTTGTAAGTGAAACAAAAACAATCATTTAACGATCATACATGGTGAAAAGAGTCTCTTTTCATCATGTGTGCCGTCTTTAGGAGGTTTTTTCATGACAAAGGAAGAATTGCAGATGCTCGGTTTTGAAATCGTCGCCTATGCCGGCGACGCCAGAAGCACTTTATTGAAAGTCCTGAAAGAAGTCCGTGCCGGAAACTTCGAAAACACGGAAGCAGCATTGAAAAGCGCCGATGAAAATTTAACCCTCGCCCACAATGCGCAAACGAAAATGTTAGCTGAAGAAGCTGAAGGCAAGGACATGGAATTAGGATTTATTTTCGTTCACGGTCAGGACCACTTGATGACAACCCTTTTGCTCCGTGATCTTATTCAGGATTTTATAGAACTCTACCGAAGCTGCCGATAAGGAGTGGAAAAATGAACGGTATCATCAAGCAAATCGAAAAGGGAAAACCGTTTTTTGAAAAAATCTCAAGAAACATTTATTTAGGCGCGATCCGCGACGGCTTCTTAACTGCCATGCCTGTTATTTTATTCGCGAGCATTTTCATCCTCACCGCCGCTGTGCCGGAAGTGTTGGGTTTCACTTGGCCTAAAAGTGTTTCTGAATGGCTTTGGAAAGTTTATAACTATTCAATGGGCGCCCTCGGTCTGATCGTTGCGGCAACAAGTGCGAAATGCCTGAGTGAATCAATGAACCGAAAAATGCCGAAAAACAAAGGGATCAACCCCGTTTCAGCGATGCTTGCTTCAGTCGTCGGGTTTCTCATTTTAAGCGTCACTCAAATTGATGGCGGATTCTCCACGGAATACCTCGGCACAAAAGGTCTTTTAGCTGCTTTTGTATCCGCTTTCATAACAGTGAACGTTTACAGATTCTGCGTGCTGAAAAATATTACGATTAAAATGCCTAAAGAAGTACCGGGTACCATTTCACAAACATTTAAAGATGTTTTTCCGTTCGCTTTTTCCGTTTTGGCCATGGTGATCGTTGATTTATTGATCAGGAACACGCTGAACGTATCGTTTGCGGAGGCTCTCTCCTCTCTCTTATCGCCGTTTTTTACCGCCGCAGACGGTTATCTGGGGATTTGTGTCATTTGGGGAATGATGGCGCTGTTCTGGTTTGTCGGCGTTCACGGGCCTTCTATTGTGGAACCGGCCATCGCAGCTATTATTTACGCAAATGTGGAGGCGAACCTGCAGCTTCATAATGCAGGTGAGCAGGCGTCCAACGTGCTGACCGTCGGACTCGGGAACTTCGTCGGCACAATGGGAGGAACCGGCGCAACCCTTGTGGTTCCGTTTATCTTTCTTCTTTTCGCGAAATCCAAGCAATTGAAAGCTGTCGGAAAAGCATCCGCGGTTCCGGTGTCTTTCGCAGTAAACGAACCTCTGCTCTTTGCTGCGCCGATCATTTTAAATCCTTATTTTTTCATTCCGTTTGTTGTAACGCCGATGGTGAATGTCTGTCTGTTTAAATTTTTCGTGGATGTTATCGGAATGAACAGTTTTATGTATGTTCTTCCGTGGGCCACCCCGGCGCCCGCCGGCTTGATTCTCGGAACCGGCATGGGGCTCTCGGCTTTTGTGCTGACGGCTGTATTAATCATTGTCGATTTCCTGATATACCTGCCATTCTGTAAAGCTTATGACAAAGTATTAGCGGCGAAAGAAGCCCAACACACCGAGCCTGAAACCGCGCCGCAAACATTACAGCCCGCCATGGCCGGCGCCTCCGAAGACGCGTCCTCCGTCATCAGCACAAATCTTCAGGAATCCTCATCCGCCTTGGAACACAGCACCAATGTGTTAGTGCTGTGCGCCGGAGCGGGAACGAGCGCCATGCTTGCGAACGCACTGACAGAAGGAGCCGAAGAATATAACGTGCCGATTACCGCCTCAGCAGGCGCCTACGGATCCCATTACGACATCATGAAAGACTTCGATATGATCATTTTGGCTCCGCAGGTCGGCTCTTATTACGATGACATTAAAGAAGATGCGGACCGCCTGCAAGTGAAACTCATCGCAACGAAAGGAGCGGAATATATCAGCCTCACCAGAAATTCACAAAAAGCCATTCAGTTCATACTGGAGCATACCTCAAAATAGAATCGGAGGTTTATCATGGATGCCAAACTTTTAAAATCAAGATTCGAAGACATTTTCAAGAGAAGTAACGGAGAACTGTTTTTCGCACCCGGCCGGATCAACCTGATCGGGGAACATACGGATTATATAGGCGGCCACGTTCTTCCATGCGCGATCACGATCGGAACTTATGCCGTATGCGCAAAACGCGGAGATCACCAGATCCGGTTATACTCAGAAAACTTTCCTGACAGCGGCATTGTCTGCCTTGATCTTTCCGCCACAGCATACAAAAAAGAAGACGGCTGGGCCAATTATCCGAAGGGGATGATCCATTACCTTCTTAAAGTCGGCGGCCAAATAGACAGCGGAATGGATATTCTTTTTCACGGTACGATTCCAAACGGAGCCGGTTTAAGCTCCTCCGCTTCTATTGAAATGTTAACAGGTTCCATTTTAAGAAAGTTATTCAGCCTGGATGTTTCCGATACTGAACTGGCGCTTATCGGAAAAAGAGTCGAAAATGAATTTATCGGCGTGAATTCAGGCATTATGGATCAATTCGCAGTGCAAAAAGGCAAAAAGAACATGGCCATTCTGTTAAACTGCGATAAGCTTGAGCACGAAATGATTCCGGCTGCTTTTAACGGATATAAAATCGTCATTATGAATACGAACAAGCGCCGGGAGCTGGCGGCTTCAAAATATAATGAACGCCGCAGCGAATGTGACGAGGCTCTTTCAGAACTGCGGCAATATCGGAATATCGCCTCACTTGCGGAATTGACGGGAGAAGAATTCAACGAACTCGAATCCCTTCTCTCCTGTGAAACTTTGCGTAAAAGAGCCCGGCACGCGGTCAACGAAAACGAGCGGACCCTCTCAGCCGCGGAGGCTCTCAAATCGAATGATTTGAAAACGTTCGGCGAGCTGATGAATGCGTCCCACCGTTCTTTACGCGATGATTATGAAGTGACCGGTGACGAATTAGACGCGCTGGCTGAAGCAGCCTGGAAAGAAGGAGCACTCGGAGCGCGGATGACGGGCGCGGGGTTCGGCGGCTGCGCCATAGCCATTGTGGAAAGTGAAGAAACCGCCGGCTTTATCCGGGCCGTTTCATCTCACTACCGCAGCAGGACAGGTCTTGAAGCTTCTTTCTACATCGCGGATATAAGCGATGGCGCGGCTGAATGGAGGGAAAAATAAATCATGGCGATTCTCGTTCTCGGCGGAGCCGGCTATATCGGTTCTCATGCGGTTGATCAATTATTAAACAAAGGATTTAAAACGATAGCTGTGGATAATCTCCAGACAGGCCACCGGAAAGCTGTTCATGAAAAAGCAGTTTTTTACCATGGAGATATCCGTGAAAAACCGTTTCTTCGCTCTGTGTTTGCGAAGGAGAACGTAACAGGCGTTCTCCATTTTGCCGCTCAATCCCTTGTCGGCGAATCAATGAAAGACCCTCTTTCATATTTCAATAATAATGTGTACGGTACGCAAATTACGCTGGAGGTCATGCAGGAATTCGGAGTGAAACACATTGTGTTTTCTTCATCCGCCGCTGTATACGGCGAACCTGAAAAAGTGCCCATCACAGAAGACATGCCCGAAAAGCCGGAAAGCGCATACGGCGAATCAAAACTCATGGCAGAAAAAATGCTGAAGTGGTGTGAAACCGCCTGCGGCATAAAATATGTCTCGCTTCGGTATTTTAACGTTGCCGGCGCGAAAACGGACGGTTCCATCGGAGAAGATCATCATCCGGAAACCCACCTTATCCCTATCCTTTTACAAACCGCGCTCGGTCAGCGCGAGGAGGTTTTGATATTCGGCACTGACTATGATACAAAAGACGGCACGTGCATCCGCGATTATGTCCATGTTTCCGATTTAATCGATGCCCATATTCTCGCTCTGGAATATTTGCAAAACGGCGGAGACAGCGGCATTTTCAATTTAGGATCAAGCAGCGGGTTTTCCGTATCAGAAATGGCGGAAGCGGCCCGGCAAGTGACCGAAAGAGACATAAAAGTAAGAGCGGCTGCAAGAAGACCCGGTGATCCAAGCGCCCTCATCGCTTCCAGCGATAAAGCGCGGAACATTCTGGGCTGGAATCCGAAACAAACGGACATATCGGAAATCATTGCGTCAGCATGGAATTGGCATCGGCAACATCCAAACGGATACAAGGACAAATGAAATGGAGGCGGCGGTCATTGAAGTTTTTGAATCAGTGGCAGGGTTTCTGAAAGAAAGCACTGTCTTAGGCGACATAAATGAAACAGATGTGATTTATACAAGAAACAGACTTCTCGATCTGCTCGGACTGACGGATTATGCAGAACCGAAACATATCAAGAAACAAAACAGGCTTCACTATTTGGACGAAATGGTGAAAGACGCGGTAAAACGGTCAATCATAAACGATACGCCGGCTGAAAGAGACATGCTGGGAAGCAGAATCATGGACGTGATCACACCGGCCCCTTCTCTGATCAATGCCGCGTTCAGCGAATTGTTATCAGATTGCCCGAAAAAAGCAACAGATTATTTTTATAGACTGAGCCAAAACAACGACTATATTAAGACGCGGGCCATTCGAAAAAATATCGTGTACCGCTCATCAACACCTTTTGGGGCATTGGACATCACCATTAATTTATCAAAGCCCGAAAAAGACCCTAAAGACATCGCCGCGGTAAAAAACAGTCCGGAAAACCGGTATCCGAAATGCCTGCTTTGTATGGAAAACGAGGGGTATGCCGGAACACCGCATCACCCCGCCCGTTCAAATCACCGCATCATCAGGCTTGACTTAGCGGGAGAACAGTGGGGGTTTCAATACTCCCCTTATGCGTATTACAGCGAGCATGCTATCTTTCTATCAAGCGTGCACAAGCCGATGAACATCAGCCGCGACAGCTTCAGAAGGCTTCTGGCCATAACGGAAATCTTCCCCCACTATTTCGCGGGATCAAACGCAGACTTGCCGATCGTAGGAGGTTCCATTCTTTCACACGATCATTATCAAGGCGGCGCCCATGAGTTTCCGATGGCAAAAGCGGGTTCCCTCTACCCTTTTCATATGCGTCATTTTCCAGACGTTCAGGCCGAAGCCGTGAAGTGGCCGGTATCAGTGATCCGCCTTCGCGCAAAAGATCCGGATTTGCTGACAGATGCCGCTGCGTATGTTTTTGAAAAGTGGCGGGAATATTCAGACGAAACCGTCAGCATCATCGCAAAGACAAATGAACCCCATAATACCGTCACCCCAATTGCCAGACGCAGGGGAACGGATTTTGAAATCGATCTCGCTCTCAGAAACAACCGCACCTCCGAAAATTATCCGGATGGCATTTTTCACCCGCATCAAGATGTGCATCACATCAAAAGAGAAAATATCGGTCTGATTGAAGTGATGGGACTCGCCGTTTTACCTCCCCGCCTGAAAGATGAGCTGGCAGAAGTGAAAAAGTATTTACTGAATGAACCTCATGACATCAAAGATATTCATCTTCCGTGGGCTGAAAACATCAAAGCGGATAAAGACGTGACATCGGAGAATGCAGCCGCTGTTTTACAAAAAGAAACCGCGAATGTATTTTTACGCGCACTGACCGATGCAGGCGTTTTTAAAATGACACCCGAAGGAATTCAGGCGTTTCAGCGTTTCACGACGTTATTGGAGAATGGCAGCTGAAACATTCAGAGTGAAATCAATCAACAATTTTTTTTATCAGGAGGTATTGTGATGTTCAAAAACCGATTGAAACGTGTATTTGTAAACGCAATCTGTCTTTCTCTCATTTTCACTGCTTTTACATTCTTTGAGAAGTCTCCTAAAGCAAAAGCGGAAGCCCCGTTTGCCTATGGCGCTGATATAGGATGGCTGAAACAAATGGAGGACGAAGGTGTGCGCTGGCTGGATGACGGCGGAAAACAGAAAGATGCCTTGCAGATTCTTAAAGATCACGGAATAAATGCCGTGAGACTGAGAGTGTTTGTGAATCCGCCAAGCAGCTATTATTGGCTGAAAGACGGCACAACATGGACCATGCTCGGCTATAGTGACAAAGCGGGCGTACTTGCGGCGGCCAAAAGGGCAAAAGCGTTAGGAATGAAGGTAATGGTTGACTTCCATTACAGTGATGTGTTCGCTGATCCAGGCCACCAGATCAAGCCGAACAAATGGAACGGTTATTCAAACAGCCAGCTGCAGGCAGCCGTGTATAACCATACGTACGATGTCATGAAAGAACTTAAAAATCACGGCATCTCCCCTGATTGGGTGCAAGTAGGGAATGAAATGAATTCAGGAATTTTACTGCCCGACGGCAGCACGAACGATTTCAGCAAATTGACCGGCTTACTGAACAAAGGCTATGACGCCGTGAAATCCGTCAGCCCGGCCACCAAGGTCATCAGCCATTTGGCACACGGCACGGACAACAGCCTATTCAGATGGTGGTTTGATCAATTCATTAAAAACGGAGGAAAAACCGACATCATCGGCGTTTCGTTCTATCCCTATTGGGAAGGCAAGCCGTACTGGGAGCTCACCAGCCATTTATCATCTAATTTGAATGACATCGCCTCACGCTACAACAAGGAAGTCATGGTGGTTGAACTGGGCGGAGATGAAAATAATCCGAAAGATTCCTACTGGACCATAAAAGACACCATAAAACTGGTGAAAGCGGTTCCGAACGGCAAAGGAATCGGCGTATTTTACTGGGAACCCGAAGCTCACTCCAGCGTTCTGTCAGACGCGTACCCATTAGGCGCAACCGCCAAAGTGTCTAAAAACGTCTTGAAATACACAACCGCAATCGACGCTTTTCATGATGCCGCAACAGGAAAATGATTGATGCGAATCTCAAGCAGGCTCATTGTGCAGCCTGCTTTTTTATAAGGCTGTAGTGTTGGCCTGTTATGAAACAGAGCAAGTAACGAATACGGAAAGAAAAATACCCGAAAACCCACGTTTCGGTTAAAAAGCCGCTTTTTAAATAGAATACTTCTTCTGTTCCCCCTCCTTCTTATTTCTGCGCACTATCTCTCAGTTCCTAAATAATAACTTTACGATTGTTGAAAAAGAAACAAACATTTTATAATATTGTGTAAGCACCACCGAGCAGGAGGACGGGACATGGACAAAAAAGAACAGCTCCTCACGGATTTCAGGGACTTTTTTAACAAGATGGTGTGGCTGAATAGGCTGAAGATGGAAGAAAGCCTTAAGGGGCATAAACCTTCTGAAGTGCATTGCATCGAATTCATCGAAAAAATTGAAGACGCCAATGTGACTAAACTTGCGGAGTCCCTTTATATGACAAGAGGCGCCATAAGTAAATTAACGAAGAAGCTTATCAATAAAGGCCTTATTGAAAGCTATCAGAAGCCGCTTAACAAGAAAGAAATCTATTTCAGGCTTACTGAGCAAGGAAAAGTCATTTATAAAATTCACGAGGAATTGCACAAAGAGTTTCAAGAACGGGACAAAATCGTGTTTGAACAAGTAACTGATGAACAATTTGACACGATGCTGAACTTCGTGGAAACATACAGCAGGCATTTGGATTCAGAAATAAAGAAACTTGGTGCAGACATGAAATCGGAATAAATATGAATAAAACCATAGGCAGCCCTTCTCCATGAAAACGGGCTGCCTTTTTATATCCCTCTTATTGTTGACAAAGAAACAAAATCACTCTATTATTTTGTTGACAAGGAAACAAAGACAGCAATTTTGAGAGGAGAGTAATATGTCAACACATAAAAGAAAGGAACTTCGGGTGCCAAAAGAAGTTCTCACAGCCGCCTGGGCTATTGCACTGGGAGCAATCGCTCCAATGCTTGACTCTACGATGGTAAACATCGCCATCGACAAACTGACCAAAGACTTCAACACGACATTGGATACCATTCAGTGGTCCGTTACAGGCTATGTCTTAGCACTTGCGATTGCAGTACCCGTATCCGGCTGGCTTATGAATAAATATAACGGTAAGAAAATCTTCATCGGCTCAGTCATCGCCTTTGGTGTCATTTCTGTTTTTGCGGGGATGAGCCGTGACGTTTCCAGCTTCATCTTCTTCCGTTTGCTTCAAGGATTCAGCGCCGGTATTATGACTCCGCTTATGTCAACACTCTTGGTTAAAACGGCAGGTCCGGAAAACCTGGGAAAAGTGATGGCAATCGTCAGTACCCCTATGATCTTCGGCCCGATCTTAGGACCTGTCATCGGAGGCTTCATCGTCCAAGGCGCTTCATGGCATTGGATTTTTTACATCAACGTGTTCATCGTTTTGATTGCTGCACCGCTTATGATGAAAACCATTCCAGAATTTGAACCATTCAACAAAGATCGTAAACTCGATATTTTCGGGATTATCAATTTGTCATTAATGAGCGCGGCATTGATGTACGGTATTACAAAAGCGGCGGATCATGCATCATTTAACAATAGCGACACCATTTTATGGGTGGGCATCGGTCTTGTTTCAGCAGTCATTTATCTTGTATATAATCTGATCCAGAAAAACCAAACCGTGCTGCCTATGAATTTGTTTGCAAACAAGAGCTTCTTATCATCTTCGATCGGGTTGTTCTTAGCGAATGTTGCCATCATGGGGCCGATGTTAATACTTCCGCTGTTTTTTCAAAACATTCGTCATTTCACGGCAGCCGGAGCAGCACTCGCTTTAATCCCTCAAGGAGTCGGAATGCTCGTGACTCGTCCGCTGATCGGAAAAATGATTGATAAGATCGGTGCGAAATACGTGGTTACGGTCAGTCTTGTTCTTTCGCTGATCGGATCTATCCCGCTTATTTTTATCACCGATAACACAAGTATGATTTGGATTTCCGTCGTATTATTTATCCGCGGCACCAGTTTTGGAGGAATTATGCTCCCATTGATGAGTGACGCTTATACAGGTCTTGACAGCAAACAGCTTCCGGAAGCGGGTGTCGGTATTCATATGATTGAAAACCTCGGTTCCAGCTTTGGGTCAGCTGTGATCGCAACCGTTACCGCAACTGTCATACAAGGATTGCAGCCGACGATTTCGAACAGTTTAAAAGGCTACCATGCCGGATTCTTAGTATCCGTCATCATCCTTGCGGCCATCTTCATTCCAAGTCTGTTCCTTACCCATAAAAAGACTGCCATATAAAGAACTTTTTAAAGTAAAAAACCCTTGCACAGCAAGGGTTTTAGTGAATAAAACTGATGATGGTTGCCGGCAGAGTCAGCCAACAACAGACAAAGCCTTTTACTCATTCACATTGCTTTTCATTAACCATTCTACTTCCGTTAATTCTTGTTTTTGAACGTCTTTTGTATGTTTTTTCGTAAAATGGACTTTAACAGCTTCTTCGTTTTCCCAAATCTCCCAAAGCATGAGTTTGCGTTCTGATGGTTCGAGCGGATAAGCATGGAACTGAATACAGCCTTCTTCTTTGTTCGTTTCTTCCTCAAGTTTTTTGAACTCTTTCATTATTTCATTAAGGTCTTTATCACTGATGATTTTTAAGCATGCCGTTATGTAATGCATCGAAATTCCCCCTCTTCCCATCTTTTTATGGCTTTACATTATAACATCGAAACCGGCATACCGCATTCTCAACATATAAAAAACCGTCCATAAAAAATGTTGGCAATGTTTATTTAAGAGCATTTAGAGCGACTTTTGCAGCCTCAGCGATAAGAGCATTATTATAATTGGCATCTTCCGTAAACCGGTTTGACAGGATTGCCAAAACAATTGGGGCTCTGTCAGGCTGCCAAACGATCGCAATGTCGTTTCGTGTGCCGTAGCTTCCGGCTCCGGATTTATCGCCGACTTCCCATCCTGCAGGAGCGCCTGCCCGAATCAGTTCGTCGCCGGTAGCGTTGCCCCGCATCCAATCTGTTAAAATCGTGCGCTTGTCAGCCGTGAGAGTGTTACTCAAAGCGAAAGTCTTAAGGTCAGTTGCCAGTGCTTTTGCGGTGCTTGTGTCACGACGATCCCCGGGAATCGCAGAGTTTAGATCCGTCTCGAATCGATCAGCTTTCGTTACATGATCCCCGATCTGTTTCAATGATTTTTCAAAACCTTTGGGACCGCCAAGCTGCTGCAGCAATAGGTTCCCGGCGGTATTATCGCTGTAACGGACAGCGGCTTCTGAGATTTCTTTCAGGCTCATGCCTGTATCCAGGTGTTTTTCTGTGATTGGAGAATATGTAACTAAATCGTCTTTGCTGTAGCGGATGATGGCATTAAGTTTTTCATTTGAGCTTTTCTTCAGAACAGCAGCTGCAGCCAGAACTTTATAGGTTGATGCGTAAGCAAACCGTTCATTCGGCCGATAGGCGATTGTCTTGTTTGAACCTGTATCAATCGCATAAACGCCGAGCCTGGCATCAAATTTTTTCTCAAGCTGAACAAATTTTTGATTCGTTATACAACTTGTCATTTTTGTGTTTTCTATAGACTTCGCTTCAGCATGCGCTGAGCCGAATAAAGGATTGAAACCGGTAAAGCTTAAACATAAAAGTCCAATGCATAGTCCAACTTGTATTCCCGCTTTATTTTTCACATCCAGACCTCCTCATTAAAATGATTTTGTATACATCTTCTAATTAACATTACAAACAGGATGAAAGTCAATATATTTCCTTTGAATGATTAAATCCTGTATTCTGATTCATCCCCTTATTTGCGCTTAAATGCGCCGCCCTTGCCGTCTGAATGTTTGCATTTCCGCTTCGTGTTCATCATCTATTTGTTATCCCTCCGTGCAAATAAAAACGGACACCAGTCAGAGCACAGTGATGCTGTGCAATGATCAGTGTCCGCAGGCTTTCCGTCTTGGACCTATATATGTTTCTCTTGCAGACTATAAAAATCATAAGGTAAGTTAACAAACGCATTACCTTAATCCTGCCAGTCAAAAAATTATATCATTTTATATATTTCAATAAGATTATTATCTGGATCTCTGAAATGAGCAACTCGTGCACGCCATTCCTGACGATCATGTGGTTCATTGACGCATTTAATCCCTTGCTTGTGCAGATAGTCATACGTTTTATCAACATCTTCTACCTTAAACTGAAGCAAAAATCTTGATTGCGCATCTCCGTCTAAAGATTTTCTTTCTTCTCCAACTATTTCAGCCATATTTTCTCGAGATAAAAGCTCTATTTTCGTTTCTCCATTATCGAAGAGTGCATATTCCATTTCCTTCTCTAACCAACTGATTGGAAGTCCTAATGAATCTTTATAAAACTCGACGCTTTTCTTAAAGTCATTAACCAATAGTCTAATTTGCAGCAATTTCATATTGAACGCCTCCTATCATTTTACTGGCCATTCATTTAATCATACAATAGGGACCTGACAGCATTATGTCAAGTTTCCATAAATTTTTTTCCATACTGCACCTAAATTTCGGATGAAAGCCTTCGGAGATTCATGAAACTGCGTTTGATCAATTCACATTCTTGGTTTGAATTTTCCTTCACTTCACCGTGGAGGCTCCGGCCGTGTAAGTCGCGCATCCGTAAACATCCGGCCGCCGCTCCTGTAAGTAAAACAACTGATAAATGATTGACTGAATCGTTTTTCACCGTCATTGCTTCCCCTGTTTTTTGTATTCTGCGATTTCCTTAGGGGTAGCCTTCCGGACTCCGTCTGCGTCTGTCCTGTTTGCCACTTGAGCGCCTTCCATGTTTTTTATCTCGCTGACTACTCCCAAATGCTCTAAATACACATGATCACCAATCTTGAAACGATTCAGTTTAGCCCGCTCCTCGGTCATGCTCCTGTATTCAGTCGCGGCTTTCATTTTTAATTCAGCCAGACACATTTGACAAAGGGTTACTGTTACAGAATTGCCGTTAAAATCAGTAAACGAAACCGATCTGACAGATTCCTTTTCCGGGTGCATCGTGCATGTTTTCTTCATAGGCGATGGCCGTGTAAATTTAATCATTCCGCTTCCTCCTCAAAAAAGTCGCTTCGTCCCTCTGACGTAACAGCGGATGAATGGGAAGTTCCATACACCCGCATCCGAACCGTCACAATACATGGAGATTGCCTTTCCTTCGCCGGCTGACGGATATTCATACATCCTGCATAGCTGTAAAGCCTATATTTCTTTATATTCCCAATGCTCGCCGCATTTCCCTGTTAGGATGAAGTTTCTAAAGCTGTTGACCAGTTGCCGCATGTTGGCTCCATGCGAAAAGCCATGTGGACCGCCGTATCCCAATTCATACGGGTAATTTTCAGCCCTCTCATATGTGTGTATGCTTTTTAAAGGAGGTGCATCACATGATGTTCTAACAACCCATTCAACCTAAAGCTAACTCTTCCCCAATTCCCGATCATAAAATAAGTAAATTTACCCAGAACAAATTAATCATTTTGCACTTTCAAAATACTTATTTGTCTTTCCCTTCATTCCTCCATGGTAATATCTTGTTGAACCTTTTTAAAAGAAAGGATATGGTCATGAAAGTTTTCGAAGCAACCACCCTCCTCGCCGCTGCCAAACAGCGTGCGAGTGAATACAAAAAACTGCGCGGCCAGATGGTCAATCTAAAAAAAGCGTTTCAAGGCATGGCTGATCTTGGTGACGGCGATTTCTCAGGCCGGGGCGCTGACAACATCAAAGCTTTTTTCAAAGACCACGCCGGCGTCACAGACAGCTGGCTTGATCTGATCGACATGAAAATCGCATTTCTCACAAGCCTTCCCGGTAAGGTCGAAGATGCCGGACTTTCCAATTCGCATGTAGAGGAATCATTTCTAGAGCACGAGCTCACCCATGCCCTCAGTAAATCAAAGGCGATTATGGAAGAGCAGAAAAAGGACATGCGCTCCATCCTCGGAGAGATCGAAGACATTATCTCGCTCGATCTGTTTTCAACCGAAAGCACAGATCAGGAGCTTTCTTCAGCTGACAAAAAAAGAAGCGAAACGATACATAAACTCGGCAAGCTCGATCACGATCTAATGAAAGAATACGCAGAAACCGAAGCGAACGAACAGTTCATCCAAGCTGACTTCCAGCAGCTTCAAAACGCCACGGGCAAAGGTAAAAGCGCCACGCCGCTTCACTACAACGCCAAAGCGTATCGTGAAAGCGACATCCATAAGAAAAAAGGCGATATCGCAAGACTTTCAGATGCTTATTTGACGATTAAAAAGGAAGAAGCGAAAGAGCGTGAAATCAAGGATCTGAAGAAAAAGCTGGCCGATGGTGTCACCGATCCGGATGAGTATTTGGAAATCGCGAAAAAGATCGGCTATGAAAACCTTGAACCCGCTCAGGTGCAATATGTGATGCAGCTTGAACAAGCAAAACAGCTCGAAGAAGTCGGAGAAACGGCTTGGGATATCGTCAAAGGAATAGGCGTCGGCCTTTATGATGTCGGGAAAGACACCATAACAGGCGTCAAAGATCTGGCTGTCGGCGCATGGGATTTTTACCTTCTCTCTGATGAACAAAAAGTCGCTAAAACCATATCAGCTGTATTGAACACACCCTCCTACGCAAAAATCATATGGACAAACCTGGCGGATTCGTGGAATGATAAAATGGTTAACGGGGATGCGTATTCAAGATCACATTACATCACCTACGCCATCGGGAGCATTGTCGGGCTCAAAGGTTCCGGCTCAGCTGTAAAAGTATCAAGCAAGCTCGCCAAAACAGGTGCCGCCAAAGTGGATAACGTCTTGGAAGCCGGTGAAAAAGCGGCTGCAAAACATGTAAAAACAGGGATTGAAAAAGGAAAAGACTATATCAATTCCGTTTCGAAAAATAAGTACGAACCCGCACTTGCCGGAATAGCACAGGATATTGAAAATACTCATAATGTGAAGAATACGCCTTTGTTGAAAAGTATTATTGAAGATCAGAAAGAGAGTGTGCTCAGAAAATCTGTGTCTTCTGACAATAGCGGCATACATAGTGTTAAACAAGGAGACAGCAGTCCTCTCGCACCAGGCGGTGGCTTAGCTGCTCATGAAGCAAAAGGCGGACACCTTATAGAAAGACATGTTGGTAAGACTGATGAAGAGTTATTACAGAGGCTACAGATAAACAAGAAGATACGGGCCTCTTCTAGTTTCACTGATAGGCCAACTGCAGAAAGAGTCGCTAATGAAACATTAACTAAACATAAAAAGGAAATTGAAGAGTGGTTAAAAAGTGATGTTAATGATCCATTACCGTTACCTTATAGAGGAACCGAAGTTATAGGTAGAGGAGTTCGTAAAGGTTCAAATGAAGTTAAAGATATGACTAATGCTAGAATAGTATTAAAGAAAAATGAAGATGGTAGCTTTATACTAACAGGCTACCCAACGAGGTGATATATAATGATTGAAATTAAAGTTTCTGATCCTGTATTTAGATTTCTCGGTGGACATTTCCACCAAGATATAGAGTCTCCGGAAGATGCACTTGATGAATATTTAAATGAAGCATCTCAAAAACTAAAAGAAAGAGATTTAATAGCACTAACTGAGTTTGTAAATAGTGATCATTCAGAAGAAGACAAGAATGAATTTATAGAGGAAGCAGCGGATGGTATATACTTTCCTGAAGATGATATAACTCCATTAGAATGGCTTAAGCAAGTCACTGAACAAATTAAAAAACATCTTAAAACAACATAGTTAGAGAAAAAGAGCCCTCTTATAAGAAGGGCTTCTTTTATTAATTCAATTTCGCTTTCGTTTTTGGTCCGTAAATGCCGTCTGGCTTCAAACCATACATGAGCTGAATCGTACTGAAACGTTCAGCCGCATTTACTGATGTAAGTGTATTTGAATAAATTGCAGAAAAACCCTCCTCGTCTTGAGAAGGGCTCTGACTTATACTTCTTTTTCTCTAAATCAGTCCGAAGCAAAAAACTGATGCCGCTCAACTTTTCAATCTGCCCCTATGCTTTTCTTTTGCTTTTTGTTTTCTGATTAAATATTTTTGTTCCTTTATTTTTTCTCTTTATTTTCTATTCAGTTGTTTTTTCTTTTCTTGTTTCAAGCTCCTGTTTTATCGCTTTTTATGCCTTAGTTGATATCCCGATATTTTTCATCTCTTTAGAAGCTTGTCGTTGCAATCTTTTTGGGTTTAATTTCTTAGATTTTGCTTTAACACAAACCTCTTCTTGTCAGTGTGGGAGAGAGTCTGTAAAAAAGGAAAGGGTCTCCGCTTATTTTAACAACACTTCAAGTTTTACTTTGGTTCAAGCGCATAAATTCCATCAGCTTTTAATCCATTCATCAATTGAAATCGAATTACTGCATTCGCTGTCTTCGCTCCATATGCACCATCAATCCCGAAGTTCTTTCGCTATAATGAAGGGCGACAGCGCCGTTCGAATCTGTTTTACGCTCTCCCCTCGGATTTTAATGGGTTTTCAACTTTAAAAAACCGGAAGACAAGAGGAAGGATGCTTTCTTGCCTTCAGATGAAGAGCCCCCTGAATCACTTCTTTATCATCGACGGCAAAATGATAGCTTGTCGATTCGCTGTTACCCGACATATAACTGATTTCATTGGCGGCCGCATGCGTCATTTCCTGTATTGTGAATGATTTTCGGAGTGCCGCTGTATTTGCCATAAAAAACTAAATATTCCGTTTTTCAAATACAAAAAAACAGCTGGATTAACCAGCTGCTGATCGTTATCACTTTAGCCGTTCAGTGATACGAAATTTCTGTATTTCTCTGAAATGAACAGGTTTCGGCAAAGACCGCCGCCTTAAAGGCGATGTTTATCTCCCTTGCAGTATACAGCGAATGTACTTCAAAATCAGCCCAAAAAGCAGTTCCGTCCCCAATTCGCCCCTCGATGAATGATGACAAAATCAATAAATAAGCATCGTCGGACTAAAAGGTTCCGGCTCAGCTGTAAAAGTATCAAGCAAGCTCGCCAAAACAGGTGCCGCCAAAGTGGATAACGTCTTGGAAGCCGGTGAAAAAGCGGCTGCAAAACATGTAAAAACAGGGATTGAAAAAGGAAAAGACTATATCAATTCCGTTTCGAAAAATAAGTACGAACCCGCACTTGCCGGAATAGCACAGGATATTGAAAATACTCATAATGTGAAAAACACTCCTTTGTTGAAAAGTATTATTGAAGATCGGAAAGAGAGTGTGCTCAGAAAATCTGTGTCTTCTGACAATAGCGGCATACATAGTGTTAAACAAGGAGACAGCAGTCCTCTCGCACCAGGCGGTGGCTTAGCTGCTCATGAAGCAAAAGGCGGGCATCTTATAGAAAGACATGTTGGGAAAACAGATAAAGAATTAATAGAAAGACTGAAAACTGATCCTAACCCACATATTACAGCTTCATCTACTTTTAAAGATAGGGCTACCGCTGAAAGAATTGCTAATTCAGTTTTAAACGATCCAAAAAATATAAAGAAAATCGAAAATTGGATTGATGATCCTAAAAAACCTAAATTAATGTTAAGATACAAGGGCGATGGAGAAATAATCGGCAGAAGTGTATCAAGAAATTCAGATCTAGTAGAAAACGTTACAAACGCAAAAATTATACTCAAAAAAGATAATAACGGTAACTTTATCCTTACAGGATATCCAACCAAATAGAAAGAGAGGAAGTATCATGGATGAAAGGTATGATTTCTTAGATGAATTAGAAAATTTTTTAGGTGCAACATTTCATCAAGATATCCAATCCCCTGAACACGCCTTAGACGAATTTATTGAGGAAATTAGTAAAGAAGGTTTGCTATTTACAGTAAAGTATTGCGAAGAGTTTCTAAATAGCGATCTAACTAAACAAGAAAAGGAAGACATTATAAAGTGTAATGCAGAAATATATTTCCCGACAATTGGCTTACCGCCTATAGAATGGTTGAAAAGTGTAATAGAGCAACTAAAAGAGGCTATTTAAAAGAAACACTGAAAGGCCCCCATTTTATGAGAGGGCCTTTTTATATTGATACCGAATTTTTCGGCTTTCTTATCCGATAGAAATGCAATACCGACAGTGCGGTTTGGATCTACTTGACGGCATCACTAGCTGAACTTTTCAACAATTTTGCCCCTAAAAGAGATACGAACAATAAATTTCGAGCCGAAAAATCAAGTTCGCCAACAACTTGCGAATTTGATAAACCGGCTTTATTAAGGGAAAGTAAAAAACCCTTGCTACGCAAGGGTTCTGGCTATGATTCCGACTGGGCTCGAACCAGCGACCTCTACCCTGTCAAGGTAGCGCTCTCCCAGCTGAGCTACGGAATCATGATATGTATGTGTTGCTGGGTATGTTGTTGTCTCTCTGACATTTATAATTATATATCCTGATTTCTCATTCGTCAACACTTTTTTTATCTAAAATAAAAAAAGGGCGCGTCGCAAAATTGACGGCGCCCTTTTCGTTTATGATCTCACTTGGGCAGGGGTTATTTTTTTCAATGCCTGTTCGAAGTCCCGCTCTAAATCTTCGGCGTTTTCGACTCCGACGCTCAAGCGCAGAAGGCCGTCTGTGATGCCGCGTTTCTCCCTCTCTGCTTTCGGCATGGCGGCATGCGACATGGCTGCAGGGTATGAGAGAATGGATTCGACGGCGCCGAGGCTGACGGCAAATACCGGAAGCGATACGTTTTCGACCAGCTTTTTGACGGCTTCTTTGCTTTCCAATTCAAAGGACAGGACGGCGCCCGCTCCGCTCGCTTGCCGTTTATGGGTATCGGCTCCCGGGTGTCCGGCAAGGCCGGGATAGTAAACGTTTTTGATGGCGGGATGTCCGTCAAAATAGGCAGCCAGCCGCTCAGCCGTCCGGCTCGCTTTTTCCAGTCTGACCTGCAATGTTTTTAAGCCTCTCAATACGAGCCAGCAGTCCTGAACGCCGAGCACCGCTCCAAATGAATTTTGCAGCTTATACAGCTGATTGCCGAGCTCTTCATCTTTTACGGCGGCAAGGCCTGACAGCACGTCGCTGTGGCCGCTTAAAAATTTCGTCGCACTGTGAAGCACGATATCTACGCCGAGATCAAGCGGACGCTGCAGAGCAGGCGTCATAAAAGTATTGTCAAGGTATGTCAGACAGCCGTGATCCTTTGCCAGTTTGACGACGCCCTTAATATCCGTGATGCCGAGCGTCGGGTTTGACGGTGTTTCCATATAGATGGCTTTCGTATTCGGCCGGATGGCGCGGGCGACCGCTTCTGTGTCCGTCATATCGACAAAGGTATGTTCGATCCCGAAACGGGACAGAACCTCAGTCACCATGCGGAATGTTCCGCCGTACACATCCTCCGTGACGAGGACATGGTCGCCTTGGGATAAGAGCAGAAATGCCGTCGAAATCGCCGCCATTCCCGAGCTGAAAGCAAAGCCTCTCGTTCCGCCTTCAAGACCTGCGATCGTTTCTTCAAGCGCTGTTCTTGTCGGTGTGCCTGAGCGGCTGTAGTCATATGTCCCGAATTCTTCAAATGAAGACTGATGGAATGTGGAAGCATGCTGAATCGGGACGCTGACGGCTCCGGTGGCTCCGTCTGTTTTAAATGGATTGTGCACGAGCTGGGTTTCCAGCGTCCAATTGTGATTACTCATATGACACGGCCCCCTCTTTTACTTGCTGTAATGCCTGCTTTACATCCCGCTTCAAATCTTCTGCATGTTCAATGCCCACTGAAAATCTCAGCAGACGGTTGCAGACGCCGTTTGCGATACGGATGTCTTCTGGAATATCCATGTGCGTCTGTGTCGCGGGGTATGTAATAAAGCTTTCCACCCCGCCGAGACTTTCTGCGAAACAGATCGTTTTCAGCGCCTTTAAAAACGGATTAACCCATTCCTCTTTTTGCAGCCGGAAAGACAGCATCCCGCCTTTTCCAGGATATAACACGTCGGCGATTTCTTCTTCCTGTTCTAAAAATTCTGCAAGTTCACGGGCGTTTTCTTCATGACGGCGCATTCTGAGTCCGAGTGTTTTCATCCCTCTCATTAAAAGCCACGAATCAAACGGCGGGAGAACGGCGCCGATCGCATTTTGGTGATTAAACATGATCTCGCCGAGCTCTTCATCCTTTACGACAGCAAGACCGGCAAGGAGATCATTGTGCCCCGCTAAATATTTTGTGGCGCTGTGAATGACGATATCAGCTCCCAGTTCAAGCGGACGCTGGAGCACCGGGGTATAAAACGTATTATCCACAATCAAAAGCAGGCCGGCTTCTTTCGTAATCCGGGCGATTTTTTCAATGTCCGCCTCCTGCATTAACGGGTTTGTCGGCGTTTCAACAAATACCGCTTTCGTGTTTTCCGTTATTTTGGAGCGTAAACAGTCTTCATCGCTGAAATCATCGTAAATAAAGCTTAAGCCGTATTTTCTCCATTCGTTTTCAAACAAACGGTACGTGCCTCCGTATAAATCGGAGGATACAATCAATTCATCCCCGCTTTTAAATAAAGCCATAATCGTTTGAATGGCTGCCATTCCCGAGCTGAAGGCAAAGCCTCTCGCACCGTTTTCCAACACGGCGATAGCGTCTTCAACGAGCTGGCGTGTCGGGTTTTTCGTGCGCACGTAGTCAAAACCTGTAGATTCTCCTATTCCTCTATGGCGGTAAGCGGTGGACAGATAAATCGGCGGACTGACCGTTCCCGTTGCTTCTTCGCTTCTATTTCCGATTTGGGCTAATTTTGTATCAACATGCTGCATCATCAGTAAGCACCATCCTTTTTCAAAAATAAAAAAGCCCCCTCTTCATAAGAAGAAGGAGCTTTTCTCTTCCTCTTATCTTCCAAGCATGTGAATCGCTTGCTGGATTTAGCACCTTGGCACTTTGCCTTCCCGCGGCAAAGCAAACCGGTTGCTGAGGTTTCAAAGGGCCAGTCCCTCCACCTCTCGTGATAAGAATATTGTTTTGTATTTTCTGATTGTTCTATATTAACGCACTATAAAATGAATTTCAATAACTTTTTATTTATCTGAACTCTCGCAAGAAGTGCATCTGAAGAAAGAAATTTCTAATAATTCATGGTACAATAGGAAAAAACCATCAAGACAAGAAGCGGCCTGGAGGAATGCGAAGTGGCATCAAAAAACGGAATCATTCATGAGAAAAAACTTTTCTCCCATGAGCTTGAAGAGGAAATGACCGTTTTGGTCTACCTGCCCGCCACCTTCTCCCCCCTGTATAAATATCATACGGTCATCGCTCAGGACGGCCATGATTATTTCAGATTAGGGAGAATCGGGCGGCAGGCGGAAGAGCTTATGTCAAAAGGGGAAATTGACCGCTGCATCATTATCGGCGTCCCTTATAAAAATGTGCGGGAGCGAAGAAACACATACCATCCAGAAGGGTCTAAGTTCGCCTCATATAAGCGATTCATCGCAAATGAGCTCGTTCCTTTTATCGACAAAGAATACCCGACTTATCAAGTCGGATACGGCCGCACCATGATCGGGGATTCCCTCGGCGGAACCGTTTCGCTTATGACGGCGATTGACTATCCGAACATGTTTGGAAACGTCATCATGCAGTCTCCGTATGTTGACGGGCACGTGCTGGATGCCGTCCGGCAGTCGGAGGATCTCAAACAGATTTCCGTTTATCATCAAATCGGAGAAAAAGAAACCGGCGTTCACACGACAGACGGCCAGGTTCTTGATTTCACCGCGCCGAACGAAGAGCTCAAACAGCTGCTGGAAAGCAAACAGTCTGAATACACGTATGAAACCTTCGACGGGGATCATAAATGGACCTACTGGCAGCCGCTCATCACGCCGGCGCTGAAAAAAATGCTGTAACCATTCATTTAAGGAGGGAACTTTCATGAAATACGGTATTGTTTTATTTCCATCAAAAAAATTACAGGATCTCGCAAATTCGTACCGGAAACGCTACGACCCGAGCTACGCGCTCATTCCTCCGCACCTGACGCTAAGAGATCCGTTTGAAGCGACAGAACAGGAAATCGAGCAGGTCGTATCACAGCTGAGACAGACGGCGAAAGAGTCGCATCCGCTCGTTCTGAAAATCACAAAATACAGCTCGTTTTCTCCTGTGAATAATGTGATATATATGAAAGCAGAGCCGACGGAGGAATTAAAATCTCTGAGTGAGAAATGCTACTCAGGAGCATTATCCGGCGAGCCGGAATACAGCTTCGTTCCGCATGTCACGGTCGGCCAGAAGCTGTCGTCAGATGAACATTCCGACGTACTCGGACAGCTGAAAATGCTGGACATTTCCCACGAAGAAGTCATCGACCGTTTTCACTTGCTCTATCAGCTGGATAACGGCTCATGGACTGTGTATGAAACATTTTTATTAGGCGGAGGAGAATAACTGCTTGGAATCCATCATCGCAAAAACTGAAAAACAGCTAAACGACGCTTTTTTCGTCAGAAAAGAGGTCTTTGTTAAAGAACAGCACGTTCCGGAAGAAGAAGAGATTGATCAATTCGAAGACACGTCAGAGCATATAGTCATATATGACGGCGGCCAGCCGGTCGGAGCCGGCAGATGGCGCTTGAAAGACGGGCATGGAAAATTAGAGCGCATCTGCGTGATGAAAAGCCATCGTTCTTTAGGCGTCGGAGCCATCATTATGCAGGCGCTTGAAAAAGCGGCGGCAGCCAAAGGCGCCGACAGCTTTATCTTACATGCGCAGACGCAGGCGGTTCCGTTTTACGAAAAACAAGGATACCGCGTCACATCCGGCGAAGAATTTCTCGATGCGGGCATCCCCCATCTGGAAATGATAAAGGAACACAAACGATAAAATCAAAAGCACTCCTGTTATATGGCAGGAGTGCTTTTTTATGAAAATAAAACTATTTCATGAATTTTATTGAATTTTATGGAAGATCAATGTATGTTTAGTATACGAAGTATTACAATTCATACAAAAAATACAATTCATATTTCGGAGGGATAAACATGACGGCACCAAAAGGAAAACACATATTCGGGACTGTTAAAGTGGGCACAAAAGGACAGATTGTCATTCCTAAAGAAGCAAGAGATGTTTTCGATATAAATCCGGGGGATTCACTGCTTATGCTTGGGGATGACCAGCAAGGTATCGCACTTGTTAAACAAGAACTCTTTTTCGAGTTTGCAAAAGATATTTTAAACGCTAAGCAAATCGACGCAGATAGCGAGGATGAGTAAATGCACGCGATTGAGCTGAAGCAATTAACGAAACATTATAAAGAAACCGCCGCCGTTGACCGTCTTGAGTTCTCAGTTGAGAAAGGGGAATTTTTTGCTTTACTCGGTGAGAACGGAGCCGGAAAAACGACATTAATCAGTATGCTTTGCGGACTCCTTTCTCCGGATGACGGTGATGCATCAGTGCTTGGACACAGTATTTTGACTGATTTAGATAAAATAAAACCGAAATTGAATATGTCCCCGCAGGAAACAGCTATCGCTCCTCATCTAACCGTACGGGAAAACTTAGAGTTTATAGCCGGTGTCTACGGAATTCCGAAAAAAGAAGCAAAAAAAAGAACAGATGAGATGCTCGAATTGTTTCAATTAAAAGAGAAAGAAAGAGCAAAAACCAAAACATTATCAGGAGGAATGCAGCGCCGCCTCAGCATCGCAATGGGAATGATCACCAAGCCGGATATTTATTTCTTAGATGAGCCGACATTAGGGCTGGACGTCCGTTCGCGCCGCGAGTTGTGGAAAAATCTTGAGGCATTAAAGGGTGACATGACGATTATTTTAACGACACACTATTTAGAAGAGGCTGAAGCCCTGGCAGATCGTATTTGCATTTTAGAAAATGGGACTTTAAAAGCACTGGGCACGGCGGAGGATCTGAAAAAGCAAACTCATTCAGCTACATTTGAAGATGCCTTTTTAGCGATTTGTGACGGGGAGGCGGGTCTTTATGCTTGATTTCGCCATTCGCAACCGCAAAGAAATTTTTCGTGACCCCCTGTCTATTATCCTTGGAATCGCCCTGCCTGTTATTCTATTGTTTCTGTTTACGGCGATTGAAAAAAATGCGCCGCTTGATACCTTTAAAATTCAGCATTTAGCACCCGGACTCATTGTTTTCGGTTTTGCTTTCCTTACGATGTTCTCTGCATTGCTGATCGCAAAAGACAAACAGACCGCCCTTTTGACCCGTTTGTTTGCTTCCCCTTTAAAAACAGCCGATTATGTCATCGGTTATGCAATACCGATGCTGCCGTTAGCCATTTTACAAATCGTCATTTGTTTTATCGCTGCTGCTGCTGCCGGTTTATCCGCCGAGTGGATGAATCTTCTCGCAGGTATCGCTGTCTTGCTGCCGATTGCGATGATGTCCGTTTTCTTCGGTTTATGTTTAGGGGCTGTGTTTACGGACAAACAAATTTCAGGTATCGGAACGATTTATATTACACTCGTGCAATTTCTGGGCGGGGCTTGGATGGAGGTGAGCCTGCTCGGTGACACATTCAAACATATCGCTTATGCCTTACCGTTTATTCACTCGATCGAGCTGGCCCAGGAAGTCATAACCGGAGATTATTCTTCCTTTCATCAGCATATTTGGCCGATAGCGGGATATACCGTTTTGGCGCTTGCACTTGCTTTCCTCAGTTTTATGAAAATCAGGAAGAGATAAAAAAAGCCGGCACTCCGTAATGGGAGCGCCGGTCTTCTTTATTACGTTTCTTTCAGAAGGTTTATTGTATGCGGCAGCAGACGATCATCCCCCGGACTGCCATGGCCCGGAACGACAATGCTGATGTCCTGATACCTTTTCATGACTTTGCGGACGGCGCGCGGCCACTTATCCGGATAAAAGCCCGGAGTAGGCACGATTTCCTTTGTTTCTAAAGCCTTGATTAAGCAACCGCCGAATAAGAGCTTATCCTCAGGCAGCCAGACGGTCATATTGTCTTCCGTATGCCCTTTTCCCGGATAAAACGTTTCAATTTTCATATCGCCAAACTGCAGCTTTGTCACGTTTTTCAAATCTCCGAGCGGCCGGTCATATCCCTGCTCTCGGGCGAAGTCGGCGGTCAGCTTCGTGCTGTGCACCTTTACGCCGTATTTGTACAGGGTGTTCAGCCCGCCGATACGATCATCATGGGCGTGTGTCACAATGGCATCGGTCATCCTTTTGCCGGGAAACCGCTTTTTTATTTGTGTCATTAATTGCTCTGTGAGACTGTCATTCCACGGAGTATCAATCAGTACGATTCCTTTGGAAGTCTCAAGAAGCAATCCGTTCGCAGGGACGGGACTTCCGTCTGCCGTACCGGTGCTTGTATGCATCCAAACATGCGGCGCCAGCTGTGTGAGAGTGACACCTTTTGCTGCGGAGCCCTCCGCAGCGTCTGCCGGTTTCATTCCGGCAGTAAAGAGGCCGAATAGAAATAACCCCGCAATTAATAATGAAAGCTTTCTCAAATTGAATCATTCCTTTCCGCATCTTTCATATATACGACTCAAAAAAGCCCGGATATATCCGGGCTTTTTCACACGTATTGATTTATCAACCGGCCTTTTCCCATGATTTGCGGCAGACGGGAAAGAGAGCGCTTACGTTTTTCCTCATGTACTTTCTTTTCTGCGGCTGCGGTGTTTTCCTGGCGGCGCTCCACCTCTCTGTACACCCTGTCATTGGCAAGGGCGGCCGCTTTCGTAATGCCGGCATAATCAGACTTATAACCCGCTGCCCGGTTTGCGTATTGAGAATACTGCTGGTTTTGAATCCGTCCTGCATAAATCATATGTACCCCTCCCCTTCGCTTTCATTTCCCTTAATCTTACTTTTTGAAACGCTGTTCTTTTGTTATGATATTCTTTGTCTATCAAATGGATGAACACCTTTTAATGGGAGGACCCCTTTTTGAAATGCGCCCGACTGAATAACCGAACGATACATTTACATACATATTCTAGAGAACATTACCAATTCCTTTTTGAAGAAGCTCAGAAAGGAAATATTTTTTGCGCACATTGTGAGCAGCCCGTCTTGATGAGGCTTTCGATTTTAGAGCAGCCCGCATTTTATCACCGGCAAAAGGGAGACTTCACCGCCTGTGAAAAAGCATGCGCGGCCGAGGAACCACAAGCGGAGAAAGAAAAAGAAGAGTATAAGGAAGCCGGCATGTTCCGCCTGCCGAAAGGAAAAGCGATTTCAGAGAATCCGAAACCGATCGTCTCAGAATGGAAAAGCCCGAAAAAAGTGCCTGCGGCCGAACCGTTTTCACCAACATCCGAGGCGGCTGATACATCTTTGTTCCCCGGCATCGGCCTGAACCGTGAACAGATGAAGGCAGTTACTGAAACGGACGGGCCTTTATTAGTGCTTGCCGGAGCGGGAAGCGGAAAAACAAGGGTGCTGACAGCACGCGCCGCCCATATGATTGAACACCTCGGCATTTCACCTGAGAATATGCTGCTTGTGACCTTTACGACAAAAGCCGTCGCCGAAATGAAAGAGCGGATGGCAAATGAGTACGGTCTGGCAGCCGGAAAAGTCTCCCGTCTCGTGACCGGAACATTCCACAGTTTTTTCTATAAAATACTCTGTCATTATGATTCTTCAAAATGGAACGGCAGCCAGCTTTTAAAAATGGAGTGGCAAAAAGAGCAATATGTGAAAAAGGCGCTCTATGAAGAAAACTTGGATGAAAAAGAGTTTCCCGTCGACCAGGCGCTTCAGCTTATCGGCTGCTGGAAAAACACGTATCTCCCCCATGAGACCATTCCGCTTGCGGACGACTGGGAGAAAAAAGTGTACAGGCTCTACGAACATTACGAACGGCAGAAGCAGGAAAAACGGCAATTTGATTTTGATGACATGGCCCAAGGCTGTTATGAACTGTTTCAAAGCCGGCCTGATATTCTCGCGCAGTACCAAAACAGATTTTCTCATATTTTGATTGATGAATTTCAAGATATCAATCCTGTCCAGTACAACATTATGCAAATGATCGCAAGCCCAGAGAATAACCTGTGCTGCGTGGGTGATGACGACCAATCCATTTATGCGTTCCGCGGCAGCAGCCCGTCTTTCATTTTAGATTTTCAGAAAGATTATCCGGCAGCAAAGACCATTTACTTAACGGCAAATTACCGATCGCCGCATCCGATCGTCTCAAGCGCTCATGCCGTCGTAAAGAAAAATAAAAAACGGTATGAAAAAACACTTTCTGCCGTCAAAGACGGCGTTCACAATCCCGTGATGTTTTATCCTTACGATGAAGAAGAAGAAGCGACCATGATTGTTTCGGATATGAAAGAGAAGATTCAAAACGGGGCGAGTCCTGACGATTTTGCCGTACTTTACCGGACAAACAGCGCCGGACGGGCCATTTATGAAAGACTGCATCAATCATCGATTCCTTATCATGCCGACAGGGGCGTGCAGACGTTCTACAGCCGCAGAATCGTACGCCAGATCCTCGCCTACTTATATGCGAGTCAGAATGAAGATGATCCGGATGCGGTGAAAGACCTGCTGCCCGCCTTATTTTTAAAGCAATCCGCCCTGCAAACGTTAAAGGCGCTGTCAATTACTGAAGATTGCACGATGATTAAGGCACTGACGAAACTGCCTGACCTGAAGCCTTTTCAAATAGGGAAGATCAAGCAGATCGTTCCGTTTTTCGCAAGCATCCGGACAATGAAGCCGATTGAAGCCATCACCTTTGCAGAAAGCAAAATGGGTTTTTCCGAGTATTTAAAAAAACGGGGCAATGAGGGAAACAAACTGGAAAAAGGCTCTGATGATCTCAGGGATGTCAAAGTGGCCGCCAAAAAATTCAAAACCATTCCCGATTTTCTTGCGCATGTCGATCATATGCGCGCCGCTGAGAATCTGAAAACCGATGAAAACGGCGTCGAACTGCTGACCATTCACCGCTCTAAAGGTCTTGAATTCAATACGGTCTATATTTTAGGCGCGGCTGACGGCTCGATCCCCCATGACTTCGCACTTGAGACGGCGAGACAGGGCGATCCCGCTCCGCTCGAAGAAGAAAGACGGCTTCTGTATGTCGCAATGACAAGGGCCATGCAGCATTTATATGTATCTTGTCCCGCGTACAGGCGGGGAAAAACAGCGCGCAGCTCAAGATTTCTCGAGCCCCTTCTTCGGACGGACAGACGGAGCGCACTCAGGATATAAAGAACCCGGCAGATCACTGCCGGGTTCTTCTCACATAAAAAGGCCTTTTTAGCAAGGCCGGCTGACGCCTATTTATTGTTCAGCATTTTAGAAATGGTGCCAAAATCAAGTTTCTCTTTACCGCTTGTAATAGATTGAACGATTTTGTCTTCCAATTCTTTCGGAACACGCTTGTTAGCCAGCTGGGACACCTTCTGAATGACGCCTCTCACCGTGTTTTCATCTTTGAAATTGGCATTTTGCAATGATCCTGCAAGGTTCATGACATCCTTCATGCTGACGCCTGTTTTCTTCTCAATATTTTTGAAAAATTGATTATCCATGGTGTGCCTCCTTTTGTGGAGTAATACGATATTGTATGAATAAAGAGCGGAACATGTGCCCGTAAGACAAGGAAAAAATTCCGAGTGCCCCGTCTCTATACTCCTTTATACATCAGGGAAGCACGGGACTGAACGGTCCCGCGCTTATCCAAGGTCTTGCTAAGGTTTAGCCAAAAAAGGATGCACCGACAATGATCAGAAGGATGAACAATACGACAACAAGAACAAATGTTGAGCCGTATCCGCCTCCGACATAGCCGCCTCCGTATCCGCCGCAGCCGCCATAACCGCCGTAGCCGCCGCCGAATCCGCCATATCCGAATCCCATATTTAAGCACCTCCTTTACTCTGTATACTCTATGTGAGCCGACTTGTTTGGCTTGGATAAATGCATAGGGCCGGTGCGGATTTCATTTCATTTTATTGAGAATGCTCATTTTTCTTCAGTTTTGCTTCTGTCTCGGCGGCAAACACATCTATCCATTCCTCAAAGCGCGATCCCGCTTCATCAAACTCAGACAGCTGTTTTTCAATAGATAAGATATATTTGTCATGCTCCAGCTGGTTTTGATTGTGCCGGCGGTATTTACCGTTTATGAATGATTCAAATATATTCATAACATCCCCTCCTCCTATGATCTATGCCGAACAGAGGCCGGCGTTCGGCAAAAAACAAAAAAACCGGAAGCTCCGGTTTTTTAGAAAACGGCTATTTCGGTTTTTTCTTTTGGCCGCAGCCGCAGCCTTTTTTCTTAATTTTTTTTTCGTAAGGCTGATGCACAGTTGATTTGTATGGAGAGTGTTGGGAAGGTTTGCTTGATTGATTCATGGTGATCCTTCCTTTCCTTATGTCATATATGCCAGTTTATGCCGAAAGTGACGGTAAGTTGCTGGTGGAACCGCCTTATTCCTGCAGAAGACGAGAAACCGCAGCTTCAATGATTCCGGCCGCGCCGGCTATGGCTAACAGCAAAATCAGCCATTGCGCAGCCCCGGGTATCACAATCTGCGCCGCAATTAAAAAGGCGGCACACCACACGCCCGTACACCAGTAGCAGCTGAGAAGTTCACCGATAAATGCCCTGATGCCTTTTCCTTTTATGACAATGTAGGTTTCTGTCGTGCCGTCTGGTGCGGTTTCTGTTTTTTCCTCGTGAAAAAGGCTCCGAAGCGGCGCCATAATGGTGTCAAATACGAAAAGCCTGGCCAGCCGGAAAACGGCAAACGATAACAGAATAAATGAAAGCCAATTGATAACCACCTGTTCACTCCTTTTCAAAACTTGACCTCTTTATACATATGCGAAAACCCTGATCTTCATGAATCGCACCTTGTCCGGTAAAAAAATAGGTGCGGTTTAGTTGTTTTTCTTATTCCGCTCGGCGTTTCATTTGCATTATATAAAGTATGAATGAGAAAGGAGTGAAGGTTATGTCGTTTGAAGAAAAAGTCGAAACACTGCAACCGCAAATATACGAACAATTATCCAACGAATTCGAGCAGACGATCGAAGTGATTGATTGCGAAAATGTCACAATAGATACAACACATATAACGGCCGCTCTTTCTATACAAGCCTCAGTTACTACGGCGATTATCCTCGCGACACAGCTCGCGATCGCAGATGAAGACACAGCCGACCAAATAGCAACCGAACTGCTGATCCTGGATGATTGCCAAATAAAAAAGAGGACCGTCATTCAAGTCCTGAACAGCCGCAATATTAAAATCACACTGACTGCAGACGATATTATGGCCTTTGTACAAATTTTGTTTCAATTATTAAATATACTTTTTGCTGAACTAGACATCCTTTAACCTTTCTTTTCAAATATTTAAATAGAGGTGAGAACAAATGGCAGATAACGAAAAATTAAAAAAAGAACTCGAAAATCTACCAGAAGTGGATCCGCTTTTAAAGGTGCTTGTCAGCAATGTCTTCAAAAAACACGGCGTGACAAAAGATAAAATGCGGGAAATACCTGATGAAGAAAAAGAAATGCTGATCGCATTAGTCAAAGACATGCAGGCAAAAACAGAAGCTTTTCTTGAAAGCCAGAAACAGAAAAAAGAGCAGGAAAAAGCGCAAGATCAGCAGACCAATCCGCAAACCCGCAGAGAACAATTAATCGAACAGCTCCGGCAAAGACGCCAAAATCCCGGTCAATAACTAAAAAATAGTGATTTTTATCAGGATAGATGCCTGAGTCAAAGTAAGGGGCCGGCTCATTTAATATTAGTAAAAGAAAAGGAGGAATAGATATGGAAAGCAGACCATACTCTTGGGTTGCACTTGATCCTGAATGCGAACATCCGCGAGAAGAAAAAGAAGAAAAAGAAGGCAGAAGATGCAGTGTTTGCTGTAACGGAAACGGATTCGGCGAAGATAATGCCTTCCTTGACCAAGACCTTGCTCAAGCGAATCTCAACAAACAAGTTTCTGAAGAAGCGATTATTATCAGAGACTCTTGTGATATTAACGTAACGTCAACAGACGTTCAAGCAGTCGCTTCAGTCATGACAGCGATTAATGCAGCAGTCGTAACGGCCACTCTCACTTCAATCGCTGACGGAGTCATCGCTGAATTGGTCGCACAAGACTTATTGCAGCTAACAGCTAACAAACAAATCAACCGTCAAAAACTGCTCATCGAAAACTCCCGCGGCGTAAACGTGACAACAGTAGATGCCGATATCGCAGTATTGATCTCAACAGCGACAAATTTACTGATTGCTGTCTTAGTCATCACCCTTGTCCTCTAAAAAGAAAAAGCAGAGCTAAAAATGCTCTGCTTTTTCTTATTTTCTCCGCATATGATGAATATATAGACGTTCACCCACACCAAGTGAGGCTCGCGTACATATGTTGTTAAAGACAAAAGTCAAATACCCTAAAAGAAGGAGCTGAAATCCATGAGCTGCGGAAAACACCATGGCCGAGATGAAAGTTGTGTATGCGATGCAGTCGAGAAGATTTTAGCAGAACAAGAGGCTGTTGAAGAACAATGCCCGACTGGATGCTATACGAATCTTTTGAGCCCGACGATTGCAGGTAAAGACACCATTCCGTTTCTCGTATTTGATAAAAAAGGCGGATTGTTCTCCACATTCGGGAACGTCGGAGGATTTGCGGATGACAGCCAGTGCTTTGAGTCCATTTTCTTTCGTGTAGAAAGACTATGCGATTGCTGCGCGACGCTTTCAGTATTGCGCCCCGTAGATGTGCACGGCGACACCCTCAGCGTCTGCCATCCTTGTGATCCTGATTTCTTCGGTTTAGAAAAAACAGAATTTTGCATTGAAGTTGATCTGAGCTGCTTCAGCGCCATTCAGTGCCTTTCACCCGAGCTTGTTAACCGGCCTGCGCCGCACAAAGAGAAAAAGCATCACGGATAGTCATTGATTCGCATCTTTCCTAAAGAAGAATCCCCTTCCAACCTTCTATTACAGATGCAATCATCAGCCCGCCCGGACTTCCGGGCGGCTGACTCTCCGATATCGTTTAAACCGGTACCATTTAAAACGTGAAGTCAGGAGGGATATTATGAGCAAGCATACAACATACTGTGTGCGTGAAGCGGTAGAAAATATTGAAGACCTGCAAAATGCGGTTGAAGAAGATTGCCCGACAGGCTGTTATTCTAAACTTTTATCTCCGGCTTATACATTAGGCGATACAGTGCCGTTCGCCATCTTCACCTCAAAATCGAAACCGTTCACCGCATTCGGAAACGTCGGCGAGCTGGATAACGGTCCGTGCTTTAATACCGTTTTTTTCAGAGTTGAAAGGGTCTGTGACGGCTGTGCCACATTAAGCCTGCTTATTGCTTTTGACGAGCATAAGCACATTCTTGATTTTACAGATAAAGACTCTCTCTGCGATGTATTCCGTTTAGAAAAAACGAACTATTGCGTTGAAGTCGATCTCCATAGCTTCTGCGCCATCAATTGCCTGAACCCGAGACTGATCAACCGCACACATTCTTAAATCAAAAAGCATAAAAATAAGCTGCCGGATGAAAGAATTCAGGCAGCTTTTTGTATGGTTAAAATCCAAGCGGATGCAGCGAGGTAATATCGTCTATTGCGAGTTCTGCCGGCGCTCCGTTGCTTGTCGTCCGCAGGAAGATCGCATTATTTTTTCTGCCGACGATTACGCCTCTGTAGGTTTTCCCGTTCGCTTCTATCAGACAAAGGGTCCGCGGCATATTATGCGGCAGCTTCGTTAAGAAATCAATTTTTTCAAGAATGGACATTCTGCTCATCGGCTTTTTCACGCGCTTTGGCGGAACCTTTTCCTCTGGGGCGGCATTGTGAACCGCTTCAGGCTCTTTTTTAGCGGCATCAGGCTCTTTTTTAGCGGCGTCGGGCTTGGCAGTGTCCTGCTCCGCTTGCGCCGGAACTTCTTGAACGGCTTCTTCTGCGCGGCTGTGCTGTTCAGGTACTTGCTTTTCTGGCTCGACAGCCACTGCTCCTTCAGGCTGAGTTTGACATTCTTCCTCCCGCTTTCCATGCATCGGCTCTTCTTCCGGCGGCTGAGGCGCTTTCCTTTTTTTGATTAATATGTCCTGCATTGATGATTGCGTGTCTGAATAATCCGCCTGAACAATATACATGAGCGGTTTTTTTTCCGCGTTTCTGTTTTGTTTTGACATCTTCATCCCTCCGATTCTGTCATGTTTTATTTATATGACGGAATGATTAAAATCAGAAGAAAGAAAAAAGCAATCCCTGAAAGGGACTGCTTGTTATTTAACGTGCGGTAATATGGAATCCTGAATCAACGTGAAGATTTTCGCCCGTGATGCCTCTTGACAGGTCACTGAACAAGAATGCAGCCGTGTCGCCCACTTCTTCAGGTGTTGTCGTGCGGCGCAGAGGCGCGCGCTCTTCAATTTCTTTCAGGATGGAGTTGAAATCACTGATTCCTTTTGCAGACAGCGTACGGATCGGTCCTGCTGAAATGCTGTTGACGCGGATGTTTTCTTTTCCTAAGTCAGCGGCTAAATATCTGACGCTCGCATCAAGAGACGCTTTTGCCACACCCATTACGTTATAGTTTGAAACGACGCGCTCTCCGCCGAGGTAAGTGAGTGTAACGATGCTTCCGCCTTCAGTCATAATCGGACGCGCCGCTTTTGCGACCGCTGTCAGAGAGTAAGAACTGATGTTATGCGCAAGCAGGAATCCTTCGCGGTTCGTATTTAAATATTCGCCGACAAGCTCTTCTTTGTTTGCGAACGCGATGCAGTGCGCGATGCCGTGAATCACGCCGACCTGCTCTTTAATGCTCGCAAAGCAAGTTTCGATCTCAGCGTCATTTGTCACATCACACGGAAGGATGATGGAATCATTTCTTTCTAATGTAGCCGCAAGGTCATGAACTGATTTTTCCAAGCGCTCTCCCGCGTAAGTGAAAATGAGGCGCGCTCCGGCTTCATGCAGCGAACGGGCGATTCCCCATGCGATACTGCGTTTATTGGCAACGCCCATCACAACGATGTTGCGGCCTTCAAGTGAGAAATTCATATGTATAAAGCCTCCTGTAATCGTCTTAAAGACATAGTTTTAGTACCTGATCTTAATTTTTATCATATCATAACCTTGTCCAGATTGAAAGCATGGGAAAAAGACCGCGGATGTTGAAGCGGTCTCTTTTTTATCTCGTCTGCAGACTGTTCCTTTTAAAGGCAAAATGATTGGTCGGGCCGTGTCCCTCTCCAATGCCGAGCGTATGTTCCACGGCTTCCCGCACAAAATTGACGGCTGTCTCAAACGCGGTCTGAATGTTTTTCCCCTTTGCCGTTTCCGCCGTCAGCGCGGCTGCGAACGTGCAGCCTGTTCCGTGGGTGTGTTTGGTGTCAATATAAGCGTGACTGATTTGGGTAAAAGACGAACCGTCAAATAATAAATCAACGATCCTCCCCTGTTCAGGCTGGTGTCCGCCTTTTATGATGACATGCTTTGCACCAAGCTCGCAAAGACGTTCGGCCGCTTTTTTCCGGTCCTCAAACGTGCGGATTTCCATTCCCGTCAATACCTCAGCTTCCGGAACATTCGGCGTCACCGCATAGCTGCGCGGAATTAACAGCTCTTTTAACGCGGCCTGAGATTCCTCACGCAGCAGGGAAGCGCCTCCTTTGGCAATCATGACGGGGTCGGTGATGACATGATCAAGCCCGTACTGATCCGTTTTTTCCGCAATTTCCGCAATCATTTCCGCGCTCCACAGCATTCCCGTTTTTACAGCGTCAGGCCGCAAATCTTCCGCCACCGCGTCAATCTGGCTGCCCAGCACTTCCCGGGTGAGCGGATAAATGCCGTGAACGCCCAAAGTGTTCTGGGCGGTGACCGCTGTAATGGCTGACATCCCGAAAACGCCGAGCTCCTGAAAGGTTTTGAGATCCGCCTGTATACCGGCGCCGCCTCCTGAATCTGATCCGGCAATCGTCAATGCTTTGCATATGCTCATGATGTTTTTCTCTCCTTTCGCATTATCCGATCCATTTATGATAAAAGGATTTCGCTCTGCTGATATCACTTGTGCCGTGTATGAATGCTCTGCCGTCACGAAACAGTACCATCTTGAAATTGTCTTTGCAAAACGAAATTAAATACGGGTTGGCTGAAACATCAAGCCCTGTCCGTCTGAGCTGTCCCGCAAGTTTTTGCAGATCAAACTGTTCAGAGATCCCCGCTCTGATCTGCACCGTGTTCCGCCCGCACAGAACCGCCGCTTTTGTCTGATTTTCATAGGATAAAAACGGATAATCGTTCGTGCCGCAGCTTGGGCAATCAGCCGACTTAAGACGGGCGACGTTTATTTCTGACCGTTCATTTTTCCATAAATCAAAGGAACGGAGAACATGCTCGATAGATCCGCCCGTTAACAGCTTCAGCGCATCTGCTGCCTGAAAAACGGCCGTCTGCAATACAGCCGGACTGATGATTCCCGCCGTATCGCATGTCATACCGCCTAAAGGCAATGTCTCAAGCAGACAGTGAAGGCACGGCGTGACACCGGGAATGACGGTAAAAGAGAGCCCGTAGCTGCCGACACAGGCGCCGTACAGAAAGGGAATCCCTTTCTGCACAGCCGCATCATTCACAATCAGCCTCGTTTCAAAGTTGTCGGCGGCATCCACGATGAGGGAGGCGCCACGAATCAATCCGGGTGCGTTTTCCGCAGTGACATCCATGACAAATCCCTCGACCTCTACATCACTATTTATGGATCGAAGCCGTTTTTCAGCCGCCGCGGCTTTCGGCATTTCCTGTCTGACATCGTCTTCGGTATAGAGCTGCTGGCGCTGGAGATTACTCCACTCCACATAATCTCTGTCAGCGATCGTTACCTTCCCGACCCCTGCTCTGACAAGCATCTCCGCACTTGCCGTCCCAAGCGCACCCGCGCCGATAATCACGGCATGAGACGACCGGAGCTTCTCTTGGCCGGAGGGACCGATCGGCTGAAACAGCTCCTGTCTGGAATATCTGTCCGTCATACCGGAAGACCGTCTCGCGGACTGCTTGCAGTTCCGTAATCTTTCACCGGAATTCTCCCGGCTTCATAAGAAAGGCGGCCCGCTTCTACGGCAAGCTTCATCGCCCGGGCCATCTTGACCGGATCATCAGCGCCTGACACAGCGGTATTTAACAGCACACCGTCAGCCCCGAGCTCCATCGCGTAGGCGGCGTCTTTTGAAGATCCGACGCCGGCATCGACAATGACCGGCACCTTCGCCTGTTCAATGATAAAGGATAGATTCAACGGATTTAAAATTCCCTGACCGGAACCGATCGGCGAAGCACCCGGCATAATAGCATGCACCCCGAGCTCCTCAAGGCGTCTTGCGAGCACGACATCATCTGACGTATACGGAAGCACGATAAATCCCTCTTCGAGCAGCTGTTCTGATGCTTTCAGCGTTTCAACCGGATCTGGCAAAAGTGACCGGCTGCATCCGATGACTTCTACTTTTATCATGTCACAAAGCCCTGAAGCTTTGGCAAGCCTTGCGATTCGGACTGCCTCTTCAGCCGTTGCGGCGCCGGCCGTATTCGGCAGGAGCGTGTATTTAGACAAATCAAGCTGTTCGAGAAAGTTAGGCTGAGACTCTTCAAAGATGTTCATCCTCCGCACTGCAAAGGTTAAAATATCTGATTCCGAGACGGCCACCGCCTCTTTCTGAATCTCAAAACTCGGATATTTTCCCGTTCCTAACAGCAATCTTGACTGAAACTGTTTTCCGCCTATTGTTAACATCCTCATCCGCCTCCTACAAAATGGACAATTTCTATGACATCGCGGTCACACAAACTTGTATTTTCATAATTCTTTTTTTCAATGATTTCTTTATTTCTCTCCACAACTACGATTCTTTGATCAAGCTGGTACGATTCAAGCAAATCCTGAACCGTCCCCTCTTTTCGATTCCAATCAATTTGTTTTCCGTTCAGCTGAAGGATCATATATGAACAGCCTCCTTGCGATCGATTCGAAACGCTTCTTCCCATTCCTGTTTAATCTGTCTTTCCATGATCATATCCCGCACCATTTCAGCCGTTGCCGGCGCCAACAGGATGCCGTTCCGAAAATGGCCGGCGGCGAAGATGATGCCGCTGTCTTCAGGATGCCGCCCGATAAACGGCTTTCCGTCTCTTGTTCCCGGCCTGAGCCCCGCCCAAAACCGGTCTATTTTCATATGTTCGACGGCGGGAAGCATGGTTTTCGCTTTTGCAATGACGGCCTCAATTCCTCCGATGTCAGGCGTATCGCTCCAGTCGCCGTGTTTCATCGTGGCGCCGATGACAAGCCGGCCGCTTTTTCTCGGGACGACATAACAATGATCATGGTAAAGGGTTTTGGTCAGCGGGATATCGTCATTCCACACGGAAAGGCATTCTCCTTTCACAGGAAAAAAAGGCTGTCCCAAGCCGAGCTGGCTGAAAAACCGGCCGCTCCATACACCGCTTGCAACTGCGACTTTGTCAGCATAAACATCCCCGCCGGACGTTGTGATGCAATATTCTCCGTTCATCCGTTTTACGGAGGTGACTTGTGTATGCTCATATATGTCAGCGCCATAGCGCCGCGCTCCTTTTGCATACGCTTTGCAGACATAGTACGGTTCGACATGGACATCGTCTTTTATAAAACTTGCGCCGAGAATGTCTTTTGAAGCGTAAGGCTCTTTTTCAAGGGCATCTTCCGCTGAAAGCCAGGTGACGGAAGGCAGATCATCCATCTTCCGCAGACGGGCGATATCTTCTTCGGTATACGCCAGTTTAAGCATTCCGCCGTTATGGCGCCTGATGTCAATGCCGCAAGCTTCCTCAAGCTCTTGCCCCGCCGCTTCATACAGCCTTTGACTGTGCATGGCAAAATCAAAAAACGCATCCCGGTTTTCACATTCCGCATGAGCGCCCAGCATTCCCGCGGCAGCGCTTGTCGTTTTTCGGCCGACTTCTCCGGCTTCAAGCAAGACAACGTTCTGCTGCGTCTTCGCCAGCTCATAAGAAATGGCGCACCCGATAATTCCGCCGCCGATCACCGCTGTATCATAGTGCTTCTTCATAATCGGCCTCCCTTACCGCGCGTGCATACCGTTTTGCCGCCACCTCAGGATTTTCAGCTGAGAATATACCTGACATGACGGCAATTCCGTCCGGTTTCGCCTGCTTTGTGTGTCCGATCGTCTGCAGTGTCATTCCGCCGATTGCGATGACGGGGATGGAAAGCGTGCGTTTGATCTCTGAAAGCAGGCTGATGCCCCTTGCTTCAAGTCCTTGTTTACATTCGGTTTCAAATACATGGCCGAACACCACATAATCCGCATCTTCCTTTTCAGCTTGGATGGCTTCTTTCAGCGAATGAACCGAACGTCCGATATGAAGATGGGGAAATCTGCTTCGCACCTGCTTTACGGAAAAGCTGCGGGACGGAAGCTGAACACGGTGTATATTGGCAAAAAGCGCGATATCCGCCCTGTCATTGATGATCAATTTGTCCTTATCCGCACCGCCCTTTTTCAAAAGGGACAAAAGCTGCATGATCTCTCCCGCTGTTTTATCCCGCTCACGGATATGGATAAAGCTTACTTCGCGCTGAATCGAAAGAATATCCTCGGCCAGCTCGGCAACGGGTTTGCGATTATCAGTTACCGCGTGCAGCTCCAAAAGATTCCACCTCTTTTCCGCCCTTCTCGGACCAGCCTTCTTTTTGATAGGCCATTCCCCAAAATTGATATTCATAATAGCTTGAAATCACAAAATTCTCTTTCATTTTCGCGCGGATGTCCTCTGTGCTGTTTTCAGCAATCTCGTCAAAACGGCTGATCTGTTCTTCGACTTGCTGTCTGAACCAGTCTCCGCCGTATGTACCGATCCATTTTTCATAAATCGGATGCTCCGGTTTGCACTCCTTTAAGTGTTCGCCGACTTCATAATAAAGCCAATAACAGGGCAGAAGCGCAGCTAATATTTCTCCAAAATTGCCGCTCATCACCGATCTGTACATATGAGACGTATAAGAATAGGCGGTCGGTGCCGGTTTAAATGCCGCACGCTCTTCTTCCGTAATCCCTAAAAGCTCCGTAAACTCGCGGTGCAGCGCCATTTCCGCTTCATATGTCCCTTGAGCGTGGCCCGCCATCCTGCCCGTCGTAAACAAGTCTTCGGCATATGCGGCGCCGAACGCCTGAACTTTTGCAAAATGCGTCAAATAGTAGGAATCTTGCAGCACGTAATAGCTGAAACGGTCTATCGGCAGGCTTCCGTCACCGATTCCCGTTACAAACGGATGAACAAAACTTCCGTCCCACCATTCGGCAGCCGCCAGTCTGCATTCTTCAGAAAATGTCATCATGTCTTCCCCCCTGATAAAATAAAAAAACCACTTTCCCGCATCGGAAAAGTGGTTTGGAATTTAAATGGATAAAAGGAACCCCAAAAAAATACCGCTCCACTTCCCTACGCAGGTCTGAACCTGTTCAAGTTATGAGGGTCTAAAAGTCTCACTTTTATCTCAGCCCTTATGAAGGACACCCCTAGTGGTCATACGATTAATGATTTATTTGTTATGCCTTCTATATTATCACGAATTGCAATTTGGTCAAGCTTCAAGGATTTTTCTCAGTTCCGACACGTAGTTGCGCGAGCCCGTGACGATGAGACGGTCTCCTGTTTTCAGCCGCGTGTCTCCGTGCGGAACGATGCTGTCCACACCTCTGAAAATCCGGACGAAAATCACATCGCCCATCAGCGGAAATTCCCGCAGAATGATGCCGTTATACGCCGGGTTTTCCAGATTGATCTGATATAACGAAGACTCCTCATTCGTCAGGAGGCTCATCACGCCCGGCGCCTCAATTAATGCGCGCAAGAGCGTCTTTGTAGACAGAAGGATAGAAAAAATACTGATGCCCTCTTCTTTCAGTTTTGTTTCATGCTCAACCGAGCCGACGCTTGCGATGATACGCTCAGTCCCTTTCTCTTTCGCTATTAAGGCGATTTCGGCGTTCACATCTTCATTTCCCGTCGCCACGACAAGAATATCCGTTTTGAAAATACCGTGCGACTCAAGCGTGCCGGGCTCGTAATCAGAAATCGTGTCAACCGAAAAAACGGATTCCGCAAGCGTTTCCCCGGCATTTTCCTGATACACATGGACGACCCGTACTTCATATTCCTCATCGGGCAATTCCAGCGTAACCGGAAGTGTCATTTGGTTGGCGCCGATAAATGTAATGCGCTTTTTTTCCTGCGGCGCACTTTGCCGTTTGTATAATTTCTTAAAGCCGATCGGCGTGATGATGCTGGCAATAACCGCAACTAAAGTCAGCGCGCCGGACATATTGGCGCTGATAATGTGGAGCCTTTCTCCGATCGTAGCCGCCGCGATAACAAGAGACAGCGTGGACGTCAGCAAAAAGCCCGAAGCAAACACGGTTCTTTTGTCATACCATTTCTTTAAATAAAACACCGGAAACATTTTGCTGATAAACAGCGCAAGCAGAAGCAGCGGAATCATCGTTAATGTTTTCGGATCTTGGAAAAGCGTCCAAATGTCCAATTTCACCCCGACCATGACGAAAAAGATCGGAATTAAAAACCCGTAGCCGAAGGAATCCAGCTGTTCCACCATTTCTTTATTCGGAGACAGAAGCGATACCAGAACGCCTGCCAAAAACGCGCCGAGAATATTTTCCGCCCCGAGAGATTCCGATAAAGCGACAAGCACGATAATCAGTGTGAAAATGGCTCTCGTGCCGATCTGCACGGTGCCTTTAGACATCGACTGCACAAATGAACGGTGTTTAAAGATCCTGCCGAAGAAATACAGCACGACCCCCGCGGCAAAAAGGATCAACAGAAGCCACATATTTCCGCTGTCTTCTCCGTAAAGAGAAGAGAAGAAAGCGAGCAGAATCATCGTAGCCAAGTCCGCGATAACGGCGACAAGCAGGATGATCTGGCCGATATTGGAGTTCATGATCCGTTCTTCCTTTAAAGTCGGGACCACCACACCGAGTGATATCGTCGAAATAATAAGCGTCATTAAAAATGCGTTTTGAATAAAACCGGCTAATACAAAGGCATAGGACAGCAGCAATGATAAAATAAAGATGCCGAAAAAGATAATCAGTGCGGCAGAAAACGTGTTGGGCGCTTCCTTGCCGTTCGGAAGGAATTGTTTTTTCTTCCCTTTCTCAAATGAAGAAAAATCAATTTCCAAGCCGCTTAAAAACATTAAAAAGATAAAGCCGAGAACAGACAGCGTCTCCAGCCACGTGTCTCCCTGAACGACAAGATTCAGGCCGCTTTTTCCGATAATAAGCCCCATGATGATCTCCGCGACGACGACGGGGATGCTGAGCTTAAACCGATGTAAAAGGAGCGGCGTCAAAAAAGCGACGATCAGAACGACGACTAAAGATGCGACTGATGTGTGTTCCATTCGTAAATACCTCCTTAAAACAAGGGTTATAAAAGCCCGCTTAAAGCGGGCGAAACCTTACTTTTTTTTAAAAACATAACGCATATTCTAACAAGGCTGAACGCGAAAAAAAAGTGATAAGGCTTTATTTCTTTAATTCTTTTTTTAATTTGTGCAAAAACAGCGTAATTAGGTATAGGAATTAGCCCCATAATAAATAAAAAACCGTTAATAAGGAGGCAGACACGAATGGCTTATGACATCATCAGCGATATACACGGATGTTATGACGAAATGATCGCGTTAATGCAAAAGCTCGGATATGAAGTGAAAGACGGAACGCCCGTTCACTCTGAAGGCAGGACGCTTGTCTTTGCGGGGGATTTAACGGACAGAGGCCCAAAATCCGTAGAAGTGATGCGTTTTGTGGCAAAAGCATATGAAAAAGGAGCCGTCCGTTATGTCCCGGGAAATCATTGCAACAAACTGTACCGTTACTTAAAAGGAAACCCCGTAAAAGTGATGCACGGACTGGAAACGACGGCAGCCGAACTGAAAGAGCTGTCTCCCGCCGACAGAACGGAAGTCTCCAGACAATTTATCCGATTATATGAGTCAGCGCCGCTTTATGACATTTTACATAATGGCGATCTCGTTGTCGCCCACGCCGGCATAAAAGCTGACGATATCGGTAAATACTCGCGTAAGGTAAAAGAATTTGTTCTGTACGGCGATATCACGGGTGAAACGTATCCCGACGGCAGACCCGTCAGAAGAGACTGGGCCGCCGCTTATGAAGGCAAGGCATGGATTGTTTACGGCCATACCCCGGTAAAACGCCCCCGGATCGTCAACCGTACAATCAACATTGATACAGGATGCGTCTTCGGCAATCAACTGACAGGCTTTCGCTTTCCGGAGCATGAAACCGTCTCTGTGGAAAGCTCAATGCCCTATGATGCCTCACGATTTCGCGAGGATCACGGAAGGCAGGCATGAAAAAAAGCCCGAAACCGGCAAACGGTTCGGGCTTTACATTTGTTCAATTAATGTTTTCATATCGTCAGGCACCGGAGCGTGAAAAACGAGCGTTTTTCCGGTCATGGGGTGTACGAATGAAAGCCGCTCACTGTGAAGAGCCTGCCGCGCAATTCCCTCATTTTTTCCGCCGTACAGTGTATCACCGACTAACGGGTGGCCGAGGTAGCTCATGTGCACCCGGATTTGATGCGTCCGCCCCGTTTCCAGCCGCAGGGCTGCAAGCGTAAACGCATGTCCCGCTTTTTCCGTTTGAAAATGCGTCACCGCTCGTTGTCCCTCCGGCGTTACCATCCGCTCAATAATACTGTCGTGTTTTCTTCCGATGGGCGCGTCCACCGTTCCTTCCTTCTGCAGCATGATCCCGTGTACGACAGCGAGATACCGCCTGCTGACAAGCCCCTTCTTCTGTGCTGCCGACAAAAGAGAATGGGAAAGCCGATGTTTGGCGATGAGCATCGCCCCCGATGTATCCCTGTCAAGGCGGGTGACAAGATGAACCGTTGATTGTACGCCGCTTTTTCGGTAGTGGCTGATCACTCCGTTAGCGATGCTCTCCGACGGGTGTTCTCTTGATGGAATTGAGGAGACATACGGCTGTTTATTGACCACAAGCACATGGTCATCTTCATAAAGAATATCAAGAGGAACCGGCTCAGGCAAAAGCGTTTCACTCACATGCTCCTTCGGAAATTCAATCTTAAGCACGTCTCCCTCCGCTAACACGGCGCGGACGGTTACATGCTCTCCGTTCACAAGCAGGTCTCCCCCGCCGAATTTAATGTCAGCGAGAAGCCGCTTTGAAATGCCGAGATGCGCCGTATATTCTTTTACCGTCATGCCGGCTTCCCGGGCAGTCATGTTCTTTTGGATAAAAAAGTTGTCCAATCCGTTTCCTCTTTCTATTCGCCTTTTCCGATAAAGGAGTCCTGCACCCTTTTCCAAAACGGAAAAGGACGGAATCTTGCAAATCTGACTTTTTCATTTGCCACACGGCATAGAATGGACTTGACATCCTTATGCAGCAAGGTTAAATGATCAATGGTGACTTGAAAGTCGACGTCGTTTCTCGGTTTGATGACACAGTTATGATGATCGGGAAGCAAAAGCGGCGAGCCGACAGTCCTGAACACTCTGTTGTTGATGGATGCCATTTCCGCAAGCTGAATCGCCCTGATGGAAGGGTGGATGATCGCGCCGCCTAACGCCTTATTATAAGCCGTGCTTCCGGAAGGCGTGGACAGACATAAACCGTCCCCCCTGAACGTTTCAAACAGCTGGCCTTTAATTTCCACGTCAGCGACGAGACTGCCTTCTATGCTTTTGATCGTACATTCGTTCAAAGCCAGATACCGCTCCTCACGCTCTTCATCATGATAAGTGACAATCACCTCAAGAAGGGGATACTCCACGGTATGATACGGCGTTTTGGCAATGGCCAGAACGAGCTTTTCTATCTCCTGCGGAACCCAATCGGCATAAAAACCCAAATGCCCCGTGTGAACTCCGACAAACGCCGTTTTATCGAGACGGTCGCTGTACCTGTGAAATGCGTAAAGAAGCGTTCCGTCACCGCCGACGGAAATCACGATTTCCGGCTCTTTTTCATCCAAGGTCATATCAAAATCGAGTAAATACGCCTGTATTTTGCTTTTCAGTGTATCTGAAACCTCGTCTCCTTTTGAAGAAACGGCAAATTTCATGCCATTCCCCTCCTTTCCTACTGGCGGTCTCCCGCTTTTTTCTTTCGCGAGAATGCGGCTTGGGCTTCCTGGATTTCTCCGCGTATTTCTGACATTTCTTCATCGAGCCGGGATGCGGCTTCTGAGGCCCGCTGCAGCCTCAGCTTTACTTTTTCGGGAATGTTCCCGCTGTATTTGTAATTCAGTGAATGCTCAATGGTTGCCCAAAAGTTCATGGCAAGCGTCCGAATCTGTATTTCCACAAGAACGTGCTTTTCTCCGGACGTTGTTTGTAAAGGATATAAAACGACAAGGTGGTAAGACCGATATCCGCTTTCCTTATGCTCTGCTATGTAATCCCGCTTATCGACAACGGTAAAATCTTTTCTGGCAAACAGCATATTTTTGACGATCTGGATATCATCGACAAATTGGCACATAATACGCAGCCCCGCGATATCCTGCATCGTTTCAATCTGATGAAGCGGTATGCTTTTTCGTCTCGCTTTTTCAAGTATGCTCGCCACCGGCTTCACGCGGCCTGTCACAAACTCAATCGGTGAGTGGTCATCTTCATACTCATAAAGGGTTCTGACGCCTTTCAGCTTCACCTTTAATTCTTCAACAGCCTGGCGGTATGGCGCTAGAAATTGCTCCCATTGTTTGTCATCCATCGTACATCCCCCAATTCCGAACCTGTTCTAAAGAAATACGTTTTTCACTTTTTCTTCCATATCTCCGTAGTTTGCATTATCTTTAATATTTTCAAGAAGATAATCGAGTTCTTCATGCAGCCCTGAAAGTTCAACCGTTTTTCCGCCGGCCTCAAGGACCGCCGGTTTTCTTTGGTCTAAGGCTTCTTTCAGATCCGGCCAGATATGTTCTTTTATAATGACATATTCAAAAGAGTCAGCTGATTCAAGTATGTATACAAAAGCAAAGTGATCGGAATCAACAAGCATTTGACCTGAGGCTTTGCGTTCCGCTCCGTTTAAGTCTTCTCCGCACTTTAAGCGGAGCGCGTCTTCTGTTAATGATGCATTTTGGATTTCAATTCTCTTTTGCATAATGTTCTCCTTTTTTAACAAAGTACAGCATTTATTTTATCATATCAAGGTCGATATTGATAAACGTAACCTCTAAAGAGATAATGGGAATTATACAATTTTTCGTCCTGAAAGGAAGACTGTCATGACCCAAGAAATAGAAATTGAATTCAAAAACCTGCTGACAAAATCAGAATTTCTGAAGCTGAGTGAAGCACTCTGCATGAAAGAACATGATTTTAAACAGCAGGTCAATCATTATTTCGACACGAAAGATTTTTCCCTGAAACAAAAAAAATCTGCACTCCGCATCCGAGAAAAAGACGGCGCGTTCGTTCTGACGTTAAAAGAGCCTGCCGCGGTCGGTCTGCTGGAAACCCACCAAGAGCTTGCGGCATTTGATCTTGACGTCTTCAAGATTCCGGATGGCCCCGTCAAACGTCAGCTGGAAGGTCTCGGAATCAACTCAGAACACATTTGCTATTTCGGAACGCTGTCGACCGCACGCGCGGAAAAAGAATCAGAAAAAGGCTTAATCATTTTAGATCACAGCCGATATTTAGAGAAAGAAGACTTTGAATTGGAATTCGAAGCTGCTGACTGGGATGAAGGAAAACGGGCGTTTGAACAATTGCTCAAGCAATTCGGCATCCCAGAGCGGATCACGAAAAATAAAATCCAGCGTTTTTATGAACAGAAACAAAAAAAGGTGGAATGACACAGTGAATATCACGAATTGGGCGGCCCTTCTCCAGCTGCAATCAATCTCTCATACAAGCACGGCTTCAGGCGGACAATCTTCAGAAAGCCCGCTTGCAAATTTCAGCGCGCTTCTCAGCCAGTATACGGACACAGCCGTCCGGCAGCAGCCGGAATCAGGAATTTTAAACGGTGTGCGGACCGCTCACGCTTCATATTCACCGAGAATTCCCGTTTCATCCGGCTCCGCGGCTGCTTCACAGACCGCTTCCCCGGGCATAAAGTCTCCGGATGCGGCTTCTGATATCAGCACCGGAAACTTTTCAATAGACAGCGCCATTCAGAAAGCGGCCGAAAAATACGGAGTGGACGAAAAGCTGATCCGCGCGGTTATTAAACAGGAATCAGGCTTTAATCCGAAAGCGGTCAGCGGTGCGGGGGCAATGGGATTGATGCAGCTCATGCCTTCCACGGCAGAATCACTCGGGGTGTCAAACCCGCTTGATCCCGTCCAGAACGCTGAGGGCGGCACAAAGTACTTAAAGCAGATGCTCACGAAATACGACGGAAATGTATCTCTGGCGTTAGCCGCCTACAACGCAGGCCCCGGCAACGTAGATCGGTACGGGGGCATTCCGCCGTTTAAGGAAACACAGCAATATGTCAAAAACATAACCAAACAGTATTACGCGTAAACCAGAGAGGCTTCCTTCGCCCTCTGGTTTTTTTGCGGAGTGAAATCTTACACATGAATGAAGGCGATGTGATATGATATGAAATACAAGCGCCTGACAGAAAGGCACTTTGTTTGTAGAAATAAAATGTTATTGCTAAAATATACAGTAACTGAAGATAGTAAAACTGAAAGATAAATTCGCAATGGGAATTATGATTCCTATTAGCCATATAAAGGAGTAGTCAACATGGGACAATCGTTTAACGCACCATATGAAGCGATTGGAGAGGAACTTCTATCGCAACTTGTTGATACTTTTTATGAGCGTGTCTCGTCTCATCCCTTGCTGAAGCCGATATTTCCAAGTGATTTGACTGAAACGGCCAGAAAACAAAAGCAATTTTTAACCCAGTATTTGGGCGGACCTCCTCTTTATACTGAAGAGCACGGACATCCCATGCTCAGAGCAAGGCATCTCCCCTTTCCGATTACGGCCGAGAGGGCTGATGCGTGGCTAAGCTGTATGAGCAAAGCGATGGATCAGGTCGGGCTGGAGGGCGATATTCGTGAATTTCTGTACGGGCGTCTGGAACTGACGGCCAGGCATATGGTAAACCAGTCAGAAGCGGAGGATCGATCATATTGACGAATTATCAGCATGAGCAATACTTCGCCCATTGCCACGGACATCCAAAAAAACCGCTCGAAATTTACATGTTTGTCGACCCTTTATGTCCTGAATGCTGGTCGCTGGAGCCCGTCATAAAAAAATTAAAAATCAAATACGGACGTTTTTTTACGCTGCGGATCATTGTTTCCGCGAGTATTACATCGCTGAATAAGCAAAAGCGGAAAAAACACCTCCTTGCCGAAGCTTGGGAAAAAATTGCGAACCGTTCCGGGATGCCCTGTGACGGAAGCCTTTGGCTTGAGCAGGATCAGCCTCTTTCATCGCCCTACCTTGCCGCACTCGCTTTAAAAGCGGCCGAACTGCAGGGAAGAAAAGCGGGCATTCTGTTTCTCCGCAGCATGCAGGAAAGCCTGTTTGTCTCCAAGCAGAATATTACGGATGAAGACGTTCTTTTAGAAATTGCCGAAAAGACGAAATTGGATGTTGAAGAATTCAAGCGTGACCTCCATTCGCAAAGCGCGGTAAAAGCGCTTCAGTGCGATATGAAAATCGCGGCGGAAATGGACGTCACCGTCAACCCGACATTGACGTTCTTTAACAGCCTGCATGATGATGAAGGGCTGAAGGTTCCCGGCAACTATTCTTATGACGTATACGAAGAGATCTTATTCGAAATGCTCGGGGATGAACCGAAGCCTTCTGAAACGCCGCCTTTGGAATGTTTCATTGAATATTTCCGGTTTGTCGCATCGAAAGAAATCGCACTCGTTTATGATTTGAGTCTAGAAGAAGTTGAAAAAGAAATGAAAAAACTGGCATTCGCCAAAAAGGTCGCCAGAGTGGAAGCAAAGCACGGTCTGTTTTGGAAATCTCTGGCCGGCACCCAGGAGGATGTCACCTGTTGTGATCATTAAAAAAAGCTGATTCCTTACGGAGCCGGCTTTTTTTGTGCAAATAAAGAAACCGCGCCGGGATAAGCGCGGTTTCATATGTCTTAACGACAACAAAGGGGATGGGAGAAATTTTTCACGGTCAAACAAAGGGGTAATGTTTGTTTGTGATCAATTTCACATCCTTATCATATCAAATCTTGTCGAGTTTTGACAAGCCATAAGATTAATGTTCATATTTTTGTCACAAAACATAACTGACTGCTTGTTTTCATAGAATATATCAATCATAAACAAGGAGGGAAATCAATGCTCCGCACCGTATTGATCATCGGAATGATTGTGTTTTTCTTCTTTTTAAACCTGCTGGCCATGATGCACATGCTGCCGATTTACATTACATCTCCCCTGCTGTTTCTGTCCATATTATTTGCCCTGTATCGGCTGAATCACAGAAAAACGTTTAAAGGGTTTTAAAAAAAGCCTGCGCATCTTATGCACAGGCTTTTTTGAACTACGAAGGGTTCACTTTCGAAAGAAGCTCTTCCATCTCGTTCAGTTTCTCTTCAAACATTTTGCAGGCCGCCTCGATCGGTTCAGGCGATGTCATATCGACTCCCGCTTTTTTCAGTATGTCGATCGGATATTCCGAGCTTCCCGCTTTTAAGAATTCGGTATAGCGCTCCACCGCAGGCTTGCCTTCTTTTAAGATCTGGCTGCTCAGCGCTTGGGCCGCACTGTAGCCTGTCGCATATTGATACACATAATAATTGTAATAGAAATGCGGAATTCTTGACCATTCCAGACTGATTTCTTTATCAATCACCATGTTGTCACCGAAATACTTTTTATTCAGATCATAATAAAGTTCGTTCAGCAGTTCAGGCGTTAGCGGCTCGCCTTCCTGTGCTTTCGTATGAATCAGATGCTCAAATTCAGCGAACATCGTCTGTCTGAACACTGTGCCTCTGAATCCTTCAAGCATATGGTTGAGCAGGTACAGACGCTGTTTTTCATCCTTTAAGCTGTTCAGCATATATTCACCGAGCAGCGCTTCATTAGTCGTTGAAGCAACTTCAGCGACAAAAATGCTGTAGTTACCGTACGGATACGGCTGATATTTTCTCGTATAGTAACTGTGCACGGAATGGCCGAACTCGTGAACGAGCGTAAACAGATTATTGACATTGTCATGCCAGTTCATCAAGATGTACGGATTCGTGCCGTATGTACCGGACGAATAAGCACCGCTGCGTTTTCCTTTATTTTCGTATATATCGACCCAGCGGTTTTCAAGTCCTTCTTTTAAAATAGACGCGTATTCCTCGCCCAGCGGAGCAAGTCCTTTGAGCATATAATCTTTCGCTTCCTCATATGTGACCTTCATTCCCGAATCTTTTACGAGCGGTGTGTAAAGGTCATAAATATGGACTTCATCAAGGCCGAGAACCTTTTTCCGCAGGTCAATGTAACGGTGTAATAACGGAAGATGTTTATTGATCGTTTTAATAAGGTTATCGTAAACTTCTTCAGGGATGCTGTTATTGGATAAAGCCGCTTCCCGTGCTGATTTATATTTTTTCACACGGGCGTAAAAATTATCTTTTTTCACAGTGCCGCTGAGTGTAGTCGCCATCGTGTTTTTATACTGTCCGTATGTTTTATATACGGCTTCAAATGCGTTTTTGCGGACTTCACGATTGCTGCTTTCCAGGAAATTAATAAAGTTGCCGTGTGTGATTTGAGTTTCCTTGCCGTTTTCATCTTTAATTGACGGAAACGTAATATCGGCGTTATTTAAAACACTGAATGTATTGGAAGGCGACGACAGCGCTTCTGAGGCTTCCGCAAGCAGGGCCTCTTCTTGTTCGCTCAGCACGTGCGGACGCTGTTTTGTAATTTCTTCAATTGCATGGGAGTAAAGTTTAAGCTCCTCTTTTTCCAGAATAAACTGGTGCAGCTTGTCCTCCTGAATCGCCAGAATTTCCGGTTCAATGTAAGCAGTCGCGCTGGCAGCCTGGGAATACAGGCTTGCGGCTTTGTCGTTCAGCCCTTGGTAGAAAGAATTTCCCGTATCCTGGTCTGAGCGCATATGCGCGTATGCATAAAGTTTCCCAAGACGGTTCGTCACTTCATCCTGTGCCGTAAGCGCCGCGTATAAATTATCAGCCGAATGAGCAAGCGTGCCTTTAAAAGAAGATAAATTCGGGATTAATTCTTTAACTGCTTGAAATTCTTTATTCCAGGCCTCATCACTAGGAAAAATATCCTCTAGTCTCCATGTATGCTCTGCCTTTACTTCACTTCTGTCAGGCAGCTGTGCTGCTTTATTTTCCTCAGTCATGGTGATCCCCCTCGTTTTCTTTACTTCAAGCCAATTGAAAAAACGATTGTTTCTCCAAAAACTTGTGTTGTGATTATCTTCCGGCTTTTCACTGCCTTTTGTCAAATCATATGCGGCATATAAGACCGAGCATACCAATAATACAGTGAAAAAACGAAAACAAACTGCTTGTACGCCCCTCACATTCGCCACCACCTTGACGTTAGGGTGAACGAAATGAAGCATTCTCATTCCCCAAAAAAGAGCAGATCCCGCCGGCGCAGCTCTTCTGCCGTTTGAGGGAGCTTCCGTTGAGATGAGGGCATATATACTTCATTCTCAATTTCCCTTAAAAAATCCTGCAAGCATAAGAAATCAGCATATTGTTTTACCGCCATTCTGATAAGGCTATCTTGTGAACCATACCGCATCCGAATCTCCTTACGCCTGATTTTTTGCCGCAAATCATGAACCATGCCGGATAATCGGATCGGCGTGCCTTTTTTAGAAAGTTCCGCAAGCCGCAAGTATAAATGGCTCTGCCACACAAAAACGGGACTGGCAAACACAAAGCCCGCTGAAACGGGAATAAACACTTCAGATGGGAGAAATGGAAATGCAACCTGATGTCTTTCGTAAAAAAGACGCCGGATAAGACCGGCATCTTCAGATAAAAACCGGCCGCTTTTGTTTCGGAAGCCGGCTACGGCACGTCCCCACGAGGGAAGTCTGACGCTGTGCCTCCCTTCCGGATGACAAATGTCTTTCAGGTTTGCTTTGTGAAGAGGGATTGTAATTAAGCCGGCATAAGAATAGCCGGTGTAAAACGGAGTGATGGAATGCAGCCTGTAAAAGGAGCGGGCGTCGGGGCAGTAAAACAGTAAGGAGGAAAATGAATGGACTTCAAAGAACTGCCAGTGAAAAGCAGAAAGCCGGAAAAATTGCGCGGCCATCCGTTTTAACCGTTTTGCCCCGATGATCCAGACCGGCCGGTACCCGGCGTTTTTCAGGCCTGCCGTCCGGCTCTTTAAAGAGTCCGCCGAAAGGTTCGCACATTGAAATTCAAAAGCCAGCTTCTCTTCTCCGCTTTCCGCGGTCAGGTCAGGCCGCTGTCCAGCGGAAGTCAGATACGGTTCCAGGCTGACGCTGCACCCTTGTGTCTTTAGCCAGAGAAAAAGCTGTCTTTTTCCTTCCAGATGGTATTCGCTTTCAGGTTCGGATTCCCCCGGACACAGCCTGCTTTTTTTATGAGCGAAGTGCGGCAGTTTCTCCCGTCCCAGTTTGATATCAAGTTCACTTTCGCAAACGGGGCAGAACCAGCGTTTCTTTCTCAGCTCCGCCGCTTTTTCCTTTGAATAGCTTCCGGCCAGCTGAATGAGCCGTCCGTCGGCAGTCACAGCACTGAACATGTTGCATCTTCTCCTTTCCTGAATCTTGTTGTATTCAGCAGGGAGAAGATATAATCCTGTTTGCGGATGAGAGCCGTTATACGGTTTTCATCCGTTCATCCTGTCATTCAGAACAAAAAAACCGATTTCTGCTGAGAGAAATCGGTTTGTTATGATGCAAAGTGTTTTTTTATTGTATATAACGCATGATCAGCGATCACCAATTTGCCGTATTCTTCAAGACGGTGAATGCTGACTGATGATTCGTGCGCGTACTCCAACAGGATGCTTAGCTGATTTTCAACCTCTTCATCAGTTTGCTCATAAAAATCTGCATATAAATAATATCGGTCTTCAAACGAATACAGGGTCGTTTTGATTCCGTTAAGATTCAATTTTGATAGCGAGATGAGATCCTCAAAATCATCGAACCGCAAAGTGAACTGAAGCTTTTGCTCCTTATCTTCCCGGCTCTCGGCCTGCTCTTCTTTCTGGAAATCATCAAGTAAAGCATCGAGATTTTCATCTGCCGGCTCTTGTTTTTTATCTTCCGGGATCGGCAGTTCGAGTTTTTGTCCGTCCTTGGAAAGCTGGGCTTTTGTTACGATTATTTCCAGTCCTTTGTCCAATGCCTGAACCTGAATCCAAAGAGGACCCTCGACAGCGAATTCCTCTTCATCATGCACTTCATCCATGACTTCCCAGAACAGTTCTTCACTGCGCTCGCGATTGTACCAGATTTCTTCTCTGTCAAAACCGCGATCTTCAATATCACCATAAGACATATAAAATTTTACAGTATGCTCATTAATTCTTTCTATTTCCATTTTGCCAACCTTCCCTTCTTTATAAGATGTTGAAGGGACATCTAAGCTCCCGATGAATAGTACTTTACTACACTTTACCCATTCCGTCCACATCTTAACCTTATAGAAGACAGCGCAAATTCTTTATATTTCTATTTTATGATAAAACAGTTATAAAAGAAATAAAAAAGCATTTTCACACCGAAAAACAGGCTTTCTCCCGGTTCCCATCATAAATAGCGCACTGCTTCATATATTAGCTGTACAAGCAATCGATCTATAAGCGAGGTGTTACCATGCCGCACGATTACCTGCTGTCCCTTCTGCTCATTATCGGAATTGACCTCATTCTCGGCTGTGACAATGCCGTCGTCATCGCGATGGCCAGCCGGAATCTGGCCCATAAACAAAGACAGCAAGCGATCATCTTCGGAACGTTTATCGCAGTCGTCTTGAGAATCGTTCTGACGAGCGCTGCGGTCTATTTATTGAATGTTCCTTTTTTGCAATGCGCAGGCGGGGTATTTTTATTGTATCTCGGCTATCAGCTTCTGATTGAGAAGAAAGATGCGCAGCATGTGAAAAGCAGTTCTTCTCTTTGGAAAGCCATCCGCACAATCGTTATGGCTGATATCTTTATGTCGCTTGACAATGTTATCGCAGTAGCCGGCGCTTCTCACGGTGAGCTGACACTTGTAGTGATCGGTCTCTTCATCTCGGTGCCGATTATCATTTGGGGCAGCAAGCTCGTTCATGCCGCCATGGACAAAATGCCTTTATTGATGTACGCCGGAAGCGGTCTTCTCGCATTTACCGGCGGTGAAATGATTGCCGGAGACAGCAAGCTGTCATTTTTCATGGCAGAACACGGCATTATACAAATGACGCTGCCGATTTTGACCGTCGTATTTGTTATCCTCGCCAGTATGATTTACCAACAGACTGAAAAATAACAAAAAGCCCAAACCGCGATGGTTTTGGGCTTTTTCCATGCTTATCGTAAGCTTATATCAGTTGGCAAGACGCTGTGCTTCTCTTAATTGGAAAGAACGCACTTTTCTTGGCAGGAATCGTCTGATTTCATCTTCGTTATAGCCGACTTGCAGACGTTTTTCATCAATGATAATCGGACGGCGGAGCAGTCCCGGATGCTCATTGATCAAAGTATATAAGTCTTGAAGCGGCATAGATTCAACATTTACGTTCAGTTTCTGGAATACTTTAGAACGGGTAGAGATAATTTCATCCGTACCGTCTTCAGTCATACGCAGAATCTGCTTGATCTCATCAATTGATAACGGCTCGGAGAAAATGTTTCTTTCTACAAACGGAATCTCGTGCTCTTCAAGCCAAGCTCTTGCTTTTCTGCATGACGTACAGCTAGGTGATGTGTATAATGTAACCATTAATCTTCACTCCTCTAATTAGTAGGATGAACATGTTTGTATTCTCAAATTGAAATGACTTTAAAAAAGGAATCTTTATAGGTATTATACTATAAAAAAGTAAGTGTGAACAGTCTCCTGAGAAAAAAATGTGTCAATCCGGCAAATTTACGGCTGGCGGATGTTTCCCCATTCTCAATTAGCTCAGCTGATCGAAAATGTTTTTTCGTTTTTTCTCATCAATGACTTTGAGAACTTCATCCGTTTTTTCGTATGATTCTCCGTACCATTTTTCATCTTTATAAGTGTGAATGTTTTCATATGTCTGTTTCATCGCTTCAAACATTTCTTCTTCTGATTCCGTCTTAGGTGACCAGTACAGAATCTCCATTTTGTTCACTTCATTCGTAGCCAATGACCGGCGCCGATACCCGATTGACTGCGCGTGCTTGAAATGCTCTCTTTGATAAAAACGCAAGCGTTTCTGTGTATCCGTGTCATCCTCGTCAACAGGCTCCACCTCAAGCAGAATCGGCTTGTTTTTCTTTTTCAGCCTGCCGATCAGCTTGCTTCCGAGGCCTTGTCCTCTGGATTTCTTTGACACAAACAGGTAATCAATAAAGATGAAAGAGTCAAATTCCGCATACATCAGCACGTGGTACTGCCCCTCTTCTTTATGATAAACATCGCTTTGCTCCTTTAACAGAGCTTCCATATGCGCTTTTGATTTCATTTCTTCAATCGGAAAATATTCACTCAGCTTTTCGTACCAGTTCATTCATTTGCTCCTTATGGGTTCGTTGTCTTCACACTTTTAGATATACCCCATTTCCGATTGTTTAAACAATCTTACATCTATTAAGACGTGTGATCCTTTAACATGGTTTCAATTTTTTTAAAATGGTGTGTAATCGACGTTTTTGGTATAGCGGTTTGCCGCGTCCCACAATAAAAATTCGTCAATTCCTTCATCATGCAGCGCTTTAACCTGGTCTTCCACCTGGCGTTTTCCGTACTTTTGATAATTTCCGCTGCCGAGATATGATGCCGTGAAGTCCTGAAGCCACGGACGCGATACAGGCTGGTGTTTCAGCTTAGACAGTTTTTTATTTTCCACCTTTGCGTATTCTTTGACGACTTTGTAAGGCTCAAGATCCGGTTTATCAATGCCGAAATAGCTTGTCCAATGGCTCGGGTAAATCATGGATGAAATGACATCGACCTGTTCTGAAATTTTGCTGAAATTCTGGCCGATCCCAGGCGCTTCCGGCAGCGTGGCTGAATAGCCGAAAATATCAACCGACACATCCGCGCCGTACGGCTTGAGTTTTTTCTTCGCATAACCGACAAAATCGGTGACGGCGTGAACGCGTTTTTGCACATTGCTGTCTGCTGTTTTTCCGTAATCGCCGTGTCCGTATGTCAGTTCGTCATCACGTTTTTCAAATCCTTCAGGAAAACGGACATAATCAAACTGAATTTCTTGAAAACCCATCTTTACGGCTTGTTTTGCAATCTTTACATTGTAATCCCATACTTCTTTCATAAACGGATTGACGAACGATTCGCCGCGGCCGTTTTTCCAGACACTTCCGTTTTTTTCTTTAAAAGACCACTCCGGCTTTTTGTTCGCGAGTTCGCTGTCTTTAAATACGACAATACGCGCGATCGGATAGATCTTTTTTTCCTCCAGCTTTTTCATCATCTTTTTTGGGTCTTTGATGTACGGCTTGGCGATTTTGGCATACTCAGAATGGCCGTCCGGCTTAAAGGTGAGGTTTCCGTTGTCATCCTTGACATCAATCACCATTGTATTGAGCTCCGTTTTGTCCACAAAGTCTGTCAGCTCCCCGAATTTGCTTCCTCCCGCTGAATGCCCTGTGACGTAAATGCCCCGCACCTTATCAGGATGTGAAAAATGCAGCCCTGACGGATAAGCGAACCGTGCATTTGATTTCGGCAGTTCTTTTTCGGCCAGCGCTATTTTTACAAGCGGCTGCTCCTCTTTCGCAGCGGCGTGGGCCGGATAAGCGGCTGCACTGATAAACAGTCCCGCACAAATGGCGCACAAAATGGTTTTCATACTGATCTCCCCCTTTTTTTCCATTATAGAAAAACGGGAGCAGGCTTAATAAACTTGAATGTGCGCAAAAAAATCCTCCAAGACTGAGTCTTGGAGGATGATACGTTTATAGATAGGTTTTAAATTCAGCTTCTGTGCACATGACAAAATGTCCCGGTTTCACTTCTCTGAATTCCGTTTTTTCTCCGTCTTGCAGCTGATGAACTGCCGGATCGTATTTCTTTCGCGTGCGATTTCTTTCATAGTCCGGATCAGGGAGCGGGATAGCGGACAGCAATGATTTCGTGTATGGGTGAAGCGGGTTTTCGTAAAGCTCATCCGCCGGCGCAAGCTCCACCAATTTTCCGAAATACATGACGCCGATGCGGTCGCTGATGTATTTGACCATTGATAAATCATGGGCGATAAACAGGTAAGTGAGCCCTTTTTCTTTCTGCAATTCTTTCATTAAATTGACGACTTGCGCCTGAATGGAGACGTCAAGCGCCGAAATCGGTTCGTCCGCGATGATAAACTCCGGATCAACCGCCAGCGCTCTGGCGATTCCGATACGCTGTCTCTGTCCGCCCGAAAATTCATGCGGGTAGCGGTTGGCGTGCTCTTTATTTAAACCGACCGTTTCCAGCAGTTCGTGAACCCGCTGCATCCGCTCTTTTTTCGTTTTTGCCAGGCGGTGAATATCTATTCCCTCGGCAATAATGTCGGCGACTGTCATTCTCGGATTTAAAGATGCGTACGGATCCTGGAAAATCATCTGCATTTTCCGGTTAAACTCCAGCAGCTTCTTGCGGGATTTTTTCCCGTGGACATTTTCCCCGTTAAAGAGAACTTCCCCGCCGGTTGCCTCATACAGCCGGATAATACTGCGGCCCGTCGTTGATTTACCGCAGCCCGATTCTCCGACAAGGCCGAGCGTTTCGCCTTTATAAATATCAAATGACAAATCATCTACGGCTTTTACCGTTCCTTTCTGCGTGAAAAAATGCTGTTTTAAGTGTTTGATTTCGAGAAGTTTCTCAGTCATTTTTTTCACCTTCCTTCATTAAAACAGGATGCTGATACGTATTCGGAAGCTGACGGATTTTAGCCTTCACCGCTTCAGGGGGCTCGACCTTAGGCGCATCAGGATGCAGAAGCCACGATTTCACGAAATGCGTATCAGACACTTTATACATCGGCGGTTCCTGTTCAAAGTCAATTTTCATCGCATATGAGCTGCGGAGCGCAAATGCATCCCCTTTCGGAGGATTCGTCAGATCAGGCGGCGTGCCCGGGATGGCCGTCAGTTTTTCCTGATCGGTGCTGTCCAGGCTAGGCATTGAGGCAAGCAGTCCCCACGTATATGGATGGCGCGGATCATAAAAGATTTCATCCACCGTGCCCGATTCGACGACCTGACCCGCGTACATGACAGCGACCCGGTCGGCGACATTGGCGACAACGCCGAGATCATGCGTGATAAAAATGATAGACGTATCAATTTTCTTTTGCAGATCTTTCATCAGCTCAAGGATCTGTGCCTGAATCGTCACATCAAGAGCTGTTGTCGGTTCATCGGCAATTAACAGTTTCGGATTTGCCGCAAGCGCCATCGCGATGACGACACGCTGTCTCATCCCGCCTGAAAATTCATGGGGGAATTGGCCGATCCGTTTTTCGGGCATCGGAATTCCGACGAGATCAAGCAGCTCTATGGCGCGCTTTTTCGCCGCTTCACTTGAGATTTTTTCATGTTTGAAAAGCACTTCCGTAATTTGTTTGCCGACTCTCATCGTCGGGTTCAGAGAGGTCATCGGATCTTGGAAAATCATTCCGATATCCTTTCCTCTGATGGCCTGCATTTCTTTTTCAGACATCGGCACGATATCGCGTCCGTCAAAAAGAATCTGTCCTCTTTTAAAGTAGCCCGGCGGCATCGGGATCAGCTTCATAATCGCTTGGGAGGTCACACTTTTTCCGGAACCCGACTCCCCCACGATCGCCAGCGTCTCTCCTTTATTCAAATGGAAATTCACGCCGCGGATTGCCTGTACCTCTCCGCCGTATGTTTTAAATGAAATGGCTAAGTCTTTTACTTCTAGCAAACGTGTCACTCATATCACTCCTTATTTGCGTAACTTAGGATCCAGCGCGTCTCTTAACCCGTCGCCGACAACGTTAAAGCCGAACATCGCCAGGCAGATAAAGCCGGCAGGGAAGAACAGACGCCAAGGGTAATAGGTTAATGCAGGCAATCCGTCTGAGGCCATCGTTCCCCAGCTCGCAAGCGGCGCAGGTACGCCGAGGCCCAAATAACTTAAAAACGCTTCTGTAAAAATCGCCGTCGGAACCGTCAGTGTCATCGTTACGAGGATAGAGCCCATCGCGTTCGGGACGATATGCTTAAACAAAAGCCGGCCGGTTTTGGCGCCGAGTGTCTGTGAAGCAAGAACATACTCCTGATTCTTTAATTGCAGCACCTGTCCGCGGACGATTCTCGCCATATTGATCCAGCCCGTTATTGTCATGGCGACGATAATGGTGAGCAATCCTTTCGGCAGAACAACCATCAGCAAAATAACCATTAATAATGAAGGAACAGCCCACAGAATGTCGGCGATGCGCATCATCACTTCATCTGTGCGTCCGCCGCGGAAACCGGAAATGCTGCCCCAGATTACGCCGATTAATAAATCAAGCACGGCAGCTGCGACACCGATAAAGATAGAAATCCGCGCGCCCACCCATGTCCGGACGAATATATCCCTTCCAAGGTCGTCCGTGCCGAACCAATGATCTTTCGACGGCGCTTTATCCGCATTTAATAGATTGGTAGTGGCATAATCATACCTTGAAAAGACAGGCGCAAAAATCGCCATCAGAATAATAAGAACGATCAGTACGAACCCGACCATCGCAAGCTTATTGCTGCGGAAGCGGAGCATGGCGTCTTTCCAGAGGGAAAGGCTTTTTTTATTTATTTTTTCGGCATCGCCGGCATTAGCTGAAGCTGGTTCAAACATATTTTTAGGAATGTTCTGCATGGTCTAGGCTCCTTTCTTTGCTTTGGAAAGCTTGATTCTCGGATCGATTAATCCGTACAGCACGTCTACAATTAATACGCATAAAAGCAGGAGCACGCTGAAGAACACGGTAACTCCCATAATGACCGTATAATCACGGTTTGTAATGCTGTTTACAAAATGCGCGCCTAAACCGGGAATTCCGAAAATGGATTCAATGATGAAACTTCCCGTTAAAATGGATGCCGCCATCGGCCCCATATATGTCACGACCGGCAAAAGCGCGTTTCGAAGCGCATGGCGCACGGTGACTGACGGACGGGAAAGTCCTTTAGCTTTTGCAGTCCGTATGTAATCGCTGTTTAACACTTCAATCATGCTTGAACGGGAGAGTCTGGCAATGAACGCCATCGGCATGGAAGCGAGCGCAATAGAGGGCAGAAAGGTGTATGCCCAGGATTCCCACCCTGCGACCGGGAACAGTTCTAATTTAATTGAGAAAATATATTGCAAAATCGTCGCCAATATAAAGCTCGGAACTGAGATCCCAAAGATCGTTAAAATCGCAATGGTATAATCCTGCCATTTATTATGGTACAGGGCAGCAAGCACCCCGAAAAGCACGCCGAACGCTAAAGCGAGGAGAATAGCTTCTGCACCGAGAGTGAATGAGACGGGGAAGCCTGAATTGATTAAATCATTAACACTTTGGCCTTTATATTTAAAAGAAGGTCCGAAGTCCCACATCGCCACAGATTTTAAGTAGCTGACATATTGAACGAAAAGAGGCTTGTCCAGGCCATAGTGTTCGTTTAAGTTTGCCTCAATTTCAGGCGGCAGCTTTCTTTCGCCGGAAAATGGTCCGCCCGGCGCTGCCTGCATTAAGAAGAATGTGGCGGTCACAATCACAAACAGCGTGATGATCATGTAAATGAATCGTTTACCGATATATTTCAGCAAGGTGAACACCTCCATGTTTTTTACAATTTTATACTTAATCAGTAAGAAAGGTATATGGGGACATCCTCCCCATATACCTTGGGTCTTTTGTTTTCAGAACCGTCTTTTATTCAAAAGAAGCGTTTCTGAAGTAAACTTCGCCTGTTCCTGTCAAGATCACATTTTTGAGGTTTTTATCCTGCACCCAAGGATCCGTATAGAAATAAACTGGCGCGACCGGCATTGCGTCAATAAAGATCTTTTCTGCTTTTTTCAGCTCTTCGATACGTTTATCCGGATCCGTTTCAAGCTGAGATTGGTTCAGCAGCTTTTTAAACTCAGGATCTTCCCATCCGGTATCATTGTTTCCGCCTTCTTTATCACGGAACAATTCAAGGAAGTTGATCGGATCGTTGAAATCGCCGAGCCAGCCCATACGCCCGATTTGGTAGTTCTGGCTGTGCAGCTTGTCGATGTAAACATTCCATTCGGAGTTATCAAGCTCAACTTTGACGCCCAAGTTCTTTTTCCACATTTCCTGTACGGCCTGCGCGATTTTCGCATGCGCGTCATCCGTATTGTAGGACAGTTTGATCGCCGGAAGGTCAGAGGCATTCTTGACGCCTAATTCCTTCAGTCCTTTATTTAAGAATTCTTTAGCTGATTTGACGTCATTGTCTTTGAAATAACCTTTTGTGTTATCCTTGAATCCCTTCATTGACGGCGGCACCGCAGCCATGGCCGGGATCTGTTCGCCCTGCGTTACATTTTTTACGATGGACGAGCGGTCGATCGCATAAGCAAGGGCTTTACGGATGTTAACATTGTTCAGCGGTTTCGCTTCTGTGTTGAATTTGTACCAATACACGCCTGCGATCGGTTCAACGTGAAGAGATCCGTCTTTTTTCAAGGTCGGCAGAGATTCAGTCGGAAGCTGGCCGAGCGGCATTCCTGCCCAGTCAAGCTCACCGGCCTGGAATTTTTTCAGTTCGGTGTTGTTATTGTTAATCATCACCATGTTGATTTTCTTCAATTTCACAGCGTCTTTATCCCAATATTGATCGTTCTTTTCGAGCGTGATGGAACCGCTGTGTTTCCAGGCCGTCATTTTGAACGGACCGTTTGACACATAATTTTCGCCCGCGTTGGTGTTCCAGTTTTTATGTTTTTCCGCGATTTTCTTGTTGATCGGCATATACGTATAGAATGAAGTTAATTGCGTGAAATAAGGTGTCGGGTTATTCAGTTCAACCTTTAATGTTTTGTCATTTACGGCTTTTACGCCTACATCATCAATCTTGCCTTTTCCTGTATTGGCAGCTTCAGCGCCTTTGATATAGTAGAGCTGATAAGCGTATTGTGATTCGTTGTTCGGGTCAAGCGCCCATTTCCATGCATATTCAAAATCCTGCGCCGTCACAGGGTCGCCGTTAGACCATTTCGCACCGTCACGAATCGTAAATGTATAGGTCTTTCCGTCTTTGCTTGTTTCAATTTTAGATGCCATTCCTTCTTCAGGCTCACCTTTGGAGTTTACGCGTGTCAATCCTTCAAAAGTCTGGCGGATTACGCCTCCTGACACGGAATCATTCGCTAAACCCGGATGCAGTGAGAACGGCTCGGTTTTAATATTGATATTAAGTGAAGTCTGTCCTTTGGTGTCTTTTTTACCGCCGCCTGATCCGCCGCTGAATCCGCCGCACGCACTTAATACAAGCGAGAAGATAAGCATCAAACCTACAATAGACCAACGCTTTTTCATGCACTAACCCCCTAATCAAATTTTTCAGCCTTTACTACTAAATACTCAGAAATATCAGACAAAATAACTTAATATTTTTCTAAACTTTAATTGTGTTCCGTCTTTTCTGATTATTTTATGTAAAGAAGCTGTAACAATAGAGTGAACAAGTTCATTATAATGAAATGAATAATTTATTGCAATACTATTTTCTCAATTTAAAATATTTAAATTTGGTCAGTTTTTCTGTCAAAAAGGTGATACACTTCTATAGTTTAAAGCATGACCTAACTAAATTTTTTTATTGCAATTTCCAGTTCATATTGCTTTTTACATATAATATTCGTTATACGAAATGTTGATATGCGTTATCATTTAAGCATTTTCAGTTCTTTTTGAGGATTTCCAGCCCTTAAGCAAACTGGAAATAAGCTTGTATTCCTCTGATGACATTTGGCTATAATTGATTTATAATAGATCAATCAAATACATTTGTTGTGATTGCGATGATGAAGAGTAGTACACATTTTCATCCGTTTGAAGAGAGTCTGCGGTGCTGAGAGCAGGTAACGGGCGATGTGGAATGGACTTCTGAGCAGCTGACCGAACGTTAGTAGGCCCAGCCGGAGCAGCCTCCGTTACCAACGTCTCGAGCGATTCCATTGTAATGGAATAATCAGGGTGGCACCACGGTTCATTCGTCCCTTTTTTCTACGGGAAGAATGGGCTTTTTTTATTATGTTTTAAGAAATGAGGTAAGAACTATGAAGAAAACGATTTTTTCTGGCATTCAGCCGAGCGGTTCCGTTACCCTCGGCAACTACATCGGCGCAATGAAGCAATTTGTTGATTTGCAGCATGACTACAACGGCTACTTCTGTATTGTCGATCAGCATGCGATTACGGTTCCGCAGGATCGGCTTGAGCTGCGGAAGAACATCCGCAATCTCGCGGCTCTTTACCTGGCCGTCGGACTTGATCCCGAGAAAGCGACCCTCTTTATCCAGTCGGAGGTTCCCGCTCATGCCCAGGCGGGGTGGATGCTCCAATGCGTCGCATATATTGGCGAGCTTGAGCGGATGACGCAATTTAAAGATAAGTCAAAGGGCAAAGAAGCCGTCGTGTCAGGACTGTTAACCTATCCGCCGCTGATGGCCGGCGATATTTTACTGTACGGAACGGATCTTGTTCCGGTCGGAGAAGATCAAAAACAGCATCTTGAACTGACCCGCAACCTGGCGGAACGCTTTAATAAAAAATACAATGACATCTTCACGATTCCTGAGGTGAAAATTCCTGAATCAGGCGCGCGCATCATGTCACTGGCTGATCCGCTCAAAAAAATGAGCAAATCAGATCCGAACCAAAAGGCATTCATCACGCTGCTTGATGAACCGAAGCAGCTCGAGAAGAAAATCAAGAGCGCCGTGACTGATTCTGAAGGCATTGTAAAGTATGATAAAGAAAACAAACCGGGCGTTTCTAATCTTTTGACGATCTATTCTATTTTAGGAAACACATCAATTGAAGAATTAGAAGCTAAATATGAAGGCAAAGGGTACGGTGAATTCAAAAGCGATTTAGCCGAAGTCGTTATCGGCGCATTGACACCGATCCAAGAGCGCTACCGTGAATTAATTGAGAGCGACGAACTTGACCGCATTCTCGACGAAGGAGCGGCACGCGCAAACAAAACGGCCGGCAAAATGGTGAAGAAAATGGAAAACGCCATGGGTCTCGGACGGAAAAGAAGATAAAGAAAAGAGGCGGGAGAATCCCCGCCTCTTTTTTAGTTCACTTTTGATTCCTGTTCCATTTCCCAAAGCTTTTCGAAAAATGGCTGCCCTTTAATCAAATTTTCACAGAACGCAAGATGTTTATCTGACCAGCCTTCAATTGTTTCATTGTAAAGCATGTCCCAAATCTCTTCAAAGCTCATCCGTTTGATCTGCTCGTACATATGCGGATTCCACTCCGTGTACCAATACACAATTTCCGCACGGTTTTTCAGCCCTTTCAGCTGGTCGAGCGCCATAAACATCAGCTGCTTGATCTGCCGCTCTTTTCTCGTCAGCCCTCTGACGTGCTCCGGCGCCAATGACAAAATGTGATATTCCTTTGAAGACTCCAATTGCGCCGGCTTAAATTGAAACGATTCCGGTTCTACATCCTTTACCATTTCATAAACAAGCTGCTCCTGTCTCGGAATCAGGCGGCTCTTTCTGACCGGAATGGTATACCCGATCGTATCCACGGCAATGATGCCGATCCCGTCTGTCACGACAAAACAATACTCCAGCTTTGTCCGCTCATGATTTTTTCGCACGTATGACTTTTGGTGGACTTGGTCAAGCAGCTCTTTCGGAAGCTCTGATAAGTCGTTTTCTATGTAATGAAATAATACCGACGGCACTCTGAGCAGCGGCGTCTGATCCAAAAGTTCAACCGTGTCTTCCTTCCGCCATTCGTGAAAATGGCATACATTGTAGCCGTTTTCTTCCCCTTCAAACCAATTGACCCATACATCATGAAGAAATAACATATTCGACCCCTCACTTTATAAAAACTGTTGTCCACAGTATAGGCAAGGGATAGATAAATTATTCCATTTCAATATGAGATTTCCGCATTACGGAGCTGGATTTCCGACTGCATCGCAACAAAAAAATCTCCCGTTCCGTCCGGGAGATCATTTCACATTTTTCGGATCAAGCGCATCACGCAGCCCGTCTCCGACAAAGTTAAAGCACAATACGGTAAGAAGAATCAACAACCCTGGGAATAACGGGTACCACCAAGCCTGAATCATAAGCGTAAAGTTCTGTGCATCCTGAAGCATATTGCCCCAACTTGCGATCGGCGGCTGAATCCCGAAACCGAGATAACTTAATGTAGATTCCGCCAAAATAACCGTTCCCACCTTTAATGTGGCTGAGACAATAATCGGTCCGAGCGCATTCGGCAATATATGAGAAAAGATGATGTGATGATTTTTTGTACCGATCGTCTTTGCAGCTAATACAAACTCTCTGGAACGAAGCGATAAAAACTCCCCTCGGACAAGACGTGCCGTTGTTGTCCAGCCTGTAAGGGAGAAAATTAAAATTAATTTATCCATTCCGGGCTGGAAAATCGTAACAAGTGTAATAAGCAAAAATATATCAGGTATGGATAATACGATATCAACGGTTCTCATGAGAACGGCATCGACAATCCCTTTAAAATATCCGGCAACGGCTCCGACAACTGTCCCGATTGTAATCGCGCCGATCACAGAAGCGAATCCGACAAGCAAGGAGACGCGCGCCCCGTACAGAACCCTCGTAAAGATGTCTCTTCCGAATTTATCAGTTCCCATTAGATGTTTTAAGCTCGGCGGCTTCAAACGATTGATAAGAGATTGACTCTCCGGAGAGTAAGGAGCGATTACCGAAGCGAATAAGGCTGACAAGATGATGATGGTTAATATAACGGCTCCGATTACAGCTAGTTTATTTTGAAAGAACTTTTCGAAAAAAATCTTCGTCATTGTTTCCGGTTTGGATTGAATATTTTCCTTTAATTTTACTTCGCTGGGGGGTGTGCCGGTATTTGGCTGTAACATTTGACCTCTCACCTCTCTTTGTTAATATTCAATGCGGGGATCAACCAGCGCATATAAGATGTCCGCAATTAAATTCCCCACCACAACCAAAACAGCTGAAATGACCGTCATGGCCATGATAACCGGATAATCCCGCGAAAAGGCTGAATCAATAAACAATTTACCGAGACCCGGCCAAGTAAAAATCTGTTCTACCACTACCGCTCCCCCGATAAATGACGGTATCATCAGACCAAAAATAGTGATGACAGGAAGAAGTCCGTTTCTCAAACCGTGTTTAAAAATTACTTTATTATCTCGGAATCCTTTCGCACGCGCCGTTCGTATATAATCCTGTTTTAACACATCAAGCATACTGGATCTTGTGTATCTCGTTATCCCTGCCATGTCTGCCGTAGCGAGCACAAAAGCAGGCAGAATCAAGTGATGCAATCGGTCAAATATGTTAAAGTCAGCATTCAAAGTGCTTACTCCGCCAGTGGGAAACCACCCCAGATTTACAGATAAAACCATGATTAAAATCAAACCGAACCAAAAATTCGGAATGGCAAGCCCTAAAAATGAAGTAACAGTTATCCCGTAATCCAATTTTGAATAAGGACGTTTCGCTGACAGAACACCAAATGGAATAGAAATAAGAAGAGCGACAAGGGTTGAGAAAAGCATAAGCACAATCGTATTCGGTAAGCGGGATAAGATAAGTTCAGAAACCGGAGTGCCTTTCTTGACGATAGAAGTCCCGAAATCCCCTTGCAGCATATTCCCCAGCCATTTCACATATTGAACAGGTTCCGGATCATTCAACCCGTATTTTTCAATGAATTTCGCCCTGTCCGCTTGACTGATTGTAGGGTCCATCATAAGTGACATCGGGTCTCCCGGCGCTGCTTTCATGATGGCAAACGACAAAATTGTAATGCCTAAGAGAATCGGCAAGGACATTAATGTTCGCCGTAAAATATATGTAACCATGTTCTTGTCCCCTTTTTAAATAGGATAAGAGAGGAAAGGAACCTCCTTCCCTCTCCAGGGCTTTTGCTATTTTTGATCCAGCCACCATTTTTCAATATTGTACAAGTCATTTTTAGGGTGGAATACATAACCTTGTAAATTATTCGGCATCGCTCTGTGGTAATTGTAATAGAATAAGAAGCTGTACGGCTGATCTTCAGCAATCAATTTGTATATCTCTTCATACTTCTTTTGGTATTCTTTTCTGTCTGTAATTGTCTTCGCTTCTTCAAGCAGCTTATCGACTTTCGGGTTTTTATACCAGATATTATTCAGCCCGTTTTTCGATTGGCTTGAATGGAAGATAGAGAATTGATCCGGGAACGTTGCAAGACTCCATCCGAGAAGAAGAGCGTCATAATCCCAATTAGGGGCACTTGTCTGTTCGATTAACGCACTGAATTCAACAATTCGCGGTTTAGCCTCGATTCCCACTTCTTTTAATTGCTGCTGAACGACAACAGCTAAATCTTCACGAATTTTATTGCCTTGATTCGTTTTAATTTCAAATGAGAATTTTTTTCCGTCTTTATCAAGGTAGCCGTCACCGTCATGGTCTTCCCATCCGGCTTCTTTTAGCAGCTGCTTTGCTTTTTTCGGATTATAATCAAATGTCGGCACTTTAGACTTCGGATAATTCCATGACAGCGGACTCTCAGGAACATCCGCTACCTTACCGTCTCCGTTCAGCACTTGATCCACCATTGCCTGCCTGTCAAGAGCGTAAGTCAATGCCTGACGCACTTTTTTGTCTTTAAAGATCTCTTTTTTCTCATTCCAGCCGATATAGCTGTAGTTTAAACCAAGGTCAGATTTGACCTTCACATTTCCAAACGTTTTAACCGTATCAAAATCTGTGCCCGGCACAACGAAGAAATCAATATCCCCCGCTTTTAACTGAGCCACGGCCGCGTTAGAATCAGGTATTGTTTTTACTGTCACTGTATCAAGGTAAGGTCTGCCGCCAAAGTAATCATCATTTGCTTCCAGTTTGACATACTCGCCCTTTTTCCACTCAACAAACTTAAACGGACCGGAACCGATTGGATTTTTACGGTTAAATTCATTCTCTCCCAGATCTGCAACCGGGACCTTACCCAATATATGTTTAGGCAAAATGCCGTAACTGTCGAGAACGACATTATAGAAATAGGCATCTTTTTTCTTCATTTTAAACTGAATTTCATATTTTCCTTTTTTCGTTACGGATTTAAGGGACTCAAAACCCGAGCCACGCTCACCGTTGTAATCTTTGTTAAGAGGGATGCTGTAGGTGAAAACAACATCATCGGCCGTCAGCTCTTTTCCATCATGGAATTTAACGCCTTTTTTCAGTTTTACATCATACGTTAATCCCCCGTCAGCTTCTGTTACTTTTTCAGCCAGCGACGGCTTGACGTTTAATTTCTCATCAGTTTCCAATAATGTGCTGTAAAGCATTCCTTCAATATCAGAACTTGCAACATCAGTAGAATAAAGTGGATTAAAAAGTGTGGGTTCCCCGGTTGACCCGACAACCAAATCTCCGCCTTTTTGCGGTTTTCCTGCCGGTTTGGATTCGGTGCTTGTGGATTTTGAGCCGGAGCAGGCTGACAGGAAGATGGCAAACGCCATAAAAACACTTAGCATCATCAGTGCGCTTTTACGTAATTTCATATCAATTCCCCCTTTGTGATATATATGCAGCAAACTGGTTATGTAATCCGGCATACCCCCTCTCGATGCTTGTCATTTCAGGCATATAAATGGCAAGCGACGTAATGGCCGGGAGCGGCTTCTTCAAATGCCGGGATTTGTTCCTTGCAGATCGGTTTGGCCATCGGGCACCGCGTGTGGAACACGCAGCCTTTCGGCGGGTTTGCCGGGCTTGGCAGTTCTCCTTTCAGGATGATTCGTTCCCGCTTGACGGCGTCTTTTTTTCTCGTGACGGGCACTGAAGACAAAAGCGCTTGCGTATAAGGGTGAAGCGGATTGCCGTACAGCTCGTGTTTATCGGTCAGCTCCATCATTTTTCCCAGATACATGACGCCGACTCTGTCGCTGATATGGCGGACAACACTCAAATCATGAGAAATAAACAAATAGGTCAGGTTGAATTCATCCTGCAGTTCTTCCATCAGATTGATGACCTGGGCCTGAATGGAGACATCGAGTGCGGAAACGGGTTCATCCGCAATAATCAGCTCGGGATTCAACGTCAGAGCCCGCGCAATCCCGATCCGCTGGCGCTGCCCTCCGGAAAATTCGTGCGGATAGCGGTTTGCAAAGCTCGGATGAAGGCCGACTTTCGCCAGCAGCTCCTCCACTCGCTCGTTCCGCTCGCTCATGCTGTACATATGGTGAGTCTGGAACGGCTCTTTAATAATGGAACGCAGCGTTTTCCTCGGGTTAAGGGATGCGAAGGGATCTTGGAAGACCATCTGGATGTTTTTGCGGACGCTTTTTCTCAGCTTTTCTTCAGATAAGCCGGAGATATCCTGACCCTTAAAAAGAATCCGGCCGTCTGTCGGCTTGTATAAACGGATCATCGTCCTTCCCGCCGTTGATTTGCCGCATCCTGATTCACCGACGATGCCGAGCGTCTCCCCGCGCTTCAGTGAAAAAGAAACACCGTCAACAGCCTTTATATCACCGACTTTCCTTTGAAAAAAACCGGAGCGGATCGGGAAATATTTTTTTACGTCTTTCAGCTCTAAAATCGTTTCTTGGCCTGCAGCTGTCATTTTGATTGGGCACCCTCTTCCTCATATAAAAAACATCTTACAGAACGGCCGCTTTCATGCGTTATCAGCTCCGGCTGCCCTGTTTTACATTTGTCCATCGCTTTTGAACACCTCGGGGCAAATCGGCAGCCTTCCGGAAGATTATCCGGTGTCGGGACACTGCCTTTGATCGCTTTTAATGTATCAATCTCTCCATCTATCACCGGTATGGAGTTTAACAGCCCCTCGGTATACGGATGAAGAGGGTTTAAAAATAAGTCCTCCACACTCGCGCTCTCTACGACTTGTCCGCAGTACATCACGATCACCCTGTCGGCGGCTTCGGAAACCACACCTAAATCGTGAGTGATCAGCAGAATGGAAGTATCGAATTTTTTGCAGAGGTCTTTCATCAGCTCCAATACTTGGGCTTGTATCGTCACATCAAGCGCCGTCGTCGGCTCATCAGCGATCAGAAGCTTCGGATTGCAGCTGAGCGCAATGGCGATCATCACCCTCTGTCTCATCCCTCCGGAAAGACGGTGCGGATATTCTTTCATTACTTGTTCCGCTCTGGAGAATCCGACGAGTTCCAGAAGCTCAACGGCTTTTTTAGCCGCTTCTTTTTTATTCATTTTTTTATGGTATTCAAGCACTTCGGTAATTTGTTCGCCGATGGTCAGCACCGGATTCAGGGAAGTCATGGGCTCCTGAAAGATCATAGAGACGTCATTTCCGCGGATTTTGCAATATTCGTTTTCGGTGAAGGAGGCCAGGTCCCTGCCTTCAAGCTTAATCGAGCCGTCCATAATTTTTCCGCCCGAGCCTTGGACAAGTCCCATAATAGAAAGCGAGGTGATGCTTTTGCCCGAGCCGGATTCTCCTACAAGAGCGACGGTTTCGCCTTTGTTAATGTGAAAATCAACCCCGTCGACTGCGGGGATCGGCTGTTTCTTTCTGAAAAAATAGGTCTTTAAATTATTCACTTCTAATAGTGTGCTCATGATACGCCCCTTTCTCATTCCGCTGAAGCAGAGGGAAACATACGTTTCGCTATCACAAAATATAGAATAGTCGAAAAATTTTATAGTTGTATATTATTACATCATTATTACAAAAGCAAGAATTTTTTAGGATAAATGTAATATCCTTAAATAATTTCCATTCTTTTAATCTATTAAAGCGTTGCCTCCAGAAAGGTTTTTGAAGGGATGGCCAATGCTTCTTTTACTGTTTTTTGATGGCCGGTTAAATATTTTTTTACTATATTGAATCCGACGGCATAGCCGAGCATTGAGGGGAAGTATCCTTTTCCGTATAACAGCTGGGAAAACATTCTGCTGTCTCTCGTTAAGCGGAGGTTCGGCTTGACTCTTTTTTCAAACAGAAAATCAAGCTGCTCAGGCGTATAGTAGGACGTCCATTCCGCCGTAAGACTTGAGCCGAACCGCTCATATACAGCATATTCTGCCAGCCCCTCCATCATGATTGTATCAAGAAATGTCTCGTCTTTTTCGTCCTTTGTCACATGTTCTAACCGGCAGACGTGATTATATTCATGTGTCATAAGGGCGGATACAGCTGAATTGGAACTATCCGACGATAGAAAGAGGAACATTTTGTCCCGAAAGGCCAGACCGGATTTTGATCCGAATTCCTGACGGATTTTCCGGTTTCGTTCATCGACGGGCAAAACTACGATCGGCACGTCCGGCCCGTTCCACTTCTCCTTTAAATAAGCTTCCTCCTTTTGAATATGGCTGTAGCATCCTTTTTCTTTCAGCCGTTTACTGGTCCTAACGCCGTCCTTCAAATGGCGGAACATGCCGTGGTTTTGCAGCATCCCGAGTATCGGCTTCCACTCTTTCTTATCGGCCCCTGCAAAAAGCGGCAAAAGATGCGGGGCCAGATCATTTACGGATGCCGCCTTTTCCATCCATTGATATGTCTGCTTGACGCTCATACCGGTTCGCCTCCTCTTGTTGTTATCATATGCACACACAAAAAAACCGGCCACCTTTTTCAGGCAGCCGGTCAAAACTGTATTATTGATATTTTTTAAAGATCAAAGTGGCATTATGTCCGCCGAAGCCGAGCGAGTTGCTGAGAACGATGTTGACATCCTGCTCGCGCGCTTTGTCCGGTACATAATCTAAATCACACTCTTCATCAGGTGTTTCGATGTTAATCGTCGGCGGGATAATGCTGTCTTTAATGGCCATGACGGAGAAGATTGCTTCAATTCCTCCGGCAGCGCCTAACAAATGACCCGTCATTGATTTTGTCGAACTGACGGCGAGCTTGTACGCATGATCACCGAAAACGGTCTTAATGGCTTTTGTCTCGTATTTATCATTGTAGTACGTGCTTGTGCCGTGAGCGTTGATGTAATCAATTTCTTCAGGCTTGATGCCCGCATCTTTGATTGCTTCCTGCATCGCTCTCGCACCGCCTTCCCCGTCTTGGGCAGGCGCGGTAATGTGATAGGCATCACCCGTTGAGCCGTAGCCGACAATTTCCCCGTAGATTTTCGCACCGCGGGCAAGGGCATGCTCAAGCTCTTCAAGCACGACGATCCCCGCGCCTTCTCCCATGACAAAGCCGTCACGGTTTTTATCAAACGGGCGGCTTGCCGTTTTCGGATCAGGATTTGTAGAAAGGGCTTTGTTTGCGCTGAAGCCCGCAAATGACATTCTTGTCAGCGGCGCTTCCGTTCCGCCCGTAATCATCGCATCGGCATCGCCGCGCTGAATGACTTTAAACGCGTCACCGATAGAGTTCGTTCCCGTCGCACATGCCGTCACCGTACAGGAGTTGACTCCTTTTGCTCCGAGAGCGATTGAGATTTGGCCTGTCGCCATATCCGGAATCATCATCGGAACAAAGAACGGGCTGACTCTTCTCGGCCCTTTTGTCAGGAAGATTTCGAATTGGGATTCAAGCGTTTCAAGACCGCCGATTCCGGACCCGACCCAAACGCCGACTCTCGGCGCGATCTCGTCTGTGATGTTCAGACCGGCATCTTGAACTGCCATTTTCGCGGCTACGACAGCGTATTGCGTGAAGCGGTCCATTTTTCGCGATTCTTTTTTATCCATGTAATTTTCAATATTGAAATCTTTCAGTTCAGCAGCTACTTTCGCCGGATACTCGTCCGATTCCACACGTGTGATCGGTCCGATTCCGGATACGCCGCCGATTGCATTTTTCCAGCTTGTTTCGGCGTCGTTTCCAAGCGGAGACAGGGCTCCAAGCCCTGTAACGACTACTCTTTTTTTACTCATCTTGTGTGCACCTCACCTTTTTTTATCGTCCCCAGCGTATTGCTATGGCGCCCCATGTCAATCCTCCGCCGAAACCGACCATGACGATGACGTCGCCGTCTTTAATTTTGCCTGCTTCCAGTTCCTCTACTAATGAAATCGGAATGGATGCTGCGGATGTGTTTCCATATTTATGGACTGTTTTAGACATCTTTTCAACCGGAAGCTCCAAACGTTCCCGTGCCGCTTCCATGATGCGGATGTTTGCCTGATGCGGAATCAAAAAGTCTACGTCCTCTTTGGAGAGGCCGGCTTTTTCAATGACATTTACACTCGATTCACCCATTTGCCGGACGGCGAATTTGAATACTTCTCTTCCATGCATGATTGTATGCCCTTTTTCATCTAAGTACAAGTGCTGACCGCCTGTACCGTCTGCTCCGAGCTCAAATGACAGTATGCCTCTGTCGTCGCTGACCGGTCCGATGACCGCCGCTCCGGCTCCGTCTCCGAACAGCACAGCCGTATTGCGGTCGTCCCAGTCGGTAATGCTTGAGAGCTTTTCCACGCCGACCACGAGGACATGTTTGTATGTTTGCGATTCAATGAATTGTTTGGCGGTTACGATACCGTACATAAAACCCGCACATGCGGCGCTGATATCCATCGCGCACGCTTTTTTGGCCCCGAGCTTCTCTTGTATCATACAGGAAACGGTGGGGAAAGACTGGTCAGGAGTAACCGTCGCCACGAGGATCATATCAAGCTCCTCAGCGGAAATGCCGGCCTGATCAAGCGCTTTTTGCGCAGCCTCAGCGGCCATGCCGGATGAATACATATCTTCCGCGGCGATTCTTCTTTCTTCTATACCTGTTCTCGTACGAATCCACTCGTCCGATGTATCTACCATTTGTTCAAGATCATGATTTGTCAGCACTTTTTCCGGGATGTAACGGCCGACGCCAAGAATTCCAGCTTTCATTGGAAAGACTCCTTTTTTATAATGAATTTAAAACTAATTAGTTATGATCAATTATTAGTATCAGGTACTAATTCTACCCTATTTTTTTTCTGTTGGCAATATATTCGTCTAAACTATCGGACGCTGCTCCTCATAGAATAAAAGGAAGACGAAAGGAGGCTTCACTATGGATATTTTCTCCAAAATGATGTTCGGCGATTCCAGAGACCGGGATAAAGAACCGGAAGAAAACCCGGAGCAGCCTCAGGCTGAAAACGAAGAAGAGATCGATTACAACCACGTGATGAATCAGCTGGGGTCCATCATGAACTCTCTGGATCAATTAAAGCCTGTATTTAAAGACTTCGCGCCGATGGTGTCCGCTATAAAGAAAAAAATCATGTGAAAAGCCACTTCATGAAAAGTGGCTCTCTTTATTTATTCAGCTCCCCGGCATCAGATCTGCCAAGCTCATACGCTTCCGCCATGACCGATGTAAACAGGTCCATAAACGGCTGAATCATTTCCAAAGACAGATCTATGCCGGATTTCTCAAGCTCCGCCTTTGCTTCCGGCAGGTATTTCATCGCGATCTGCATAAATTCAAGAGACTTTTCATGCTGCATGTGTATCCACCTCTATTCATTTGACGGCAGTTCATTTGTTCGGTTATACGTTTTGACAAGGTCTGAGATTTTGTCTTGAAATGCTTTGTCCACCAGAGGGCTGAACGTCCCCATTTCAACGACTCCTTCCCTGAAATCAAAGTTGTGATCTCCGCTCTTGAGCGTACCTTTATTATATTGCTCGGCAATTAATGTATAGGCTTTATCTACGTTTTGCACCGTGCTTGTCAGCACCGTGTTTTTGCCGAGATTCGATTGCTCGGCGACATAGCCGATGGCGTAAAGCCCGTCTTTTTTGATTTGCTGAATGACAGGAACATTATACCCGTCTCCGGCCGGATATACAACATCCGTGCCTTCCGCTTTTAACTTCTCGTAAAGATGCAGCGCTTCATTGCCGTTATCCCAGTGGTCCGTAAATTCAGTATTGACGGTGATATCAGGCTTTTCATATTTCGCCCCTTTGATAAAGCCGTCTACTTCAGGCTGCCACAAAAAGGAGGCGATGACGCCGACCTCATTGGTTTTTGACATATGGGCGGCTGTCATTCCCCCGAAAAAACCCATTGCTTCTCCCATAAGATGAACGCTTGTGACATTATCGCTTTTCGCCGTTCCGTTTGCGACGACGAATTCCATGTCGGGATAATCCTTGCTGATCATATTGAAGATTTCCTCGTATTCATTTCCGTGCCCGTATAAAAGATTGACTCCTTTTTTATGAAAATCATCTATCGCTTTTAAAATATCTTCATCGGATCTGATATTTTCTTTATAATAAACGTCAACGTTAAATTCAGATTGTATCGCTAATAAACCTTTGTAACCTTTTGTGCCCCATACTAAGTCACTGATAGTATCGGGAAAAAGCATTCCGACCTTCTCAATTTTTCCTTTAAACGGAGTTTGTGCGCATCCGCTCAATAAAAGGAGGACAGAAAAGATCATGACAAGCCTGGTGATCAAGCCATGTTCAACCCCTTTTCAAACTCATAACATGTATAATTGATATACGTTTATTGTAGCGGTAATGCACATAACATGGAAGGTATTTCTTAAAAAATGTCGAATATTGATGAAAATTGTCTTTTCCATTCTTTAATTTTTTCTTCCGCTTCCGTTTTTTGCGTTTTTTCTTTTATTTCCAGGGTAATAATCTGATTTTCGTCTTCTGTGCCGTATGCCTCAAGCTGATTCATCAGCCCGCAGACTGCGTCTTCTAAAAAGATCCTGCTTTCGCCATCTTCTTTTGCTTCTGTCCACGGACCGTAAAGGGGAGGAAGGATAATCGCTTTTGCCGTATCCCGCTGACCGTTTTTTTCCCAGTCTCCGTGATCCTCACTGTAAACAATCCAATATAAAGGCTCAGCCCTTTCTTCAGGCAGACACCCGCTCCCGTATTGAACGCAGATACGATCGTATTCCTTTTCACCGATTTCATCTATTATTTGAAAAAGCCCGTTTCTCGCGAGCCACATTAAACGTTCTTCTAAATACAGCTGCCTCGTTTTGTCCTCCGGTTCTGCCAAAATGACATCAACATGCACACCCTCATCCATCAACCGTTCGCACAATGAAAGGCCGAGAAATTCATCTGCTCCAATGATCAGCGCTGTCTTCATCACATCTGCCGCCTTTCCGGTTTTTCATTCGCACACAAGCCAAACAGCCCTCTGAAAAGAGATGGCTGTTGTATTCTATTCATTACAGGTCTTTTTCATGACTGCGGAAAAACCGGCAGATGGCTCTGTACATACGCGCAGGGTTCTCAAGCAGGTGATACGTGATATCAGTCTTGCTTCCGGTCTTTTCCCGGGCTTCTTTATACGCATTCGCATGCAGGGTGTACGGGTACGGCGCTCCGGTCGTTCTTTGCCATATATGTACCGGCACGCGGGTGCGGCAGCCGGTAATGGTCTGATAGCTCAGTGAGCTTGCCTCTTTTTCAGAAACACCGAAGCTCTGTGCCGTTTCCCTCAGAAACTGCTTATAAAAAAACTTATTTTCTTTCTCTGATTCAAAATGGGCTTGAAGGTCAAGACAAGGATCTAACATTGCGGCTGAACGGATATGCTCCGCTGAAGACTGCAGCAATTGATCGGCGATAAGGGCGCCCATGCCTTCTGCGAGCAAGTGTATTTTCGGATTGAGGATTTCTTGTTTCAGCACATAATGAATCAGCTGTCTGGCGTAAAGGACGGCTTTTTCCGAACCCCAATGCCGTCCGTATAAATTGCTGTTAAAAATGGTGTATCCTCTGTCAAGCATCGTATTTAACAGCTGGTTTCTCCCTTCATGTTCGAGCCAAAAGCTTGAGTCCCGGCTGACAAAGTGGGTTCTGTCCCCCAGAATAAAGATACAGAAGCCATTCGGCCGATACGGCAGATGGATGACGTTCAGCTCAGATCCGAATTGGAAAAATCTTTCCGTAATCCCCATGCCTGCCCGCCTCCTTTTACTCCTAATCTCTCTATTGGCTATCATATGTAAGAAGAATGAAAACGGATCGGATAAACTCCTATTTGCTGCTATGTTTTGGCTATTATCCCGAGCACAGGAACCGAATTTTCCATCAGACGGCCGGACAGGCGGGCAAATGTCAGTTTCAGGCGCGCTTTTTGATGAGAAAATGACCTTCCGCCCGCGCTTTATGTATGGTATGATACAACGTAGAATAAAATGAAGGACGAGGTGGAAACGTGCGGTTTATTATCGGTTTTATTTGGACGTTCCTTTTAACACATATGGCCTGTTATTTGGTCGCCTCCATGAACAGCGCGGCGTACAATTTCAAGCAATCATCCGTTATTGCCGTGGTTATTGCGGTGCTAGTCTTTGTTCTTGCGGAGATCATGCCTGTCAAACAGGATGCAAGCCAGCATTAAATAAAAAAACCTGCTATTCAGCAGGTTTTTTTGTGTTCACGGTTTTCGTTGATACGTCCACAATCTGTTGTGGTTTGAAGTTTCAGGGAACATTTCCCCCACCGTAAGCTTGATTTTTTGCGGGTTTTTGACCATGCTTCCCGTTTCGCCGATTTCAACGTACACACCGTTATTCGGCGCTTTTTGTCCCGGGCGGAATTGATGCTGCTGTCCCACGTCATTTCCTCCTTTTTCTTTTTTATGTAGTATGCGCTTGTATGCGGAGAAATATCAAAAACCGCTGAATGAGATTCAGCGGTTTTTTTGTTCATCCTGTTTGTAAAGAAGAGCTTTCAGGAGCGCTTTTTGCGCGTGAAGCCGGTTTTCCGCCTGCTGAAATACCGCAGAGTTCGGACCGTCGATAATCTCGGACGTGACCTCTTCTTCCCGATGCGCGGGCAGGCAATGCAAAAATGTATAGTCGGGTTTTGCGAGACTGACGAGTGAGGCGTTGACTTGATACGGGGCAAACACATTCAGCCGCTGCTGCGTCTCTTCCTCCTGCCCCATGCTCGTGAAGACGTCGGAGTAAATCACATCTGCATCCCGCACCGCTTCCTGCGGATTTTCGGTAAGGGTGATTTTCGCTCCGGAAACAGCCGCCGCTTCTTTCGCGGCATTCACCGCCTCTTCCTCTACTTCATAGCCTTTCGGCGAAGCAATCGCAATGTCACAGCCCATTTTTGCGCAGCCGATCATAAGTGAATGCGCCACATTATTTCCGTCACCGATATAGGCGGCTTTTACTCCTTTCAGTTTTCCTTTTATTTCTTGTATCGTTAACAGATCCGCGAGTGCCTGACACGGGTGATACCGGTCGGTCAGCCCGTTTATGACGGGAATGTCTGCATGCTCGGCAAGCTCTTCGACTTTTTCATGCTCAAAGGTGCGGATCATAATGGCATCAACGAAGCCGGACAGCACCTTCGCCGTATCCGCGACCGTCTCCCCCCGCCCAAGCTGCAGGTCGCTGCTTGAAAGAAATAGTCCCGTTCCCCCGAGCTGGGCCATTCCCGCTTCAAAAGACACACGTGTGCGGGTTGAAGATTTTTCAAAAATCATCGCCAATGTTTTCCCTTGGAAAATCGGCTGTATCGGATGTTGTTTTAATAATGAAGCTTCTGTCAGAAGCGCTTTGATGTCTGACGGGCTGACATCTTTTAAGGAAAGAAAATCTTTGCCGTACAAATGGGTTAATGTGTGTTCCGCTTTTATTGTGTGCATGATGCCACTTCCTTTTGATAAAGATCTTTGAGCGATACAGGCTTAGGTTTGCCGGAGCCGCTTGCTAAAAATGCCTTTACGGTTTCCGGTTCAGTAAAGACCGTCACACCGTGCGTCATGGCTTCAATCCGTTGTTTACGCGCTTCTTCAGAGTGATTGAAATTGATATGGACCGCTTTATCCTTTCGCTCTGCCCATGCCGGGAACGCATCTTTGCATACGGTAAATCCCGCCTCTTGAGCCTGACGTTCCAATTCCGCATCACAGCCTTCCAGATAGATGCTGCCTTTTTTCACCCAGACGTGCGCGTAGATTTTTTTCAGGGCGCTTTCTGCGTCAAACGCGACACACATGCCTTCTCCGGTCGACTTCATTTCCGGCCCGGGCTTTACGTCCACATCCTGAATGGCGTGCGAAGAAAAAACCGGGAATTTCACTGCCGTTCCGTGCTGATTTTGAACCTCGGGCTTGATGTCTTTAAGGGAAGCGCCGGCCAGCAATCTGGCGGCAAGCGGGATCATCGGCACCCCCATCACCTTAGACACGACAGGAACCGTGCGGCTTGCCCGCGGATTCACTTCAAGAACGAGAATATCCCCTTTGTCATCAATGACAAACTGAATGTTCATGATGCCTTTAAAAGCCAGTTTTACCGCGATTTTTTCGGCGGCCTCTCTTATATTCCGCTGCATATCAGGTGTGACAGACGGACCCGGAAGAATCGCAAAACTGTCGCCCGAATGGACGCCGGCGCGTTCAATGTGCTCTGTGTAAGTCGGCACGAATACTTCATGTCCGTCGGAAATCAGATCGATCTCCAATTCTTTTCCTGTAATGTACTGATCGATCAAAATCGGATACGGCATGCCCGCTTCATTTTCCAGCAGTTCTGACATTTGCGCTTCTGAATCAACGATGATCATGCCCATCCCACCGATGACATAAGACGGACGGATCAGCACGGGGTAGCCGATTCGGCTTGCTTTTTCCGTTGCTTCTTCTTTTGAATAAGCGGTTTCGCCTTTGGCATGTTTCAGGTCAAGGTCATCAAGCAGCTGATAAAACAGATCCCGATCCTCCAGCGCATCAAGGGTTTCAAAGGATGTTCCGAGCAGCGGAATGCCCGCTTTTTCCAGCGGTTCAGCGGCATTGATCGCGGTCTGCCCCCCAAACTGGACGATGGCAAAATCAATGTTTTCATGTTCCGCCACGTTCAAAATATGTTCTGTCGTCAGCGGTTCAAAATAAAGCCGGTCAGCGATTTCATAATCCGTGCTTACTGTTTCCGGATTGTTATTGATCATAATCGTTTCATACCCCAGCTTTTGCAGGGTCAGAACGCCGTGGACGGCACTGTAATCAAATTCCACTCCCTGACCGATGCGGATCGGGCCTGAGCCGATGATGAGGGCGCGTTTTTTCTCTTTTCGGCTGATATCTCCGTCGCTTTCCCCGAGGTAGGTGGAGTAGAAATAATTCGTCTTGGCATCAAATTCAGCGGCGCATGTATCTACGATTTTAAACGACGGGACGATGCCTGATTTCTTTCTGAGAGCACGGATGTCTTCTTCCGTTTTTCCCGTGAGAGATGCGATCATGACATCCGTGAAGCCTTTTACCTTCGCCTGCTTTAAAAGCGGCATTGACAGATGATCCCCTTCTTCCATCAGCTTGTTTTCCAATGTGATGATATTTCGGAATACATGGAGAAAAAACGGGTCAATTTTCGTTTTGGCATGGATGTCTTCTATCGTTTCACCGCGGCTTAACAGTTCCATGACGACGAAAAATCTCCGGTCATCCGGCGTTACCGCTAATTCCCACAGCTGATTGATCGTACAGCCGCCGAGTTCAGGCAGGCGGGTGCCGATCGTTTTCAGCTCAAGGGAGGCCGCCGCTTTTTGAATGGCCGCTTCCATATTTCTTTCAATCGCCATGACCTCTCCCGTCGCTTTCATCTTCGTTCCGAGCGTGCGGTCGGCATGTTTAAATTTATCAAACGGCCAGCGCGGGAATTTGACGATGACATAATCAAGCGCCGGTTCAAAGCTTGCATAAGTAGAGCCCGTCAGCGGATTTTTCAGTTCATCAAGCGTATAGCCGACGGCAAGTTTCGCCGCCATTTTGGCAATCGGATAGCCGGTCGCTTTTGACGCGAGAGCTGAAGAGCGGCTGACACGCGGGTTCACTTCAATGACATAGTACTGTTTGCTGAACGGATCCAGCGCAAATTGAATGTTGCAGCCGCCGACCACATCCAGCGCCGAAATAATCGCCAGGCTTGCTGAACGCAGCATCTGATATTCTTCATCCGTTAACGTCTGGGACGGTGCGACGACAATGGAGTCCCCTGTATGCACGCCGACGGGATCGATGTTTTCCATATTACAGACGGTGATGCATGTATGATTGCTGTCGCGCATGACCTCATATTCGATTTCTTTAAAACCGGCGATGCTTTTTTCGACGAGGCATTGGCTGATCGGGCTTGCTAACAGCGCCTGTTTAATAAGCGTCTGAAACGCTTCTTTCGTTTTCGCGATTCCGCCTCCCTTTCCGCCTAACGTGTACGCCGGTCTCAGAATGACCGGCAATCCGATAGACTCAGCGAAACGGAGGGCGTCTTCTTCGTTGTCGACGATTTCGCTTTCCGGAACGGGCTGATCGAGCTCTTTCATCAGGGCGCGGAACTGCTCCCGGTCTTCGCCTTTTTGAATGGTTTCCACCGATGTTCCCAAAAGCTTGACGTGATGCTTCTTCAGCACGCCTGCTTCTTCAAGCTTAACGGCTAAATTCAATGCCGTCTGGCCGCCCAAATTGGCAAGCAGACCGTCCGGTTTTTCTTTTTCAATAATGGCCTCGATGCTGTCGGTTGTGAGCGGTTCAAAATATATTTCATCGGCAAACGCCTCATCCGTCATAATCGTTGCCGGGTTGTTGTTGACTAGAATAACGCGGTATCCTTCTTCTTTCAGAGCCATGCAGCCCTGCGTTCCTGAATAATCAAATTCTGCCGCCTGGCCGATGATGATCGGGCCGGAGCCGATGACTAATATGCTGGAAATGGTTGTATCTTTAGGCATGAGCGATTTCTCTCCTTGCTGGTATCACTTTCTCTAGAAATTCATCAAATATCCACTCGCTCTCAGCCGGTCCGGGATGAGCTTCAGGGTGGAACTGGACGCTTAATACGGGAAGGCGCTTATGAATGAGCCCTTCCACTGATGTATCATTGACATGATGAAATCTGATGGACAGCTCGTTTTCGTCAATTGATGCTTCATCAACGACATAGCTGTGGTTCTGGCTTGTCATAAACACCCGTTTCGTTTTCCGGTCAATGACGGGATGGTTGGCACCCCTGTGGCCGAACGGCAGCTTATACGTATTTCCTCCGAAAGCCAGGGCAATCAGCTGATGCCCGAGGCAAATGCCGAGTGCGGGGAAATCACTGAGTAATGATGTAATCCGGTTCATGTACGGCGCAATCGCTTTCGGGTCGCCCGGGCCGTTTGAGAGCACGATTCCGTCAGGCTGAATGTCGTAAACAGCGTTCATCTGCTGATACGGAATGACCGTTACTTTACAGCCGCGCTTTACAAGTGACGAGGCGATTGATTTTTTATAACCGAAATCAATCAGCGCAATATGCCGGTCTCCATTCCCCATTGACGTGATGTCTTCAGACTGCGCCAGCTCCGCCGGGTTTTCTGTTCCGGATGCTGCCGGAATTTCTCCTGTTGTTGACACGGCAGCGTTCATCGTGCCGCCGGAGCGGATGGTTTTGACGACGGCCCGTGTGTCCACTTCGGTTAAGAGCGGGATGTTCCATTTATTTAAATACTCTCTCAAGCTTGAGACTGCTTCATGGTGAGAAAAATGTTCACACGCTTCATAGACGGCAACAGCCTTGACTTGAGGAATCTTACTTTCAAGGTCTTTTTCATTAATTCCGTAGTTTCCGATCAGCGGATACGTAAAGACGACGATCTGACCCTTATATGACGGGTCTGTAAGCACTTCCTGATAACCCGTCATTCCGGTGAAAAAAACCGCTTCGCCAACACAGCGGGCTTCTTTTTCAAGTTCACCGCCGAATGATGTTCCGTCTTCCAATACTAAATAGCCTTTCATCTAAAGCCCACCTCTTGATGAATAATTAATTAAAAATATGAATTTTTATACTTTTATATCGAAAAAAAATTACCGTTTCACTGCCGAATGCGCTTCGATCGCTGCCTTAAGCATACTGACGGCCGACAGCATTTCTTCTTCAGAAACCGTAAGCGGCGGGAGCAGCCTGATGACATTCGGTCCGGCCGGAAGCACGAGAAGCCCGCGTTCCTGCAGATCTCCGATGATGCCGGACACGGGACCTGCGCATTCAATGCCGATTAATAACCCTTTTCCGCGGATTTCTTTTACAAAAGGCCCTGTCAGTTCACGGTTCAGCTGCGCTTTTAAAAATGATCCTTTGTCTGCCGCCGCCTGGAGAAAGTCCGGCTGAAACACAATGTCCAAGGTTGCTTTCACAGCTGCCATGGCAAGCTTATTGCCGCCGAAAGTCGTACCATGCGTACCCGGCGTAAAGGCGTCGCCAAGCTTCTTTTTGCCGATCACGGCTCCGACGGGAAAACCGTTTCCAAGCCCTTTCGCAGCAGTGATGATGTCCGGCGAGATGCCGAAATGCTCATAGCCGAATGCCTTGCCCGTCCGGCCGATTCCGGTTTGAATCTCGTCTGCGATAAGCAGCGCCTGTTTGTCTTTGCAAAATGTCTGTAAGGCTTCGATGAATTCCGGATCGGCGGGATTGACTCCCCCTTCTCCCTGCACCGTCTCAAGCATGACGGCGGCGATATCATCCTCTTTTGAAAGCGTGCTGAATGCCGACGGATCATTGAATGGAAGATAGTGAAAGCCTTGAAGCATCGGTCCGAAACCGGTCTTGATTTTGTCTTGTCCGGTGGCGGCCATCCCCGCATAGGTCCGCCCGTGAAAGGATTGATGAAATGTTACAATTTTTGTCTTTCCCGTTGCTTTACGGGCAAGCTTAATGGCGCCTTCATTCGCTTCGGCCCCGCTGTTGCAGAAGAAAACGAGATCCCCCGCGCTATGTTCGGCAAGCTTTGCCGCGGCTTTTTCCTGAAGATCATTTTCAAACAGATTGGAAACGTGCCATACGCTGTCAAGCTGTTCTTTCACCGCTTCTGTGACCTCATCATGACAATGGCCGAGATTGGAAACGGCGATGCCCTGAATAAAATCGAGATACGTTTTTCCGTTTTCATCCTCTGCAATTGTCCCTTTCGCTTTTTTGATATCGATGGGCCAGCGGCTGTAGGTTTGAAATAGACTGCTCATGACACGCTCTCCTTTTCTTTGACAATTTTTGTTCCTTGGAAGGCTTGATCGGTGAAAAACGCTCCTTTTCCGTTTACGATCATCACTTCCTCGACATCTTCACTCAGTGCCGATAATGCCGAGTTTACCTTCGGAATCATCCCTCCTGAAATCACGCCGTCATCTATGAGGGCCTGAATCTCTTGCGGCGTCAAAGTATCCAGCCTGCTCTCTCCGTCCATAATTCCTTCGACATCCGTGACAAATAAAAGTTTGTCGGCGTGTAAGGCTGAAGCGACGGCCGATGCCGCGGCGTCTGCGTTGACGTTCAGCGTTTCGAAATCACTTGTCATGGAAAGCGGAGCGATAACGGGAATGATGCCTTCTTTCATTAATGCGTGAATGATTGACGGATCGGTTTTTTGTATTTCGCCGACTTCTCCGTATTTGTCTTGATTAAGATAGGATGCTTGAAGGAGACCGCCGTCCTTTCCTGATATTCCCGCGGCTTTCAGCCCGTTTTTCGCGAGTTCGGTTACGAAAAATTTATTGATCGTCCCTGACAAGACCATTTCCGCTGTTTCCAGCACCGGTTTGGTCGTTTTCCGCTGTCCATCGACAAATTCCGTTTCAATCTGCAATGTTTTCAGCATTTTTGAAATGTCCGGGCCGCCTCCATGGACGACGGCAATGTTCCAGCCCGATTGCATCAGCTCTTTTACATTTTGAAAAAAATCGGCGGATAACTCGCGGATCACGCTTCCGCCGCACTTAAAAACGATCGTTTTCTTCATGCCGCTCCCCTTTGTTATGTGCGATAGCTCGCATTGATTTTAATATAATCATAGGTTAAGTCACAGCCCCATGCCCGGCCGCTGCCGGAGCCTTCCTGCAGGCGGACTGAAATCGTAATCTCATCACCTGATAAGTACTCCTTGGCATCAGTTTCCGAAAACGGCTGAGGTTCGTTGTGTTTAAACAGACACTGGCCGCCGAGGAAAACTTCCACTTGTTCGGCCGTTACGCTTGCCGCACTGTGCCCGATTGCGCCGATGATGCGCCCCCAGTTGGCGTCTGTGCCGTAAACGGCGGTCTTCACAAGGCTTGAGCCGACGATTTTTTTGGCGATAATATTCGCCTCAAGGTTGTTTTTCGCGCCTTCGACTCTGGCTTCAATTAATTTCGTCGCTCCTTCACCGTCTCTGGCTATATCTTTGGCAAGGTCTTCGCATACAAGCTTTAATCCCTTTTTAAAAGCCGGCCAGTCAGGGTGCTGATCCGTCAGGCAATCATTCCCCGCGCAGCCGTTTGCCATCACAAGCACCATGTCATTCGTCGATGTTTCTCCGTCAACGGTGATTTGGTTAAATGAAACATCCGTAATCTCTCTGAGCGCGTTTTTGAGCGCCTGTTCTTCCACGGCCGCGTCCGTTGTGACAAAGCCGAGCATTGTCGCCATGTTGGGGTGGATCATGCCGGAGCCTTTCGCCGCTCCGCCGATCGTGATGATGTCTCCGCCGATCACCAGTTCATAACACGTCTGTTTCGTCACTGTATCCGTCGTCAAAATGGCTTCTTCAAATGCTCCGGACACGGACGGCGCTTGACCGAGCTGTTCAATGCCCGCTTGAATTTTTTTCATATCTAAAAGCTCGCCGATCACCCCGGTTGACGAAACCGCAACAAGCTCCGGCTCAATGCCGAGCTGGCTCGCGAAGCCGTCCCGCATTTCATAGGCGTCCTTTAATCCTTGGTCTCCCGTACAGGCGTTGGCAATCGCGCTGTTGACGATAACCGCCTGAAGCATACCCTCTTTTTTCAGGCTGGCTTGCGTCACTTTCAGCGGTGCTGCCTGAAAATGGCTCTGCGTATATACCGCTGCACTGACTGCAGGCGCTTCGCTGATAATCGCTCCGAGATCTTTTTTTGAATAGCGCAGACCGCAATGCACGCCCTTTGCCTCAAACCCTTTCGGCGAGGATACGCCGCCTTTTATTTTCGTGATTTCCTCACTCAGCTGAATCATATTTTTGAATCCCTCTTTCGTTCTATGGATAGACTGGCGTCATCGTAAGTCCCGTTTCTTCCTGCCAGCCATTCATGATATTTAAATTTTGAACCGCCTGCCCTGCGGCGCCTTTCATCAGATTATCTATGACAGAAACGATGGTGGCACGGTTTGTTCTTTCATCCACGGTGACACTGATATCACAAAAATTGCTGCCGTATACCTCTTTCGTCGCCGGAAATTCACCTTCCGGCCTGATTCTGACAAAATATGAATCTTTGTAGAATTCGGAATACAATTCTCTTACCTGTGCAGCAGACATACCCGGAGGAGCCTCCGTATACATCGTCGCCATAATGCCCCTTGTCATCGGCGCCAAATGTGCGGAAAACGTGATCGGGCCTGTGCCGGGCTGCCAAGCCGCTAATTGCTGTTCAATTTCCGGAGTATGCTGATGCTCATTAACCTTATAAATTTTGAAATTATCATTCAGCTCAGAATAATGAGTGCCCATGGATGCTTTTCGGCCGGCGCCGGATACGCCCGTTTTCGCATCAACAATCAGAAATGAATCTTGTAAAAGCTTATTCTTCGCCAGCGGGGCGAGCCCGAGCAGCACAGCCGTCGGAAAACATCCCGGATTGGCAATCAGCTTTGCAGTCTGAATCTCTTCTTTTTGCAGTTCAGCTAAACCGTAAACCGCGCTTTGAATCGTTCCTTTCGGAGCGGCCTTCCGCTTATACCACTTTTCATACACGGCCGGGTTTTGAATCCGCAGATCGCCGGATAGATCAATGACCGGGATACCCGCCTCCGCCAGCTTGGGCGACCACTCTCCGGAAACGCCGGGCGGCGCGGCTATGAAAATGACATCAATTTCGTTTCGGATCGTTTCTATATGAAGCGGCCGAAGTGATTGTGACGCTATATTCCTCAAATGCGGATATGAAGCGGCATATTCTTTTCCTTCGTCGCTCGATGAATATAATATACAATATTCTGCATAAGGGTGATGGTTAAGAATCCTGACAAGTTCGGCGCCTCCATAACCAGTCGCGCCTATAATACCTATTTTCAACGGGTTCACCTTCTTGGTTTTTGTGAAATTATTTAACATTATAACATGAATAAAAATTAATTCAATTGTATATTTAATATTTTTTCATTCATTTTCCATCTGTTTTCGCTGACAAAAAACCCCCTCTCGATCGAGGGGGGGCATAAGAAAAACAGGCTGATCGGATCAGCCTGTTTTTTTCAGCATCATCAGCCCGCTTATAAAAAACAGCACGGAGCTGGCGTAAAAGATAATATAAACCGTAAAGAAATCAGCGAGAAACCCGCCGAGAATAATGGCGGCAGCTGAAAATACGGCCGTCCAGAAATGATAGCTGCCGACTTTTTTTCCCCGCTCCCCGCCGTCGGTGTAATCGGCGATCATGATTTTCTCGCCGTGTTTTTGCATCGCGCCGAACAGGCCCAAAAGCACCGGCACAACATAAACCTGGTGTACGCCGGTAATGTGCGGGAGCGTCAGAAGAAGCACCGCCATCCCCCACGAATTTGCCATAAGGAACCAGCGGGAATCCAGTCTTGCCGACAGCCGGCCGAGCAGCGGATGAATCAATGCGCCGCTCAGGCCGAACAAGCCGTATGAGAGACCGAATTGCGTGTAGCTGGAACCGATGTTTTTAATAAATAAAATATAAAACGGAAAGATCAGGCTGCCGGCAAAAAAGACACTGCTCTGTGACAGGATCAGCCATTTTAAATGGTTGTGTTTCATGATTTGTACCTCTGATAAAAATAATTCATAAACAAGTCATCCGGATCATATTTGTGTTTTTTCTGAAAGAACATATCGCTTTTCGGATATGCCTCGCGCATCTGCTCTTTCGTTTGATACAGCATATACGGGAGATAATAACTGCCGCGGTGGCGCAATGCCGTATCCGTCATTTTTCTGACAATCCGCGCAGCACTTGCCTGGCTGTCTGTTGAAAACCCTTCATTGATTAAAAGAACGAGTGAAAACATGTCTTCCTTTGCGTATGACAGATCGGCTTTTTCATTTTTTTGCACGTAGCGGATCGTAATATTTACGAGATTGAGATCTTCATGTGACAGCGTCTTGCGTAAATCATGAATGTACGGCGCAAATTCGCCGACGGGCACGAAGTATTCTTGTAGCACATCGGTGTTGTCCGTGTTTTCATATTCCAAAAATTTCGATTCTGACCGCATGACATTGTTCCTGGAGACTTTCACGCCGTTTTGGCTGAGAAAATAAGACTGCTGGGTTGACCAGAACCAATTTCTGCCCCAGTCATACCGGCGGGAGAGGCCGAGCGCGAATTTCGTCAGCGCCGGATGCTCATCTTCTTTCAGTTCATTGTGCCGCTTTAATTCTTTCTGATTGTCTGAGAGTGTGTAATCAGTCACATACATATCGTGCAAAAAGCCTTTATCCCCTGTTGCGATCCGCGCGAGATGCATGCGCACGGCGGGGTTGCGCCGAACATGCTGCGTAAAATATTGACTGTATGTATCAGCGTTCATGCGTTTCGTTTTCATTTCATAAAGCTCATCATCCGTCAGCTCAATATCCGCGTCCAGGATGACGCCGAACAGGCCGTAGCCGCCGATGACGGCTGAAAACAGGTCATCTTTCGGAGTAACGGTGATGACTTTGCCGTCCGCCTTTAAAAGATGAAACGATTTGACCGTATCAATCAGCGAACCGTACCGGATATCCCGGCCGTGGGCGTTGGCGCTCAGTGAGCCGCCGATCGTAAAAATGTTTTGCGATTGCATGACTTTTACCGCGAGCCCGTACGGATTGACATAGCGCTGAATATCATTCCACGTCGCTCCCGCCTGCACCCTGATGATTTTTTTCTTTCGGTCGAGACCGAGTATTTTGTTGTAGCCCGTCATGTCGAGAACGATACCGTCTTCATAATACGTCTGGCCGCCCATTGAGTGCTGGGCGCCTGCGATTGAGATCTTCAGATGCTTTCTCTTTGCTTCCTTAATCGTTTCGACCAATGTTTCTTTCTCTTTTCCTTTGACCGTCTGCTTAATTTTCACGGGCATGAGACGGCTGACATCCGTCATTGTCCCTGCCTGCTGCTCCGGCTCTTTGTGAAAAGCGGAAACAGCGAACAGCGCCGTATAAACAAGAATGCTAAGGATAATGAGAAGTAATTTTTTCTTCATGGATTCCTCCCTCGCATGCAGCCGGTCTATTATATCATGCCTCACGTCCGTTTTTTTCCTTTTTAACCCGATACAGGAAAACACCGGGCATAAAAATCCACAGAAATCCTTAAAATGATTTTTTAGTCAGTATATAATCGATATATATGCAGATGTATTACCAAAGGGATTGTTTAAAACAAACATGTTAAACGAGGTGGGGAAAATAAACATAAAAGGAATCAATCATCTTCTTTTTTCTGTTTCAAATTTGGAAAAATCTATAGAATTTTATGAAAAAGTATTTCATGCACAGCTCCTGGTTAAAGGACAAAAGACAGCATATTTTGATCTGAACGGGCTTTGGCTTGCACTTAACTTAGAGGCGGATATACCAAGAAATGAAATACATAAATCTTATACGCATATGGCCTTTACAATTGACCCAAAAGATTTTGATGCAATACATCAAAGGCTAAAAAATCTAAATGTAAGTATATTAAATGGGCGTCCTAGGGATAAGCAAGATCAAAAGTCAATTTATTTTACTGATCCCGATGGACATAAATTTGAATTCCACACAGGTACACTCCAAGACAGACTGTCCTATTACAAAAAAGATAAACCTCATATGAAATTTTATATTTAAAGGTTTGTTTGCGATCCAAAACAAACCCTCACTGTCGCTTATTCGCGTTGATTTTTTCCTTGTAAATGCAGACAAAAGAAAAGCACCTCCAAACTTTAGGATGTACCTAAAATCCGAGGTGCATTTTCTTATTACTGAATCCCTAATGCGATTTTTGCGTAGCGTGACATTTTGTCTCTTGTCCACGGCGGATTCCAGACGATGTGGACCTCCGTCTCTTTTACATCCGGAATGTCGGCGAGCGCTTTTTTCACCTCGTCGACGATGATCGGAGCGAGCGGGCACCCCATTGATGTCAGTGTCATCGTAACGTGCGTCAGGCCGTCGTCATCCATATCAACGTCGTATACAAGGCCGAGATTGACGATATCGACGCCGAGCTCAGGGTCAACAACCTGCTCCAAGGCGCCCATGATGTTTTCTTTTAATGCTTCTTCCACGTTCCATCACTCCTTTTTCCTCAGTATAACGTAAAAGCGGCTTTTGTTAACACCTTTGTGCTTTATAAATGCTTATCGAACCAGGCGACGGTTTCTAAAACGGCGTATCTCGGGACTTTATGATCAGCCCGTTCGTCTTTCAGAAACTGAAGATGGTCGGGCCGGCTGCTGTAATGAGGTTTAATCGTTTCATAAAAGCCGCGGGTCGGTGCATACGGAACGACTTTGTCTTGAACGCCGTGCCAGAACAGCAGCGGGCGGCTGCGGAGTTTTTCCGGTTCCAGACTGAGATCGAACGGTTTGAGCCGCGCAAACAGTTCATCGACCTGTTCTTTTGTGACGTCAATGTCGATGTCCTGCTTTTGAATGTGGTCAATCTGCTGCTGAAAAAATGCCGTATAGTTCGGGCTTCCCATCAGACTGACGCCGGCTTTGACCCAATCATACGCGGCCATCGCGCCGAATGTCGTAATTCCGCCCATTGACGTGCCCGCAAGACCGATCCGCCCGTCTTCAATCAGACCGCGCGCTTCAAAATCCTTTTTCAGCACGTCAAGCTCCTCGATTTCATTTAATACAATGTCCCAAAAATGGACGGCGAGCTCTTCTGCTGACAGCTGTTCAGCGCGTTCACCGTGGTAAAGAGCTTCCGGCAGCACGGCCCTGAAGCCCTTTTCAGCAAGCAGGTAAGCGAAATGAAGATTATGCTCCTTCGCGCTTGTAAAACCGTGAATAAAGAAAACAAGGGGAGCGGGACGGTCCCGATTTTCTTCTTTTACAATATGTAAAAACGGAATGCCTGATACGGTTTGATGATCAATAAGAATCACGTTGACTCCCTCCTTAGGATAACCATAATCATAAGTGTAACATGTAGACAATAAAGATGGTAAAAAGCTACACTGTACATAAGTGAAAAACAGCAAATTATATGACAAAAGGAGTTATTTATGGAGACAAAACCTTATCTCATCGCCTTAGATCTGGATGGAACTTTATTAAAAGACGATAAAACCATTTCCCCTGAAACGGCACGGACGATTCAGAAGCTGAAAGAAGCGGGCCATCATGTCTGCATCTCAACCGGGCGCCCGTTCCGTTCCAGTTCGATGTATTATGACGAGCTTGGGCTGACAACGCCGATTGTCAATTTTAACGGGGCGTTTGTCCACCATCCGAAAGACGAATCATGGGGACGATACCACACGTCTTTATCGGTCGATGTGGTCAGACAGCTTGCCGAACTTACAGAGACCTATCAAATACATAATGTGCTCGCTGAGGTCATTGATGATGTGTACTTCCATTATCATGATGAGCATTTAATTGAGGCGTTTCATATGAATACGGCGAATGTCACATTCGGCGATCTGCGTGAAACGGTCAAGGAGGATGTAACGTCCGTATTGATTCATGCAAAGGAAGAGGACGTCGCGGATATACGCGCACATTTATCCGATGTGCACGCCGAGGTCATTGACCACAGAAGATGGGCGGCTCCGTGGCATGTGATTGAAATCATTAAACACGGGATGAATAAAGCGGTCGGCCTGAAGAAAATCAGCGACTATTACCAAGTGCCGAGAGAACGGATCATCGCGTTCGGCGACGAAGACAACGATCTTGAAATGCTCCGGTTTGCCGGGTGCGGCGTAGCGATGGGAAACGGCACGGATGAAGTCAAACAGGCCGCCGACCGCGTCACGGGATCAAATGAAGCGGACGGAATCGCCGAATTTTTAAAATCCTATTTCTCCCTGTGAGGTTTTGCCGCTCATAACACAAAGCCTTCCGCCCATACTAAAACAGACGACTCATCTCGTCTAAATATGGAAGGGGGACATTGCAATGGGTAAACGAAACAAATCAAAACGGTTTATTCAGCAAGGCAAGGACTCTGTCAGTCTTCATGACGCAAGATTTCCATATCGGTCTACATTAGAGGAAGCACAGCATGATGCAGCAAAAGATTCGGCTGAAAGGCAGGTTGACTTTTAATGAGAAACGAACTGTTTTCTCAAGCCAAGTCATTTGTCCAGCAGGCCGTCATGATTGCTAACGGTTTCGAGGACGGCGATCAGGAAAAAGCTGTCTCACGCGCCAAAAACGCCGTGTCTTCCGCGTACGCCAATTCGACGGATGCAGAACGTCAGCAGCTGCACCAATTTCAGGATCAGCTGGAGAAATTGCAATAAAAAAAGGCGCCCCGTTTAGACGAGGGCGCCGCTTTTTTATTTTACTTCAAATGTTTTTACCGTTTTCAGTCTTTTTCCGATCTGATCGGACTTCCCTAAAAACGTCACCGTCACCGTGTATGTTCCCGGACCGGGCACGTTCTTCCACACATCTGAAAAGTCATACGTTTCATTCGGCATTAAGGTCACGGTCTGAAACGCCTGAGTAAACATTTTGTCTTTTGAATAGCGGTACAGTTCTTTGTGATGTTGGTCATGTACGGTCAATTCGAATTTCTGCCCTGAGCTGAATGTGAAATCGATCGGGCTGCCGCTCTTGTTTTTTAAAGACATTTGAAATTCGATCTGCTGATCCGTCTGCACAGGGTTTACGGCTAATTCCGCTTGCTGTTCATTCATCTCTCCGGATACCTCCTCAGCGGGCTCCTTCTGCCCGGATTGACTGCTGCATCCGATCAGTAAAATGACCGGTAATAACAGGCCAAACAGCCACTTCATTCTATCCGCTCCTATCAGTCTTTTCTGAAGAAACCAAAGATCCCCGTCGTTTGCACGATGTTTGTGAAGGCTTTCGGGTCGACTTCTTTCACGATTTTCTCAAGGTCATACAATTCGTACCGCGTGATGACGATGATCATCATTTCTTTCTGTTCGTTTGTGTAAGCGCCTTTTGCCGGCACCGTCGTAATGCCGCGGACCATTTTCCCGTAAATCGCTTCTTTGATTTCATCGGCTTTTTTTGTAACGATCATGGCGGTCAGTTTCATGTGGCGGGTGTGAATGGCGTCAATCACCCTTGTTGTGACATACAGAGCGACAAGGGTATATAATGCTTTCTCCCATCCTTGCAATAATCCTGCCGTCAAAATGATAATCCCGTTCAAAATGAAGAAATATGTGCCGACCGGCTTATCCTTCCATTTGGCCAGCACCATCGACACGATATCAAGACCGCCTGTCGAAGCGCCGAATTTCAGCGTTAAACCGATGCCGATAGCTGAGATGACTCCTCCGAATACGGTATTCAGAAGAATATCGTGCGACAGTCTCATTTCCGGGAGAATTCCCATAAAGACGGACGTCAGCGCTACGCTTAATATGCTGTATACAGTGAATGATCTGCCGACTTTCAGCCACCCTAACACACCGATGGGAATGTTTAAGAGGAACATGAGAACTCCTGTCGAAATATAAAAGGGGGCGTATTGATCAACGACGCTTGACAGCAGCTGGGCGACACCGGTAAAACCGCTGGCATATACATTCGCCGGTATCAGGAATAAATTCAGTCCCGCCGCATACAGAAACGCGCCGATGACGACGATTGCTAATTTTTTTGCTTGTTCTAGTACCATGGCTTGCTCCTCCGCTCATTTTCATTATTAGCTTTTCCCTTAAAATAAAGTTTTGAACACTATTTTGCCACATTTATATGATATAGTTGGCATCACTCTCACCAATCGGAAAGAAGGGAATTATGATGACAGTTCACCTTATTGCTGACAGCGCCTCTGACCTGCCGAAATCTTATATTGAAGAAAACCGGATCGGGTTCATTCCGCTGCACGTAACACTTGACGGAAACGAATATGAGGACACGGTCACCATTCAGGCGGATCATATATTTCAAGCGATGCGGGACGGGAAAGTTCCGAAAACATCCCAGGCATCACCGGATACGATAAAAAAAGTATTTTTACAATACGCGGAACTGGGAGACCCGGCGATATACATCGCCTTTTCCTCAGGTCTTTCCGGCACCTATCAGACGGCCGTAATGATCGCCAATGAAGTAAAAGAGGAATTTCCCGATTTTGATTTACGGATTGTAGATTCCAAATGCGCTTCATTGGGCTGCGGCCTCGCGGTGATGCACGCGCAAACACTCTGTGTTAACGGGAATACAATACAAGAAATCGAAACGTCTGTAAAGAGCTTTTGCGCACGGATGAAACATATATTTACGGTCGATGATGTCGCTTATCTCGCGCGGGGCGGCAGAATTTCAAAAACGTCCGCTTTTGTCGGGGGGCTTTTGAACATCAAACCGATTCTGCATGTGGATGACGGCAGGCTCGTGCCGCTCGAAAAATTGCGCGGACAGAAGAAACTGTTTAAACGGATTATAGACATGATGAAGGAAGAAGGCGGCGATTGGGCGGATCAAACCGTGGGGATCAGCTATGCAGATAACGAGGAGACGGCGCTTCGGATGAAGGAAATGATTGAAGAAGCGTTCCATCCGAAAGAGACCATTCTTCATTCAATCGGCTCTGCGATCGGCGCGCACTCCGGGCCGGGCACGCTCGCGATTTTTTTCCTGAAGCCATAATTTCAATGCGGGCGGGCATCCTAACGGACAGAAGGGAGGCTTTGCCGCATGAAAGATGATGACAAAAAACCGTTGGACAATAACGCCGTAAATCAGAAAAAGAACCGGCTTGCCGAAAAAAACCGGCAGGCGGGAAAAAACCAGAATTCCAAAAAACCGGACCATCTGTAAAAGCAAAACAGCCCTCTTGTGGATGAAGATAGAGGGCTGTTTTTTGTTCTATATGCGTCTAACATCACTTATCACGAATCCGCTTTCAGGCAATGCCGGCATTCTGGACAGGCTGAAGCTCAAATCTTGGGACGGAACATCGTACTCTATTTCATTGGCAAGAAACGCAAGGGAAGTTTTCATGACTTCCACGGTCATTCCCTCACCCGGACAGCGGTGGCCGTTAGCCGGATCACCTCCGCCCTGGGGAATGAAATCAAATTTATTTTCCTCCCGCCCCTGAAAACGTTCCGGGCGAAATTCATTCGGATTCTCCCAAAGCCGGGAATCATGGTTTGTCCCATATAGGTCAAGCATGACGGATGCACCTTTTTTAAACTCACAGTTCTTCCATACGAAATCTTTTTTCACAACGGCTCCTAAAAACGGGGCAAACGGGTAATACCGCCGAACTTCATGTACAAATCTTTCGGCCTCCTGATCATCTCTCGATCTCAGTTTACCCCGATATTCAGGGTAATCATGCAATGCAAGAGCTGAAAACGTAATGAAGTAAGAAATGGCGGCAATCGGGCGCAGAACATTAATAAGCTCAACAGCAGCCATGTGAGAATCAAGTCTGTTCCCGTCAAGTTCTGTATGAAAAGCCATTTCATACAAGGCTGAGCCCTCCGGCGTTTGCAGCTTGCCGGACCGCACATCCTCAATGACCTCCTCTATCCATTTCTCCGTTTTCAGCCTCGCCCTTCTGCCTTTCCAATGACGCGGTCCGACAGCGCCGAATGCGTCTACCATATCGGTGAAATCCTCCGCCCGCTCTTTCACTTCTGAGTCTTTCAGCGGGACGCCGGCCCACTCACAGGCAGCCCGGCACAGCACTTTCTTCGCTTCATCAAAAAGGACAATTCGGTTTGAACCCTCCCACATTTCCGCAGATGCTTTCCACTGTTTTGCCACCGCTTCCGCAAGCCGTTTTTGCCGGGGCGGCGTCATCAGCGACATAAATAGAAGCTTCCTGTGCTTATGCCGTTCACCGTCCATTGACTGGATTGCCCCTGTTCCGAATAACGTTTTCTGCACCCGTTTGGGGAGGGCATGCTCCCGCTGAAATCGTTCTGTGTCATAAAAAAGCTTTGCGGCTTCCGCTCCGCTCATACAAATGAATGTCTTCCCTAATAAACGGGCGCGAAACACATCCGAGCGATAATTCTCCGCTCTGTTTTTCACAAATACATATCCATCGCGTAATAAAGCCAGACTATTATCAAGACCCTTATCATGCGGAATTTGTTCATTCATCCCGATTCCTCCCATCTTTTTTCACCTTTCACGAAAAAGAATAAATATAAACACAAGTATATTCAGTATTTGTGTTTCATTCAGAAGTTACTCATGTCAGGCTGCAAAAATCAGGGGGCGGGGCATAAGCCCGTTACAAAGTAAACCGGCGGACCTGATCGTTTAACCGCTCTGTCAGGCTCACCAGATTATCGACGCTTTCCGCCATTTTATGAAAAGAAGACAGCTGCTCAAGCGCGGAGGCAGAAATTTCTTCGCTTCCCGCAGCCGTTTCCTGAACGACGGCACTGATGCTTTCGGCATGATGCAGCACTTGCTCACCAAGCTGTTTCGATTCGATGATCCGTCCGTCCAATTGAGTAAGCTCCGCTTTAATATGGGCGGCTTTTTGTTCAATATGGACGAATGATTCTGACGTTTTCTCCATCAGCTCCTGCTGTCTGTCCGCTAAAGCGACGCCGGTCGTGACAGCTCCGGTAATAGATGTGATGCCGTCTTCAATTTGCTTTACCATATCGAAAATCTGCGCGGTCGCTTTGGCTGATCCGTCTGCGAGCTTCCGTATCTCCTCGGCAACGACGGCAAATCCTTTTCCGGCCTCGCCTGCTCTGGCCGCCTCGATTGCGGCGTTTAATGACAGCAGATTGGTCTGGCCCGCAATGTCAGAAACGGTCTGCGCCATCATACTGATGCCTGCCGCATGCTCTATGAAGAGATCGGCGGCTTCGGAAATCTCTTTTGATGTCTCATTGCTTTTATCAATGGCTTGCTTGGTCTCGGCTAAAGCACCGCGCCCCGCAGCCACCGCCGCAATCGTCTCTTCGCTGCTTCTCGTCGTTTGTTTTGAACGTTCGGCGTTCGCCTTTGAATGTTCATCCATTTGTTCAATGAATTGCACCGCATGCTGCAGATCTTCTGAAATGGTTTGGGAGCCTTGCGCCATTTCTTCCGTCGACACGGATACCTGCTCGGTCATGTCCTTCAGCGTCTGGTTTTCCTTCGTCAAACCTTCCGCGAAAGTCTCGACTTCACGGCCGACCTCTCCGATCGCCTGAATTAAGGTGCGGAGCTGTTCAGCCATCATTCCGAATGAGTCATTCAGCTCTTTCAGTTCGTCCTTCCCTTTATAATCAAGCATTTCAACAGCAAGGTTCCCTCCTGCAATACGACGGGCATTTTCAGCCATGCGGCGGATCGGCCCTGCAATTCTCTTCGTCAGCCTGATGGAAGATATGACGGTGACGGCAAGTATCACGATGGTCAGCACGGCTGCGCTGTAAACGATAAACTGAATCTGGTCAGCCGTCTGCTTCTGCATGTCTTCATAGTGATCCCGGCTTTTCAGATTCAGCATATAAATATCATTCAGAAGACCGTTGATGCGGGCCGCCGTCCTTGTCGCTTCAGCCGGGCTTTTCGAATCAAGAGCAGCGTCCGCCTCCGCCTGCCATGATTCGTATTTTTTGGCGAGTTTGTCATAAGCGGCTTTGTCTGCACCGTCCGTCATCGTTTTTTTGAGCGCCGCCAGTTTGTCTGAGCTGCTTTTCATATAGCTTCGCACATCTTCTTTCTGGGCGTCTGCGAGCGTATAGGAATAGCCGGTGATGCTTTCTTTTAACGTATTAAGGTCAGCTTTTGCTTCCTGAACGTTTAACAGCGCGTCCACTTCATCTTCATTTGAAGCCTGAATCTTCATCATGTTTACGATGGTAAAGCCGATGACGGCGGCGAAGCAAATCATCGTAACGGCTGCGTTAACGAGCAGCCTTGTCCGTAATGTCACTTCAGATCGCCTCCTGTTTCAATCAGACTGTTTTTCATATCCGTGATCTTTTTCGTCAGCCCGCCTGCGTTTTTGACAACTCTGATCTTAGCTAAGTCCATGCCGTTTTCCTTCAGTCCGTAAACGATCTCACCGCTTTTGATCTCCTTGTTGTCTTTTAAATCTTTCGCCAATTCATAGATGACATGGTCGACGTTTTTCACTAAAGAAGAGATAACGGCGTGCTCGGCGGTGTAATATTGATCGCTGTCAACACCGATGGCGTATACTTTTTGCGCCTCCGCTTCTTTCAGTGCGCCGACACCCGTGAAGCCGGCCGCCGTAAACAGGACATCGGCTTTTTTTCGGATCATGTTTTGGGCGATGCCCTTCCCGAGCTTATCATCATCAAACGTACCGCTGATGTCCGACAGCACGCGGATTCTCGGTTTGACTGATTCCGCCCCTTGCAGATAGCCTTTTTTAAACCGTTTAATGACGTCGGCATCTGAACCGCCGATAAATCCGATTGTGCCGGTTTTGCTCGTCATGGCCGCCAGCGCTCCGGCTAAGAAGCTTCCTTCATCCTCTTTAAACGTGACGGAGGTGACATTATCCAGGTCTGATACGGAATCAATCAGCACAAACCGCTGCTTCGGATATTTTTTGGCGACCTTTTCTAAATCCGCCTGCATGCTGTAACCGAGCCCCACCACAAGATCATTGCCTTCCCTGACAAGCTGTGTCAGTCCTTTTTCGTATGTACCGGTATCTTTTATTTCCCTATAGTCAAATGTGATGCCGAGCTCGTCTCTCGCTTTCATCAAACCTTGAAAGCCTGAATCATTAAATGATTGGTCGCCGAGGCCGTTGTCTGTCAGCATGATGCCGATTGTTTTCGTTTTTTCGGCCGCCGTTTCCTCAGATTTGCCGGCACATCCCGCCGTGCTGAGCGCAATCAGCAGTACAGCCGCAAATATCGCCATTTTTCTCATTGAAACTCTCCTTTTGTTTTTTTCTATAGTTATATATCGGTTCGGATGTCAGAATATTTTATTTCAATAAAATATGTATGTTCGGCAGGATGTTAAACAAATGAGGGCATAGGAGCTTTTGAGAAAATAAAAAACATCGGTTTTGGTTCACCGATGTTTTTGCAGAAAATTTATTGTTTTTCGTATGTCCAGCCGTCTTCCTGATAGACCTTGCCGTTTTTCATCAGATGCCCGAGCGCCCGCTTAAAGGCGGCTTTGCTTAAATGAAACCGTTCGCGGATATCGTCAGGATGGCTTTTGTCTCCGTAAGGCATCGCGCCGTTTCTTGATCTCAGATAGGTCAGAATTTCTTCCGCGTCAACCGAAAGCGCATCCTGCTTTCTCGGCAGCAGGGACATGTTGACGGAGCCGTCTTCCTTCACCTCGATGACACGTCCTGTCACGCGGCTGCCGAGTCTCGGCTCTTCTTTTCTTTCTGAAGGGTGAATAAACGCGCGGATGCCTTCATCGGTAATCAGAAAAGAGCCTGATGCAATCAGTCTGTACACCGTGCCCGTCAGGTCTTTATTCATGACGTCTTCCCCTGCATCCGTAAATAATTCACTGATGATATCCTCAGGCGCCGGCTTGGCAAACATGCGCCCGCGGCTTGTCACCTTCAGCATGCAATACAGTCTGTCTCCTTTTTGCGGCCAGACGGATTTGTACGGAGGCAGGTGCTCCGTTGCGACGAGCGCGTCTTTTGACAGACCGACGTCGACGAATACGCCCATATCTTCCACAGCGTCCGTCACTTCCACCCATCCGTAGTCATAAAAGCTGATGAGCGGCTTTTTCATCGTCGCCGCGAGTCTTTCCTGATGATCGACGTAAATAAATACGTCCACTTCATCTCTGTCTTCGATATCCTCTGTGATTTCACTGTTATGTAAAAGAACCGTATCCTCGCCGTCGGTTAAAAAATAACCGAAATCGGTTTGGTGATCTATACTAAGCGTGAGCTGCTGCCCTGGTCTCATGTTATCGTCCTTCCTGATTCGCCCGTATGAGGCTGATGTTTTTCTCATTTTTTCCAATATGCATAAATTCATGCTTTATGCTGTTGGACATTTCTCTTTATTCTACTATAATCAACTCATAAGTGAAATGTTATAGGAGGTTTTCTCATGGCAAAAGAAAGTTCTTTTGATATTGTATCCAAAGTTGAATTTCCCGAAGTGCAGAATGCGATTCAGATGACGCTGAAAGAAATCGGCACGCGCTATGACTTTAAAGGATCGAAAAGCGATGTAACTTTAGAAAAGGAAGAACTTGTCCTGATTTCTGATGACGAGTTTAAACTGAATCAGCTCAAAGATGTGCTGAGCGGCAAGCTGATCAAACGGGACGTGCCGACGAAAAACATTGAATACGGCAAAATCGAAAATGCATCGGGAGGCACGGTGCGCCAGCGCGCGAAGCTTGTACAGGGCATTGATAAAGACAGCGCCAAAAAAATCAACGCGGTGATTAAAAACTCCGGCTTGAAGGTCAAGTCGCAGATTCAGGACGACCAAGTGCGCGTCACCGGAAAAAATAAAGATGATCTGCAGCAGATTATTGCAGCCGTCCGCGGAGCAGACCTGCCGATTGACGTTCAATTTATTAATTTTAGATAAATTATGTGATTCCTATTGATTATTGTCTCTATTTTCGGTAAATTTGGAGAAAGGGATTTTCACAGTTAAGTTTTGGAAACCCATGACAATTACATGAACGTTCTTATCAAGAGAAGCCGAGGGACTGGCCCGACGACGCTTCAGCAACCGGTGTAGTGGTTTACCCAAACCATGACCAAGGTGCTAAATCCAGCAAGCTAAAAACAGCTTGGAAGATAAGAAGAGAGACAAATGATTACAAAGTCTTCTTCTTAAGAAGACTTTTTTTATTTCTCTTTTTTCCTTGCTGAATGTGACGAAGGAGGCAAACAATGGGACTATTACAAGACTTAAAAGAACGGATTTTAATCGGAGACGGCGCGATGGGCACTCTCCTCTATTCCTACGGCATTGACAGATGTTTTGAGGAACTGAACGTATCAAAGCCCGAAGAGATCAAGCGGATACATAAGGCTTACGTGGAAGCCGGGGCAGACATCATCCAGACAAATACGTACGGCGCGAATTTTATTAAGCTCTCAAGATACGGACTTGAGGACGAAACGAAAAAAATCAATCAGGAGGCGGTCAGAATCGCGCGCGCTTCCTCAGACGGCGCTTATGTATTGGGAACGATGGGCGGCATCCGCACCTTTAACAAAAACGCCTACAGCCTGGAGGAGATTAAACGCAGCTTTCGGGAGCAGCTTTATTTATTGCTGCACGAAGAGCCGGACGGTCTGCTTCTGGAAACATACTATGATTTAGAAGAGGCGCGCGAAGTGCTGAAGATCGCGAGAAAAGAAACGGAACTTCCGATTATGCTGAACGTATCCATGCACGAACAGGGCGTGCTGCAGGACGGAACGCCGCTTCGGGAAGCCCTCAGGTCCATTGCCGATCTCGGCGCTGACATAACGGGAATCAATTGCCGGCTCGGCCCGTACCACATGATTGAAGCGCTCACCGAAGTGCCGATTTTCAGTGACGCTTATTTATCGGTCTATCCGAACAGCAGCCTTCCGTCTTTAGAAGAAGGCCGGCTTGTTTATGATACGGACGATGCCTATTTCCGGGAGAGCGCCGTACAGTTCCGCACTCAGGGCGCGCGCATTATCGGCGGCTGCTGCGGTACGACGCCAAACCATATCAGAGCCATGGCTGAAGCGGTCCGAGGCCTTTCCCCCGTCACTGAGAAAGAAGTGAAAATCAGACGGGAAGAAGAAGTCATCTCAGTCAGCAACGAACGAATCGAACCGGGTTTAAACGAAATCGCCGCTCAAAAACGGTCAATTATCGTAGAGCTTGATCCGCCGAAAAAATTGAATTTTGACAAATTTCTGCAAGCGGCGGCTGAATTAAAAGAAACCGGCATAGAAGCGCTGACGCTCGCCGACAATTCATTGGCGACACCGCGGATCAGCAATGCAGCCTGCGGTTCATTGCTGAAAGAGCGCCTTGATATCCGTTCTCTCGTTCACATTACATGCAGAGACCGCAACATCATCGGCCTTCAGTCACATTTAATGGGGCTGGATACGCTCGGGCTCACCGACATTTTAGCCATCACGGGTGATCCTTCAAAAATCGGCGACTTTCCAGGGGCTACCTCCGTCTATGATTTAACGTCCTTTGACTTGATCAGGCTGATTAAACAATTCAACGAGGGCATTTCTTTATCAGGGAAACCGCTCGGCAAGAAAACGAACTTTTCCGTAGCCGGAGCATTTAATCCGAATGTCCGCCATCTCGATAAAGCAGTAAAACGGCTGGAGAAAAAAATCGAGTGCGGAGCTGACTACTTCGTGTCCCAGCCTGTCTACTCGGAGCAGCAGCTCATTGACATTCATCATGAAACGAAGCATCTCAAAACACCGGTGTATATCGGAATCATGCCGTTAACGAGCAGCCGCAACGCAGAGTTCATCCATCATGAAATCCCGGGCATTAAGCTGTCAGACAGCATCCGCGAAAAAATGGCGCTCGCCGGCGAAGACAAGCGGAAGCAGAAAGCCGAAGGCCTCGCCATCGCCAAGTCGCTTCTCGACACGGCGTGCGAACTGTTTAACGGAATTTATTTAATCACCCCGTTTCTCCGTTCTGATTTGACGTCAGAGCTTGCAGCTTATATTAAGCAAAAGGATGAAAAGCGGGCTGATGTATATTTGCATTGACGCGGAAGAGGCCGCCTGATATGACAGGCGGCTTTTTCATGGTACGATACAGAAAAAGAATCAAGCAAAGGAGGATTTTTTCATGGTTGAAGTAAAACCCATCACCGCAGAAGACACATACGCGATCAGACACAGCGTGCTGCGCCCCCATCAGACGATTGAGGATTGTAAATATGATCAGGACAGCGTCAAAGGAGCCTTTCATCTCGGAGGTTTTTACGACGGGACATTGATCAGCATCGCTTCTTTCTACCCGCAGAACCAGCAGGCGTTACAGGCAGCGCCCGCCTACCAGCTGCGCGGCATGGCGACGCTTGAGGAATACCGGACGCAAAAAGCGGGAAGCACGTTAATCGCCTATGCAGAACGAAAACTGGCAGATATGGGGGCGGCGCTTGTCTGGTGCAACGCCAGATGTCACGTAAAGGGATATTACGAAAAGCTCGGCTGGAAAAGCACGGGCAGCCCCTTTGACATACCCGGCATCGGCCCGCATGTGATCATGTATAAAGAACTCGCCTGAAACAGACAAATGCCCTTGGGGACATGTCTCTAAGGGCATTACCTTGAATGTCACGCCTGCTTTTATATGCGGTACTATTGACGCCCTCCCGCTTTTTTAATACCCTTTGTACATTACACAACAGCAAGGATGGCAGGCAGAACGATATCTGTCAATTGCCGTTTTCAGCTATTAATTCAGAAAAGGAAGTATGAGATGAATACGATCCAAAAACCGAAAATCCCGAAAGAATTGCCGGTGCTTTCTTTCACAGAAGCGCTTCAGGACGACCTCATAAAAGAAGTCGTCATAGAAAACGCCGTGGTAAACAGCAAACTGGACGGCCTGCGCGCCGAAAAAGTCATTTTCAGAAACACCGTTTTTACGGATGTCTCTTTCAGACATATGGAATGTACGGATGTCCTGTTTGACAAATGTGATGTCTCAAACGCTGATTTCAGCGGAAGCATCATCCATAGAACGGCGTTTCAGCATTCAAAAATTCTCGGCTTGAATCTGGCGGATTCCGCCATGCGTCATGTACGGTTTGAAGACTGCCTCGCAAATTACAGCTCCTTCAGCTATTCCAATATGAAGCATGTCCGGTTTGACACGTGCGCTCTTACAGAAAGCGAGTGGAATGATGCGGTTCTTGAATACACAGATCTTGACGCCTGTGATTTGAACAGCTCAAATTTTATCGGCACGTCTCTTTTTAATATGGATATCAGCACGTGCACATTTGATCACCTGCACGTCTCACTTGAGAAGCTGAAAGGATGCCGCATCTCTCCGGCGCATGCCGTTACATTCGCAGAAGCGCTCGGAGCCATTGTGACGTGATCTTTTATTAAACGAAACGGCGGGCGATGTCCGCTATCGTTTGAATGCCTTTTTCCAAGTCCGGTAAGGATGCGTATGAATAGGAAAGACGCAGGCTTTGCCGGTCTTCGGGAAGATAGAGAGCTCCCGGATTGATCAGCACGCCGGCCTCCAAGGCACGGGTGAAAAGCGTCTGAACGGCGATTGCTTGATGAAAAGTGACCCAAATATAAAAGCCCCCCTCCGGCACACGCCACTCCGCAATATCTCCCGCGTATCTCTTAAGAAAACGCAATGCCGCATCTCTTCTGATTTTGAGTTCCTTTCTGAGACGCAAAAGGCGCGCTTCATAGCGGCCGCTTGACAGCCATTGACATGCCGCCCATTGAGATAAAGCACTGGAGCCGTAATCCGTCTGCATTTTAATATCGGCGAGCCTGTCTGCAACCGGCTCAGGGGCGACGACCCATCCGATGCGCAGACCCGGGCTTACGGTTTTTGACAGCGTGCCGATATACAGTACATTCCCCTCACCGTCCATGGATTTTAACGGAGGCGGCGGTTCTTTATCGATCCATAGATCACCGTATGCGTCATCTTCAATGACAGGCAGGCGGTGATTTCTTGTGAGGACGATGAGTTCCTTCCTCCGCTTGAGTGACATCACCGTTCCCGTCGGATTATGGAATGACGGAATGGTGTACAGCAGCCCTGCTTCGTATTGCCGCCGGTAAGCGGGAAGATGATCCGTTTTGATTCCGCTCCCATCCATCGGCACTCCCTTAAGCCTGACGCCCGCTGATTGAAACACACGCAGGGAATGGAGATACGACGGGTTTTCAGTCAGCATGACGGAGTTTGGTTTTAGCAGCCCGATTGAAATGAGCTGAAGCGCCTGCAGCGCGCCTGAGACGATTACGATGGATGCCGGGGACGCGTGAATCCCCTTTGTTTTCAAATGTTCCGCGACGCTTTGCCGAAGCTGCAGGCTGCCCTTCGGTTCTTCATAGCCGAGCGCAAAAATGTTAGTTCCCGCTTCACGGAACAGTTCGGCCATCTCCTGCTCAGGCAGCAGCTCTTGACTCAGTTCACCCGTCCCCAGCCTGATCAGATCCGGACGCGGCTCGTTTTGATTAATGGCCTGAATCAAGGATGAATTCGGCTGATGACTCCCCGATGTAACGTATGTGCTCCAATCAAGGGGCTTAGCCGCTGCCATGATGCTCCACGTATTGTTGACGACCTTTGTGCCTCCCCCTCTTTTTCCTTCCAGAAGACCTTGGGCGATTAACTCATCAACTGCTGCCGTCACTGTGCTTCGGTTGACCTGAAGCTCCTCGGCGAGCTTTCTTTGTGAGGGAATTTTCGTGCCAATGGTCCATTCGCCATGAAGTATTTTTTCTTTTATATGCTGTTCGATCTGGAGATAAAGCGGTATGTGCGACTCCCGATCCGGACGCCAGCTGTTCATACGTCATCCCTCCTTCTTTATTTATTATACATTTGGCTGGTTCAAGTACCAGCCAAATGGCCGGAGACATCAGCACACAGTGCGGCTACAATGAGATTTAGTTGACGATTGGAGGGTTTTACGATATGAATGCCATTCTTCACGGAGTGATGCTCGCTTTTGGCCTTATTTTGCCATTGGGCGCGCAAAACGTGTTTATTTTTCAGCAGGGAGCCTGGCAAAAACATGTGTGGCAGGCATTTCCCGCAGTGATTGCCGCCGCGGTATGCGATACGATTCTCATCAGCGCGGCCGTCGCAGGCGTGTCAATGATTATTGCAGAGATTCCCGTTTTTCAGACCGTCATGCTTATAGGCGGCTTTTTGTTTCTCAGTTTTTTAGGCTGGCAGACTTGGAGAAGCAAACCGCAGGCCGAACAGGCGAAAAAAACGGTTTTCTCGGCAAAAAAACAGGCGGTCACGGCCGCCATGGTATCCCTTTTGAACCCGCATGCGATTTTGGATACCGTCAGTGTCATCGGCACAAGCTCCGCCGCCTATCCGGGAATTGATAAATGGCTGTTTGCCGGTGCTTGTATCGCGGTTTCCTGGGTATGGTTCGCCGGACTGGCGTTCGCGGGACGGCTCGTTCAAACGGCGGATACAGGAGGCCGGCTCCTCGGCATCCTGAATAAATGCTCGGCATTGGTGATGTGGGGTGCTGCTTTTTATTTTGCGGCGCTTTTGTTTCGATAAAAGGAATTCGGCCAGGCCATGTTGAATGTACCGGAAGAAGAGGGGGAATTGGAATGTCAGACATTTTAAAGCTGTATCACTACCACAGATGGGCAAATGAGCAAGTTATTCAGCATCTGAAGACGCTGCCCGCGGTCAGCTTACAGCAGAAACTGAAAAGTGTTTTTCCGACTGTGAACGCCGTGCTTGTGCATATATACCGGGCTGATTACATTTGGCTTCACGTGCTTTACGGAGAAACTTTCGAACAAATCGTCTCGCAGTTTGATCAATTTGAAAAGCTTGACGGAGATTTTGAGGCGGTTGAACATAGAATGACTGAACTGGACAAAGAATTCAGCGAATTTTTAAAAGAAATGGAGAACCCGGAAGGTCCGATCTCTATTTCTCATCCGCGCCTGGGGACGCTTCAGACGACATATGCCGATGTGATCCGGCATGTTGTGAATCACGGCACATACCATCGCGGCAATATCACCGCGATGCTTCACCAAATGGGCTATAAAGGCGTGCCGACTGACTACATTTTTTTCTCATACGAATCATAAAAAAGCAAAGGCCTCCCGGGCCTTTGCTTTTTCACTTCGAATCTATCATAATCCGGCATAGCCGGAGGCGCCCGGGGTGAGCTTTACTGGCCTTCCGGTTTTAAAAGATTCCGTCGCGGCGATCCCGATTTCTAAGTTAATCGTGGCATCGATGTCTGTCACAATCGGCGTTTCCCCTTTTTTCACACATTCGGCAAAGTGCTCAAGCTCCAGACGGTAAGCGTCTTTAAAACGTGCTTGAAAATCCGGAATAATGTCGCAGCTGCTGCCTGACTCCGTTAAAACGGTGACATGGCTTTTCCGCAGCGTAACGACCAAGATGCTTCCCGCCGTCCCGATCACTTCGGCGCGGATAAACCGCCTCCTACTTTTTGTTCTCTGGTTTTGGGTCAGTCCGTTTTCCGGCTTACGAATTTGCGGTATTCAAGCGGCGAAATGCCTTCAATCTGTTTAAACAGTTTGGAAAAATAGGTCGGGTCCTCCATACCGATGGCGTCCGCGATTGCCCCCATTTTGTCATTGGTTGCGGACAAAAGACGTTTCGCCTCCGTCATTCTGACTTTGTTCGTATACTGGCCGGGCGTGACGCCGAGCACCTGCTGCATACAGCGGGTCACGTAGTCTTGGTTGTAATGAAGAGCCGAAGAGAGCGCTTTGATGGTTGTTTTCTCCTGATAGTGCTCCTGCAGGTACCGGGCGGCCTCCCATGCGACTCTTTCCTTTGCGGACGGGATTTGGAACGCTTCTTTCTGAAGATGGAGCAGCAGCTCTTCAAACAGAATCTGCTTTCTGAGCGGCAGATCGGAGTTCTCGGCGCTGTCATCGGTCAGCACACTGAATTGCCCGGCCATAAACTGCGGGCGTCTCACCTTCCCTTTTTGCGGCAGGGACAGGCGGTAGCGGGACGGTTCTTCAAAGCTCCCTTTTTTTCGCCTCAGCTCCGACCAATTGTTCCCGGTTGTTTCCGTCACCTCATAAGCCGCTCCCTCAAAATGAAGCCACGAATAGGATGTCGTTTCTTCACTGCCTTTTGTCCCGTAATGTTCAAGGCCGGGAGAAAGCAGAATATATTCTCCGGCTTCAACGGAAAAGGCGTTTTCGTCTTCTGTAATGTAGAGGACGCCTTCTTTCACATACAGCAGATCAAACACCGGGAAGACCCGTCTCACATGGGTTTCGCCTTTTTTGAATACTCCTTCTCCCGCAGCGATAAAGACCGGGAACGGAGGAACTGTGAACTCGAGAAAGGACATATTTTCGGCCCTCCTTTTTAAGTCGGATTTTTGCAAGAAGTTTCGTTTCTCTCCCTTTTTATTATAAGAAAATGGAGGTACACTTTTAAACGTTGATTTTGTCAGGAAAGGGGTTAAAAGAAATGAAACAAGCGATTTTAAAACGGGCTGCGTTCAAACAATCCTCTGATCACAAACTCTCATTATACGCGCTGACTTGGCCGATATTTATTGAGGTTTCATTATATATGTTTATGGGAAACGCCGACACTCTTATGCTTAGCCAATACTCTGACAACAGTGTGGCGGCCGTGGGTGTCAGCAATCAGATTTTAAATTTAATTATCGTGATGTTCAGCTTTATCGCAACGGGCACGACAATTGTGATTTCACAGTTTTTAGGATCTAAACAGAAAAAAGAGGCGCAGGAAGTGGCTTATGTATCAATAGGAGCGAACTTTGTCATCAGTCTCGCCATCAGCGCCGCCATATTTTTTGCGGCCGTTCCGCTGCTTCATGTGATGGGTCTTTCCAATGAATTGATGCCGGATGCCAAAGTCTTTTTGCAGGTGGTCGGCGGGCTGTCCTTCATTCAGGCTTTGATTATGACGTTCAGCGCCATTTTAAAAAGCCACGGTCATACGAAGGATACGATGTTCGTTACGATCGGGATGAATATTTTAAATATTGCCGGAAACTTTCTTGTCATTTTCGGGCCGCTCGGCCTTCCGGTGTTAGGCGTCGCCGGTGTTGCGATGTCAACGTCCTTCGCGCGGATCATCGGGCTGATCGCGATGATTGTGATCGTCAAAAAACGCATCGGACTCGGTCTGACATGGCAAAAGATTTTTCACGTCCATAAAGAGCACTTGCGGAAACTCCTGAAAATCGGGATTCCGTCTGCCGGCGAACAGCTGTCTTACAACATTTCACAAATGGTTGTCACTTATTTTATCGCCATTATGGGCGCTCAGGCGCTTACAACAAAGGTTTATACACAAAACATCACCATGTTTATCCTGCTGTTCGGAACGGCGATCAGCCAGGGCACACAGATTTTGATCGGCAGATATATCGGCGCCAAACGGTTTGACGACGCTTATGACCGCTGCATGAAAAGTCTGTACTGGGCGCTTGGCATTGCCGCTTTGACATCCGTGATCATGACCTTGTTTTCAAAGCAGCTGATCGGAATTTTCACAAGCAGCCCTGACATAATTGCGACGGCGAGCATGCTGATCGCCATGACGATCATTCTTGAGCCCGGCCGTTCATTTAATGTCATTATCATCAACTCGCTGCGGGCTGCCGGAGATGCAAAATTTCCCGTCTACATGGCGATGATTTCCATGTGGGGTATCGGTCTGCCGCTCGCTTATCTGTTCGGCATCCATTTCGGATTAGGGCTTATGGGCATCTGGATTTCATTTATCGCGGATGAATGGGTCAGAGGCATTCTTATGTACAGAAGATGGCGGTCGCGGATTTGGATTCAAAAAGGGATTGCATAAACGCCCGAAGCTTCGTTATGAAGCCGGGCGTTTTTTTATGCTTGTGAAAGCCGTTGTCTCATGTCACCGAGCTCTGACCGGTAATGTGCCAGCAAACCGGTAACGGCGGGCCTTGAGTATAACGGAAACAGCTCCAGCTCTTCAGACGCCTCCTCGAAATACGCCTCGGCCTCGAATGCGATGTACTCCCATACATTCATAAAAGCTTTGTTGACGGTATGGCTCTCCAGCTCTTCTTCCGTATAGCCGAATTGCTTCATCACCTGGCGCGGGAGACGCTTTTTCGCCCGCTCGTCCGTATGGACCTCCAGAAGCACCCGGGTCAGCTGAATGGCTGCTCCTAATGAAACGGCTGCATGGCGGAGTTTCTCTTGGTTCCGGCGCGCACAAACCGGCAGCAGCAGCAGGCCGAGGGCTCCGCCTGTTTGGCCCGCATACATCAGCAGGTCATCAAACTCTTGATAAGTTACTTTTTCTCTGTCAGAGATTTGGCCGGCGATAAACTCACGTAACGGCTCTTCTTCAAGCGCAAATTGCTGCCGCACATCGGTGAGCGCCTCCCACAAAAAGCCGTCGGCGCGTGACCCGTTCAGAACGTCTTGTGCCGCCTGTTCAAATCCTCCAAGTTCCTGCACATCAAGCCGGTCAGCTTCGTGAAACAAAGCAAGCACCGCCCATGCGGCCCGCCTGTTTTTTGGCGGCAGGGATGAGAAAGTCCGTTTATATAAAGGAAAGTGCGCCTCGGCAAGCTGGGCGCATGTTTCGTATTCGGTCATGGTATCACTCCTCTGTTTTTTAGTGTACCATATGTTTCACAATAAAAAGACCGATATCCTTCAGCGGAAACCGGTCGCGGCACTGTTATTCTTCTATATCGATACGGTACGCCTCAAACCATGTATGGATCTGGGCAAGATGGGCGATCAGCTGCGGGCCTTTCATCAGCTGGCCGAACCACGGAACCTGAAAAGATGAACCTTCTGTCTCCAGCAGCATTTCCAGCTTCTTTCTGTCAAGCAGGGTGTGAAGCACGGAATCTTTCTGTTGTAAAATCGTTTTCAGCCATTCTGTGACCCCCTGCGTGTATTTCGGGTGATGCGTTTTCGGATAAGGACTTTTTTTGCGGTACAAAATATCTTCAGGAAGCAGTCCTTCAAGCGCTTTCCGCAAGATACCTTTTTCCCGGCTGCCATGCATTTTCATTTCCCAAGGAATATTCCAAACGTATTCCACAAGTCTGTGGTCGGCGAACGGCACCCGTACTTCAAGACTTGCGCCCATGCTCATGCGATCTTTGCGGTCGAGCAGATTTGTCATAAACCAAAGCATATTTAAGTAGAACAGCTGCCGTCTCGCTTTATCTGTTCCCGTCTCACCATCTAACAGCGGCGTTTCCGCAATGGTTTCTTCATATCTCGCATTCACGTATTCTCTAAGATTCAGCCGTTTTTGCCACTTTTCATCCAAGAGCGTGACCCTCTCCTCAGTCGACCTCATCCAAGGAAATCCCTCTTCTTCTGCCGCTGTGTGAAACCACGGATATCCGCCGAAAATTTCGTCCGCACATTCTCCGGAAAGGCTCACGACAAAATCTTTTTTAATTTCCCGGCAGAACCATAATAGCGATGAATCAACATCAGCCATGCCCGGCAGGTCTCTGACGAGAACGGATTCCTCCAGATGTTCAATCAGCTGATCCTGCGTAATCACGCACTTATGATGCTGTGTGCCGAATGCATTTGTCATTTTATCGATCCACGGGCCGTCATCATTCGGCTGAAAGGCGCTCGCTTTAAAAAATTTGCTGTTCTCCTCATAATCAATTGAATAAGTATGAAGGGGATCTCTGCCTTGTTTCTCAAAATGAGCCGCGGCTATCGCGGTTATCGCGCTCGAATCAAGCCCCCCTGATAAAAACGTGCAAACCGGCACGTCAGATACGAGCTGGCGTGTCACTGCATCCTGAAATAAGTACCGAATGTGAGCTGCGGTTTCATCGAAGCTGTCTGTATGCTTTTCGCTCTTTACATTCCAATAACGCCATATGGACAAACCGTCCTTTGAGAAAGTGAACGCATGGGCGGGACGCACCTCGTGAATTCCTTTAAACACCCCGCAGCCCGGAGTTCTGGACGGCCCGAGTCCGAATACTTCCGCAAGTCCGCCGCTGTCTGTGCGGGCTTTCACATCAGGATGAGCAAGGATGGCTTTCAATTCCGACCCAAACAGAAAGGAAGAGCCGTGTTCTTTATAAAAAAACGGTTTGACGCCGAGCCGGTCTCTTGCCCCGAACAGCCGCTTGCGCTTTTCATCCCAGATGGCAAAAGCGAAAATACCGTTCAAGCGGTCCACGCACTCCTCCCGCCACTCAATATAGCTGTGCAGCAGCACTTCTGTATCAGAGGTCCTCTCAAAACGGTGGCCCCTCGCCTGAAGCTCCTTCCGCAATTCCTCCGTGTTATACAGCTCGCCATTATAAATGATGGTGTACGTTTCCTCTTGATGCGTGCAGGCCATCGGCTGGCGGCCGCCTTCAATGTCAACGACCGAAAGTCTTTTATGTCCGAATAAAACATGGGGCTCTCCCCAGACGTTTGAATCATCAGGCCCTCGTTTTGAAAGAGTGTCTATCATATTGTTCATAATATGTTTCTCTTGGACGAGCTGCTTTTGAAAATCGACCCAACCCGCAATTCCACACATGTGATATCAGCTCCAATCCCGTTTCTGTCGGTATCAAATTCGTTTCTATCAGCACTTTACCCAGTTTATGCAAAGAAACGCAGATAGTTGATTTGTCCCACTAAGAGTTGTATGAGACAAGCCCGATTTGGAAAGAACGGAAGAGAAGAAACAAACAAAGGAGACCGGCACGGTTATGAAACGAAAACAGCTTTTCTCAGAAAAAAACAAATGGGGTCGCGGCACCCTGATGATAGAGGACGGCATCTGCCTCGTCGAAAACGATGAAGGCGATATCCTGCTGGCAGACAGTCTAGGAAACGCAGACGTATTGATGAAACGCGGCGGCAGATGGCAGCCGGCACGGATTTGCGGCGGTGCGGCCGAAATCGGCGCAGACACCATCCCCCTGCTCGGCGGGGAAGAAATCCGTTATGAAAAGGCGGTCAAACGGCCGCTGTTAACCTTGCTCGATTCGCTGGACGATGAAACGTTCCTGCTGTTTCTCAGCCATCTGCACGGGTTCGGCCTGTCTGTATATGATTGCGTATTTTCCTACAATCAGGCGCTGTTTTCCGGTGAAGGCGTTTCGTTTTATCACTTCTCGGCGGATGACGCACAATGCGCCCTGCAGCATCACCGCGGCAGCTCGGGTAAACACGACAGATTTGAATGGACGGCATCTGACGGGCGGCGCTCCATTATGTATTCAGCGGCAAGACAAGACGGCACCGCGTAACAAACAGGCGGCACCTTTTAAATAGGTGCCGCCTGATGTATTTAGCTTTGTTTTTCACGCTGATTGACGCCCGGCGTTTGCTTTTACCCTTCACAGCCGTAGCTTTTGCGGCAACAAGAGTGATTGACGCTTTTGGCATCCTGCAAATCTCCTTCGCCTCATCAACATCCCCCTGCCACGGCATTTCTCATTCAGCGGCACAGTTGCGCAGAATGTATGCGCAACTAAAAAAACCCGGATGCATCCGGGTTTTTCAAGCGATTGATTAAAATACGTGAAAGCCGATCGGCAAGTGAAGGCCGAGCAGCACCGTCAGGACGAGCACGATAATAAAACCGATCCACAGTCCGCCGGTTGATTTGCCTTTTTTCTTACGGATGACGAGCATTTCCATCAGTCCGATGGTAATGATGCCGAGCAGCATTTTTCCGGCGTATTCTCCGTTCCAATTCGCAAAACGGACAAAAAGCTCAGCTCCGGTCAGAATAATAATAATGTAGAATAAGCGCAGAATCATATGCGTAATTTTTGCGCCCTTCGCTTTTCCGGAACCGTACAGCCCGTAGCTGACAAACACCAGGATAAGCGCAACGACCCATGAAGTAATATGCCAATGTGTCATTATGTTCAATTCCCCCTATCAGATCAATCTGCCTCACTTATGGTACCACAACAAGCCGCTCGGAGCATTATCAATCGTGCGATGGACACACAATTATCCGATTTGGTTCGACAGCGTGCCGATCGGTTCAATTGTAATGTCAATGCGGTCCCCCGGCTTTAAAAATTTCGGCGGCTTAAACCCTTTTCCGACACCGGACGGCGTCCCCGTCGCTATAATGTCACCGGCTTCAAGCGTCATCCCTTTTGACAGCGTCTCGATTAATTCAGCTATCGGAAAAATCATGTCCCCCGTTGATCCTGATTGGCGCAATTCTCCGTTCACCCGCGTTTCAACTTTCAGGCTTTGCGGATCACTGACGGCCGACTTATGTACAATGACCGGGCCCATCGGGCATGTCGTATCGAGGCTTTTGCCGATAAAAAACTGTTTATGTTTCTTCTGCAGATCGCGCGCTGTTATATCATTTACAATTGTATAGCCGAATATATGATCAAGCGCATGTTCTTTGGAGATGTGCGATCCGCTTTTAGATATGATTACCGCAAGCTCCCCTTCATAATCAAGCTGCTCCGTTACGTCCAAGTGGCTGTTCACTGTTTCTCCGTGACCTGTAACGGCAGCGGGGGCTTTCGTAAAAACCATGGGATGCTCCGGTATATCAGCCTCACTCCCCATTTCAACGGCATGATCACGATAATTTTTCCCGATGCAGATCACGTTCTTTGAAGGTCTCGGAATAGGCGCGCAAAGCTTTACGTCAGACAGCGCATACATAAATGAACCCGACTCGTCATTCGGTTTTTTCGCCCATTCCGCAAGCTGTCCGGCATGCGCGACAAACTTATCTCCTTTTTGAATGCACTCGATCAGCGAACCCGGAATCGTCTCAAGTTCAAACAATTTTTTTTCAGCCTTTTGCAGATCTAAGATTTTGTCATCATCAATGATCAGACCGACAAATTTTCGGCTGTTCAGTTCCCCTGTCGCAAATTTCATGTTAATCCCCCATCATTTTTAAATCTGGCATTCCTTTATGTATTCTTCCTCCGGGCGGGAAATTCCTCTTTTAAACAGGCTGAAAATAAGTGTAAAAGAGTATCAAAAATTGTCACTTTTTTAGTCATATTGACGAAATAAAACCTTCTTGGCCAAAATGGGTTATACTATTATCATCCTATGTTTTCCAAAATAATCGAGAATTGGAGATCACACGATGAACAAAATTGAAGAAAAAAGATTAACTTTATTCGAGACAGCGCAAAAATTCGGAATCAATGCGACGGAGACCATCAGGTGCAGCCAGGAGCTGGACAGCCTTTTAAACGGGTGCCGGGGCGGGCTCATCCAACAAACGAAAGACAGCGGGCTGAACCCGGCCGCACAGATTGAGCACGGCCGCACCGCAGGAAAAAAAGAGGCTTTCTCATAAACGTGATATGTATATAAATCTGTATCATTTATGTATAGACCCGGCATGCGTAAAGCGCCGGTGTTTTTACGTCTAAAGTTTTTTCCGCTCACAAAAATGTGCATTTGTCATAAGCTATTTTAGGCAGGCAGCCCAGATAAGCTCCTGGAGTGCAGTCATGAAAATCTTCACGAAAAGGATGTGCTCGTATGCCCGCAATTGTCGGAGCGTTTAAAATTAATGCCGTCGGTACGAGCGGAGTCGTTCATATAGGCGACTGCATCACCATTTCTCCAAAAGCAGAGGTTAAGACATTTGCCGGAGCGGGCAGCTTCAATACCGGAGACAATCTCACACTGACGAATTACAGGAATTCAACGAATGTGTACGATAATGATGTAATCGATCAGCCGATGGCAGGAAACGCATAAAGGAGGCGCCGTATGAATTTTTACGTCAATCAGTCGATCCATATCAATTACATGCGTGTAGAATCTGTCAGCAATTCCTCCATACTGCAAATCGGAAGCGCCGGTTCAATTAAATCTCTTTCCAATCTGTACAACACAGGGAGTTATGTTGAGCCGGCGCCGCCTGTCACCGCGGGGCAGCAGACTGTAACAACAGGGGGAGGTCCCGGCACCTCATCATTTGTACCGCTCCAGCCGCCAAGCCGGTAGTTTTAATGAAGGAAACGAGACGCGAGGTGAATGTCATGTATGATCAATCCGTTTCATCCTACCTGCAGAATTTAAATTCTTTCGTCCAGCAGCAGGCGCAGCAGATTCAGGAGCTCGAACGGCAGCTGAAAGAATTCCAAAATGAAATTTCAACGCTGAAGCAGCAGCCTTCTACAAGAATCGATCGGCTCGAGTATAAATTTGATCAGCTGAAAATTGAACGGCTGGAAGGAACGCTGAATATCGGATTGAATCCGACTGATCCGAATGCCGTGCAAAACTTCGAAGTCGGCCAGACATCTCCGCAGGTCGGAATGATGCAGCAGGAACAGGCGGGCCAGCAAATGCAGCAAATCCGCCAAAACGTCGATATGTACCTGAATGAAGAAATCCCCGCGCTTTTAGAACAGCTCGAAACTCAGTATGAGAGCAGGCTGGACGAAACGAACAAATATCATATTATTGAAGATATCAGAAAGCAGATGGACAGCCGGATTCAGTATTATCTGTCCCATGTCCCGAAAGAAGAAAATACGGCGCCCGCGCAATATGCCGAGCAGATTGCCGAACATGTGAAGCGTGATATTGTCAGGGCCGTCGAGCACTTTATTAAGCACATACCTGGTGAAATGAAAGGTGATGATCCGTCATGATTTTTACAGTGATTAACCGGAATATTGAAGTCGGCGACATCCGGTCTACCGGTGTGTCCAGTTCTTCCTTATTATTAATCGGCGACACCGATTCCGTCTATCTGTCTTCCATCTTTGACACGCCTCCGGAATCTCTTATTATCGGGCCTTATGTGCCGCTGGCGCCGGAATAATGTTAAAGCGCATTTCACGCCTCCGGAACGCCAAAATCAATTCAGTCGGGATTGCGAGTGTTTTTCAAGCAGGCGATACGAATGAAATCAATATGCGGATCAAAGTATTGGCCGATCAGCGTAGTCTTGCTGTATACAGAGATGATGAAGGCTCATTTAACAAAAAAGAATACCAGATTTTTCGGCAGCCGGCCGTCATGCCGTTACCGGAAACGGGAGTCCAAAGCGCATTCTGCCATGAAAACCCTTCAATTCGGGTAAGGAATGTGAAAGTTCAAGGGGTATCGTCAGCGTCCGTGGTTCAAATCGGATCGACGTCGATCGTTCTGGGAGATTCGCGGCTGAAACATATTAGGCAGATCTTCACGCCAAGCTCACAATCACAGCAGCCCTGACATATAATGACGATGAGACTTCTATAAAGGGTGTCGTTTATGCCAGCAATTACCGGACCTATAGCTATCAATTCCATATCGGGCGGAGTCGTAAACTTTGGTGATTCCTTTTACCTTTCTCCAAAAAGCTCTTCTAAATCTGCGCTCGGTTCGGGAGCAGGCAATACCGGAGATTTCCTGTTATTAAACAACGTTGTCAATGCGACAAACTATATAGACCCCGATGTCAGCGATCAAAATGTGGTCGGAAACGCCTAAAAAGCAGCCGCTCTTTCAGAAGAGGGCTGCTTTTGTTTCAGCGTTATTTTCGTTCATTTGCTTTTTTTGTTTTTACAAGCTTTTCCGGCGGCTGTTTTCTGATCCATTTCACAAACCGCGCGAGTTTCGGGTCACGACGCAGCTCTTCTATTCCCGTGAGCCTTGCCGCAAGCTCCTGATTCGTATAGAGCGCGTGAACCTGTTTATGACAAGGGATGCAGAGCATTGCGGTCGGAAGGAATGTCCCGCCTTCTTCCTTAGGCGTTAAGTGGTGCTCCGTCAGCCGCACATGATGGCGGCCGCATAATTCACATGTGCCCTCGGCAGAATCGGCCATGATTCCTTCTCCTTTCTACATGATCTCCAAGGTGACCCGGGTGCCTTTCCCGCCCGGTTCGGACGGATGAACGATTAATTTTTTCGGCAGACGCGCTCTCAGCTCCTGCACATGGCTGATCACTCCGACGGATAAGTTGTCCGATTGCAGCTTTTCGAGCGCTGTGACAACGGTGTCTAAGAGCCCTTGGTCAAGAGTCCCAAATCCTTCATCTAAGAAAAAGAATTGCAGCGGGTATTGCCCCCGCAGCTGAATCTGGGCGGACAAGGCAAGCGCAAGCGACAGCGATGTCAGAAACGTCTCTCCGCCGGAAAGGCTTGATACGGGCCGTTTGACGCCTCCGTTCGCGTCATCACGCATGACGAAACCGCCTTCTGAATCGACTAATATGGCATACCGCTGCCTTGTCAAAGCTCCGAGACGGGCAGAGGCGTCTCGAGCCACGCTTTCCAGCTGTTCTTCCGCTAAAAATTCGACGAATGTATTGCCTTTACATACAGACTGGAGCTTATCAAGCCTGTCAATCTGTGTCTGCCAGCTTTTCAGTTCGGCTTCAATCTCTTTAAAGCGCTTATGCTGTTTTTGCATAACCGCGAAGGCTTTTGCCTGTGCTCCTTTTTCCTCCATGGCGGCGCCTGACTCAGCCTCTGCCTGCTTCAGCAGAGAAACGGATGCTGTCCATTCTTCCTCCGATATCCGGCGCTCGGCTAATTTATCAGTAACACGGCTGATATTTGCCGATAGCTGTTTTGAGGTGTCCAAGAACTCATCTATTTCTTTTTTCATTTCCTCTGCACGCCCTTGCGGAAGCAGACTTTTTTTGACTTGGTCCGGGTCGGCAAACCCGGTGTCTTTTGACCTCACGCGCCAGTCGTTTTGCGCTTTCTCAAGGGAGGTCTCAGCATCCCTGAGTGACATGAGACTCCCGGATTCCCGGCCTTTTGCGTCATTCAGTGATTGCTGCGCCTGCTTCAGCGCGTCGAATAGGGACTGTTCTTTGGATTTTAACAGCTGTAATTCCTGCCGCACCGCTTCAAGCTTTGCGGAAATTGATGTTTCTTCGGCTGCTGTTCCGAGCTCTTGTTCATATCCGTCAATCACCTGCTGCAGGCGCTCAGACGCATAGTGAAGCTCGAGCCGTTCCCGTTCAAGCCGATGCTTCATCTCCTGCAGGTGTTCTTTCTCCTCTTCATGTTCCTTGAGGAATGCGATGCTTGTTTCAATGCGCTTCTCACATTCTTCTGCCTGCCTGTCCTTCTCATCTATCGAAGCCTGCCAGGCGTCAATCCGGTTTGGCGGAATATCACCGCAGACTTCATTGTACTGATTCAATCGGCTTTCTGACAGCGATTCAAGCTCTTCTAATGAATGTCTGAGACGGCCGGCTTCTTTTTCCTCGTAGCGGATTCGTTCGGCAAGCTGCTCAGCTTGTTTCACCGTCTGCTGATGCGCGCTGATCAGTCTTGTGACCTTCTCTTTTACCGACAGCATATCCTGTTTCATTTGTTTCCACTCCAAGCGGACGGCGCTGAACGCTTCATCAAGCGGGCGTCCGCTGATGGAGGAAGCGGCTTCCAGCTCCGGAACCCGGGCGCTTTGCAGAAACGGACATTCTTCGGTAAAACGCCCCGACTGTTCTTCTAATGCAACCTTGGCTGTCAGCACCTCCTGAGAAAGAGCCGCCGCCTCAGAAAGCAGCGCTTCAACCTGCTGCAGCTGTTCCTGTACAGCCGTATCAGGCGAGAATGTTTCATGAGCGGAACGCGGGCGGTCATGCTGCGTCGAGCCGCATACAGGACAAGGCTTTCCTTCGATTAGTTTTTCCGATAATTCTTTTGTTAATGCAGCCGTTCTCGCTTCCTCTGAGCGCCTGCGGAGATCGGCTTGCGTTTTGTCAGCCCGTTCGGCTGCGGCTTTCAGTGAACGTTCCGTTTCACAGACCATATGGTAAACGGTTTGAAGCGTTTGATAAGCGTGCGTAATGTCTTCCTCTTCCGTTTTCGCTTTCGCTGTGAGCGACTCGCTTTCTCCGTTCAGCTTCTCCACGTTTTTCAGCTGCGTTGTCAGATTGGCCCGCTCTTTCGTGATTTGTTCCTGTGTCTGCTGAAAGCCTGCCGCCAGCTGTGCTGCGGTCTGGCATTTTTTCCGTTCATCGGCGGTCACTTGAACTGCTTTCAGCTCTTCTTTCAGCTCATTCTGCCTGTTTTGGCCGCGGGTCAGGCGGTCTTTCACTCCGGCCAGCTGTTTCGAGGCGGCTTCGTATTCTTCCTCTTTTTTGCTGTGTTCCGCATTTGTTTTTTCCGCTTCTTTTTTCGCTTCAAGCAGTTTTTGTTCAATGGCTGAAAGTCTTTGATACAGCTCTTCTTCCTTGACAAGCTTCGGCTCCTGTTCGGCCTTATGGGCCCGCCATGCTTCATAGGCTTCATTTTGCCGGGTAAATGAAACGGTTTCCGCCTCTGATTTCCGTTTGGCCAGTTCGTGTTCCTGTTCGGCGCGCTGCTTCCGGCGGACGGCTTCTGTGTAACGGTCTGCGTACGGCTCAAGGGCGAGAGCTGTTTCCGCCTCTTTAAGACGCTCAGTCAAATCCGTGATGTACGGGCGTCTTTCCTCAAGCTTTTTCTCCCGGCGCTCATATTCATCTCTTTCTGTCTGCAGGTTCCAAATTTCCTGGTGATTCTCAAAGCGCTCTTTTGCCCGGACCCGTTTCTTCTCAGCTTCTTCAAGCCGTTCGTTCGCTTCGTGAAACTGCTGTTCAGCCTGCTTCAGCGCATCTTCTCCTGCGTCTCCGAGGCCGGATTGTTCGGCCAGCATTTCATTTTTTTTCGCTGCCGCTTCCTGCGCCCGCCGCCGCAATTTTTTGACAAGCCTGTCCCCGTACTGTTCCAGATTAAACAGGCGCTGGAGCATATGTCTTCTTTCCGCGCCTTTAAGTGACAGAAACTCGGCAAACTTTCCTTGCGGCAGCACGACGGCTCTTGTAAAGTCGTCAATGGTCAGGCCAAGAAGCTCTTCCACCTTTTTGTTCACTTCATTCGCTTTATCGGCCAGCACCGTTTGTTCGTCTTTGATTTCAATCAGGCGGCAGAGGGCGGTTTTTACTTTCGTTTCATCCGTTCTCTTAAAAACGCGCTCGACCTTGTAGGAAACCCGGTGACCGGATTGAAGCGCGAATGTAAATGAGACGGCGAGCTGCTCTTCGGCATGATTCAGGATGCCGTGCGTATTATTTGCGGCGCGCTCCACTTTTCCGTATAAAGCGAGTGTCATGGCATCAAGGATCGACGATTTTCCGCTTCCGGTCGGCCCGAAAATCCCGAACACCCCGGCTCCTGACAGTCCGGCAAAATCAATGGTCTGTTCCTCCCTGAAGCTGTGGAGCCCTTTTATCGTTAACAGAATCGGCTTCATGTCGCATCCTCCTCATCATCTGCTGACGCAAGCTCTAAAAACAGCTTGACCATCTCCTCATCCGGCACGCCGCCGCCCGTTTGTTTTTCATAAAACTTCTTAAATCGATCCTCAATTGATGTGTGTTTCACTTCAATCCGGTCATTGCCGGTCTCTTTTTCTTCAAAAACCGGCCTGATATGGATAAAGCCGGGATGCGCCTTTCTCAGCCGATGAATTTCCTCGAGAGAAAGCTGATCCGTCAAATGGATATCAAGATCGATCCAGGCATTCCGGTCACGCCCTTCATCGAGCCAGCCGTGAACCTCGCTCAGCCCCTGCGCTTTCCATTTGACGAGCGGTTTACCGGAAGACAGGAAAATCTCTTCCCACTTCGCTTCTCCGCCGGGCTTCGCTTCTACCACCGTCACCGATTTGGCATAACCGGCTTCTGAAAAGCTGTATGCGAGCGGAGAGCCTGAATAACGGGCAGCCGTCTTGGCGCGCTTGATCGTTTGCGGACGGTGGAGATGGCCGAGAGCCACGTAAGCCGCATCAGCCGGCAGGCTGTCAGCGGCGACCGTGTAAGCTCCCCCGACTTCAATCGGACGCTCTGAATCGGTCTGATTTCCCCCCGCGACATAAATGTGGCTCGCCGCGATTTTCACGGCATCGTCCCGGCACAGTCCGCACATGTGAGTAAACGCCTCTCTGATTTTGACATCGTAATGATCGCGAAGAAGCTTTTCCTCAAACGTATCAGAAAGCACTTCGTTTAATCTCGCCTCTGACGGATATGCCAGCGCGGCTACGGCTAACAGCTCGTCCGCCGACGGCACCTCAATATGCACGGGTTCTGTCCGCGGATAGCCGATTAAATGAATGCCGCGCTCATTTGTTAACGGAGAAGCCGCCGCCAGCCTGTCGGGATTGTCATGGTTTCCGGCAATGACGACAACCGGGCGCTTTCCGCCGTCAGAAAGCGCGGAAAGACTTTCGTAATACAATTGTTCAGCGAGCGCAGGCGGGTTGACCGTATCAAATACATCCCCCGCCATAATGACCGCATCAATATTTTCTTCCTTGACAATGGTATTCAGCTCTTCCAATACCTCGGCCTGCTCGCTCAGCCGGCTTCTGCCTTCCAGCGTTTTGCCGAGGTGCCAGTCAGCTGTATGTAAAATGCGCATACCGCATTCACCTCACTTTTTGATAGAAAAAAAGATCCGCTCCAAAAAGGAGCTTCGGATCTTGTTACAGTGTAAGAACGTGACCTCCATCGAAGAAATAGAGCGCACGCCCTTTCACTTTCGTTTTTGTAATTTGTTCAACCGCTTTTGTATACAATTCGATTTGTGTTTCATACCTTTTTTGCAGAATCGGAGCCGCGCCTTCAAATCCGTTCCGGAATTTCCCCTCTATCCGATCAGTTTTATAGTCCAGCAAATAGAGACCGTCCGCAGTTTCATAGAGGCAGTCAATAATCCCCTGCACGAGCAGCGGTTCACCGGCCGTTTCGGCATCCTTGTACACCTCGCCGGCCGGAAGCGCCATACTGAACGGCACTTCCCGGTCAATCCGCAGCGCCCCGAGAAGGTCTTTCCCGATTTCAGTTCCGAAAAACTGGACAATTTCTTCTATATCAATAGCTTCCTGCTGTTCTTCTGTCAGCAGCTCTTTTTCGTAAAGCATCCGGACCGTCCGCTCCGCTTCTTCGGCAGTCGGAACGTGCGTCAGCGGTATGTGCTGCATCACCGTATGCATCGCCGTCCCTTTTTCGGCGGCTGTCAGCCCTTTTTTCATCATAAAACCGGGACGCCTGTATAAAAGCGTGTCTCCTGACGGTTTGATGAGAGAGCGGCCGCTGTATTCATCCTCGTATTCTTGCTTTCTCTTCAGCTCAGAAACTGACTGCTTCGTTCTGATAGCCGTCAGCTCTCGGTACGGATATTCCCATTCAAGCAGACGGCGCGCCTGATCATCAAATGAAAACGAATCAGGAATCGGCTCGCCCTGCTGAATCGCTTTGAGACGTTTGCTCTTTTCTTCAGCACGTTCTTTTGGATTCTCTTCCAGCAATTCACTTTGCTGCAGCATCCGGATATGAAAACGCGACGGGTCGCGCGCGATATCCTCAGATGAGGAAAGTCCCGGCGTCCTGTGCGCCTCCATGTCACGGTGGCGGATGAGCGCCGGCCCGATAAAGTCCAAATAAGATGACGCCTGATAGCGGTCGAATTCAGAAAGAAGCCAATCGGCCCGGTCTGCTTGCGCCTGCCATTTGGCCAGCTGTTTTTCCCGGTTTTTGCAGGAACCGACGAGAAACAGCTTTTCCTTCGCTCTGGTCAGCGCCACATACAATACGCGCAATTCTTCGGATAAGAGCTCTCTGCGCATCTTTTTCTTCATCGCCACAAGCGGAAGAGTCGGATAGCTGATTCTGAGTTCCGGATGGATATACTTCGTGCCGAAACCGAGCTCTTTATCAAGCAGGTATGATTTGTTGAGATCCATCATATTAAAACTTCTGCCGAGTCCGGCGGTGAAAACGACGGGGAATTCAAGTCCTTTGCTGCTGTGGATCGTCATCAGCCGAACGACATCCTCCTGCTCGCTGAGCGCCCGGGCCGTCCCCAGATCATCGCCGCGCTCCTGCATCCGTTCAATGAACCGCAAAAAGCGGAATAACCCGCGGAACGCCGTCGCTTCGTACGAGCGCGCCCGGTCATACAAGACGCGCAGATTGGCCTGGCGCTGCTTTCCGCCGGGCATGCCGCCTGCATAGTCAAAATATCCGGTATCGCGGTATACTTCCCAAATCAGCTCAGACACCGAATGATTCGTCGAAAATGACCGCCACTTTTGCAGACTGTCATAAAAGGTTCTCAGTTTTTGATACAGTTCATCATGTCTGTCAGCGTTCGCTATATATGCTTTCAGCGCTTCATAAAACGGCGCTTTTTTCTTTTCAAGGCGTATCAGCGCAAGTTCATTTTCGTCACATCCGACGATGGGCGAGCGCAGCACGGAAGCAAGCGGAATATCCTGATACGGATTATCAATCACCTTCAAGACTGAAAGCGCCGCAGCCACCTCCACGGCTTCAAAGTAACCCGACGTCAAATTGGCGTACACCGGAATGCCCTGGTTTTTCAGCTCTTCCATTAATTGCGGCGCCCACGGCATGGAGCGCAGCAAAATTACGATATCCCGGTACTGGATATTCCGGTGTGTTTTTGTTTTGCCGTCATATACCTTAAACGGAGATGAGACAAGCTTTCGGATCTCCCCGGCTATCGCTTTCGCTTCCCAGTGCACGGTTTCAAAGTCTTCGGCATCCTCGGAGCTGTCTGCGCCATCAGCGCTGTCAATGAGCAGCAGTTCCGTTTTTGCCGCGTCATTCGGCGGATACGATGCGCCGAGCTTCAATGCCGCCTGTTCATCGTAGTCCACTTCGCCGATTTTTCCGCCCATCAGCTGCTTAAACAAGAAATTCGTACTGTCCAAAATATCGGAGCGGCTGCGGAAATTTTGGTTCAGGTCAATTTTCTGCCCCGCGCCTGCCCCGCTTTCTGTAAACCTTTTATATTTCCCGAGAAACAGCAGCGGCTCAGCAAGTCTGAAACGGTAGATCGATTGTTTGACGTCGCCTACCATAAACAGATTTCCCGCCTCTTCATTCCCGCTTTTAACAAGCTGCAGGATCGATTCCTGCACAAGATTGGTATCTTGATATTCATCAACCAGAACTTCATGAAACTGGTCTTGATAATAAACGGCCGCTTCGCTCGGCACCCGCCGGCCTTCTTCATCAACCGCAGTTAAAATCGCCAGGCAGTAATGTTCCAAATCTGAGAAATCAATAATTGATTTTTCTTGTTTCGCCGCTTCAAATCGTTTTCCGTACGATATCACGAGCTGAACGAGCGTTTCGATGACAGGCTTCATATCTGCTAAACTCTTTAAGTGATCTTGCGGACTTCTTGTAAAATAATCGGTCTTTACCTTTTCGATCAGTTTCTTCGCGCCGTTTCGCAAATCGGTCGCTTCGTCCAAAAGCGCTTTGTCAAATTCATCACCCTTTACCGCCTTCGCCCGCTTAAATGAGACTGCGGGAACCCGTTCATACAGCGCATCGAAGTCATGCCGGCAGCTGATCAGCTCTTCTATCTGCTGAAGGTCATCCAGAAAATTATCAGCGCGCGGGGCCGGCCCGCCGGGCGCTTTTGTCAGTTCAAGCGCCTTCTCAAGCTTTTGTTTTGCCCCGAAGAGCGCCATTTCAGCATCTTCTTTCACATACTGGTAAAACGGAAGCTCTTCCATTTTGCTTTCTTCCGTCACGTCATACAGGCGGACAAAGCTTTGCAGCCATACTTCCGGGTCAGGATGCGACCGGGAATACTCGTACACCCGTTTGACAAGGTCTTGAAGATCCAGATCATGCCTGTCTGTCGTATATCTGTCCGCAAGCTCAAAAAACGCCTGATTCCCTTTTGCGTATTCATCTTCAAACAGCTCATCAAGCACTTCGTCTCCGAGCAATTCGCCTTCCGTCTGGTCAGCCATCCGAAAACCGGGGTCAAGATCAATCATATAATAATATTTTTTAAGCACTTGCAGACAGAAAGAGTGAAGCGTCGAAATGCTCGCCCGATTTAAGAGAGAGAGCTGCCGTCTGATATGCAGAGATCCCGGATTTTTGGCGAGCTCTTTTTCTAATGCTTCCGCGATCCGATGCTTCATCTCCGCTGCTGAGGCGTTTGTAAAGGTCACCACAAGGAGCCTGTCAACATCAATCGGATCTTCTTCCGCGGTTATCTTTCTGATCATCCGTTCCACGAGCACGGCCGTTTTACCTGATCCGGCTGCGGCAGCGACCAGAATATCGCGGCCGGAAGAAACGATGGCGCTCCATTGGTCATCCGTCCATATGCTGTCTTTCGGTTTAGGAATTTGCATCATCATCCGCCTCCTTCTTCAGCCAATCCAGTATGGTGCCGTCTTTTTCCGCTTTCAGGCTGCGGTATTCATTTTCCTTAAGCGACTCATCAAACTGGCACACCGATTGAAACGCACAGTACGTACAAGGCGTCTTATCTTTCAGCTTATACGGGGTAATGGACACAAGCCCGTCCGTTATCGCTTCGCCCGCCTGTTCAAATGTCCGCCGCACATGGTCTGTCAGCAGATGAAAATCCCGTTCGCTGACCGCGGCTGAGTCGGATCTTAAAGAACCGTCCTTTTTCAAACCGGCATTGACGATATTTGAACGCCCTTCCTCCAAAGTCGTGTCCATCAGGCTGATCGCCTCCCGGTCACCGAGGAGAAGGCCTTTCATTTTAAATTTCTTAAAAATTTCCTGCTCGATTTCATCAAGCCCCATCGGCAGACTGGCCTGAATCATCGGATCATGAATATGGAAATACAAAACGCCTGCCGGGGTCGCTTTCATACCGAGCCAATCTTCGGAATGTGTAATCGATAAGTCAAGATATGTGAGCATTTGCAGAGCGAGCCCGTAATACACCTCAGCCAGATCAAGCCCCCTGTCGCTTGATTTATAATCAACGATTCTCAGCAGCAGGCCTTTTGAACTTTCCGCTTTATCCACGCGGTCGATCCGTCCGACGAGTTCCATCGTACAGCCGTTTTTCAGCGTGAAAGTGAGCGGAGGCAGCGGCCCGCTTCCGCCGAAACCGAGTTCAAGACCGACCGGGACGAAACCGCTCGCCCTCGCATGCTCGCTTAATATGCCTGAAACACGCGTGACGATCTTCTGCAGTTTTTCCTTCACATAAAAGTGTCTGTTTGAGCTGAGCAGAATCTCTTTTTGCAGCTTTGGCGCAAGCCGTTCCACCGCTTCATAGGAGAAATTCCGGCACTGATCTTTCGTCAGATCGCGCCATTCCAGCTTCTGCTCACGAAGCCGGTCTGAAATCAGCTTCAGGCTGGAGTGAAACAGCTGGCCGATATCCGGCGCGTCCAGCTTGAAAAACTGCCGCTCTTTTAATTGAAGCCCGTGAGATGCAAAATGAGAGAACTGGCAGGCATTAAACGCCTCCATCCGGGAGACGCTTCCTTTAATATGCTCGCCGTAAAGCTGGCGCGAAACAGGCCGTTCTAGACGCTTCGCCTCATTGCGGAAAAACAAGCTTGAAAACAGCTTTTTCGCACGCCGGTGATCAGGCTCTTTCATCAGCACATTGTATGCGCTCCACCATACGTCACTGATCTCGTACTCTCTTGTCCACAGCCTGAGCTGACTTGCCGTATATGTCTGAGCCACCTGTTTATTGACGAGATACTGAAGCTGCTCTTCTTCGCTTACCTGGTCGGGATCAGCCGCTGACAGCTTTTCCTGATGATCGGGAAACAGCTCGCCAAGCCTGTTTACAACGATTGACGGCAGGAGCGTTTTTCCTTCCGCATCGGCAATCGGGTATGACACATAAAGACGGTCAGACGGACTCGACAGCGCCATATAGATGAGAAAATGCTCATCAAGCAGCCGCTCACGCCCCGCGGAAGACAGCTCCACTCCGACTGCTTTCAGCCACTCCCTGTCATCATCAGACAGCACGCCGTTTTCATCCGGGCGCGCCGGAAGAACGCCGTCATTGGCACCGATGACGAATGTGCAGGACGTGCCGTACATTCTTGAGAGATCCATATTCCCTACAAATACTTGGTCAAGCGCGGGAGGAATTAAAGAAAAATGAAGCGATTCCGTTCCCGTTTCAAGCATTTGCTGGAACAGCGCCAAAGATATTTCATCTTCACCCATCATGCCGGTAAACTCCTCGAGAAGCTGGATAACGGCATCCCACGCCTGGCCGTGCTGCTGCGCTTCGATCATGTTTCCGGCCTCTTCGGCCCGCTGCCTTTTCCGGTCCAGCTTCAGGGGAACATCGGTATCTTCCAAAAAGAGATAAAGAGCCTCCGCCATGCTTTGAACCGTTTTCGCTTTTTTCATCCGGTTCTGAAGCCGGACAAGGGGTGCAGCTATCCACTCTCTCGTCTCATTCAGCATGTGTTCCATCTCTATTTCCTGATCCGTCTGCGCGAAATCCTCATCGAGCGATACGAAGCGCCTGTATACAAACCGCTCGCCGTTCGTCCAGCGCTCCCCTTTAATGCCGTAGGCGATACAGTAATTTTCAAGCTGATCAACCTGCTCTCTTATTTTCTGCTCCGGCTGATCAAGCGGGAATAACAGTTCGGTTTTCGCACAGCGGAACACCGCTTCATATCTCCAGTTCCCCTTCACGACATCCAGGCTTGAACGGATGAATTCAATAAGCGGGTGATGCTGCATAGAAGCTTTTCCGTCAATAAAATAAGGAAGCCCGTAATCGGCAAACACTTCCTTCAGCAAATCTTTATAATCTTCCGGCTGACGGATGAGAATCGCCATATCTTTGTACCGGTATCCTCCGTCCCGGACAAGTGATTGAATTTCCCGGGCAATACCTTCAAGCTCAGCTCTTCTGTTTTGCGCCTGCATGACGGTAAAAGCTTCCTGTCCGCCGGTATACGCCGCGGCGGGACGCACATCGTACTGCGACTCTATACAGGCAAGCTCCGGCGCATGCTGATGCCGCTTCGTGCCATGCAGTTCCTTGCAGGAAATATCGGCATTCAATTCCTTTGCCGTCTGATAAAGCTTATAGTATGTGCTTCCCGTCATTCTGAACAGATCGAGCTCATCAGGTGCCTGTTCCGCCGAAGGGCTGTCCGCCGTCAGCGAGAATGTGACATGTTCAGCATGCATGATCAGCTGCTCCAGCACCCTTAATTCCTGCGGCGTAAATTGATAGAATCCGTCGACGTAAACACGGGCGCCTTTTACAACGTCCGCCAAAGGAATCTGCTGAGCGAGCAGCGTCAAATAATCCTCTGAATGCAAATAGTGTCCGGCGAGGCTTCTTTCCATCTGCTGATATAAAATGCCTAAATCATGAAGTTTTTCAGACAGCATCCGCTCTCCGCGATATTCTGACGCCGTTCCGCTTTCCGCCATGCGTCGGACGTCTTCAGGCTCAATACAGTACCGCTTAAACTCTGTCAGCATCCGTTCCACCTGCTCAGTGAACCCGGTTTTGTCACTCGCTTTTTGATACACTTTAAACTCGTGCTTATATTCTTCAATCAGTTTCCTTAAAAGCATCTGCACACCCGTCGTCGTCACAAACGGGCGGTTCATGCCCCCGGTATGCTGAAGCACGCGCCACGCCAAACGCGAAAAACTGAACACTTGAGCGCGTATCATGCCGCCGATATCCGGCGTTTTAGCAAGCTCATATTCCATTAAAAACGTCATTTGATCCGGGACTAGAAAAATGATCGGTTTCCCGAACGGCTCCCGGCGCAGTTCATCTTGAATGCTGTCGATAATCAGCCTCGTTTTCCCACTCCCCGATCTGCCTACTAAAAACTCAACACCCAAATTAGAAGACCCCTCTCTTTTTATCTTTCTACATTTTATCGAAAGTTGACGAAAATGACCAATCTCATCTGCTGGTAAAAACGGGATGACTGTTTTAAAAAATATCGTTTTTGACCAAAATAAAGAAAAAAGGACTAATGATGATGTCAGAATATCCCGAAGTAATTGTACGGACGGCTCTGTCGTTCAGCATTCTGTTTATCGGCGCCCGGATACTCGGTAAACAAACCATTTCACAGATGACGCTTTTTGATTTCATTGCGGCCATCTCGCTCGGCGCCATCACGGCAAATCTGTCGTTTAATACAAAGCTGCCGATTCATTATAATGTCATTGCCTACATTATTTTCGTGGCAATCATTTACCTTGTCGCATATCTTTCTATGAAAAACAGGGCCCTTAGGGGTTTCTTTGCAGGCAAACCGACCATTATCATTCAAAACGGTAAAATACTTGAGCATAATATGAAAACGATGCGTTATACCATCGACTACTTGAACCAGCAGCTGCGTGTAAATGACGTATTTGACATTTCTCAGGTTCAGACTGCCATCATTGAAACAAACGGCAGCATGTCAGTGGAGGTCAAACCGGAATTTGCGCCCGTTACAAGAAAGGATCTCGGCATCTTTGCCGGACATGAAAAGAACTTTGCCGTTGAGCTGGTTATGGACGGCCGGCTGGTGATGAAGAATCTGGAAGAAAACCACGTATCGGAAAAATGGCTGAGAGAAGAATTGGACAAGAGAAACCTCAAACCGGAAGACGTCGTATACGCTGTGCGCGGAAGCAACGGCCGGCTTTTTGTCGACACATACGACGACCATATTACATCGCCGCTAGATCAAGAATAAACATGACATCCGCACATGTCACGGGCTGCCGCCGTATAATACCCTATAAACATCCGGGGGTGAGTCCAATGCACGAGAATTTTTTTCATTATACAGCCATCTGCAGTGACGATTCTGTGCTTATCAAGGATCTGGTAAAATCCATAAACGGTGAATACAGCGCTGTGATTTGCTACTCAATATTAGCCGAAAAAGCGCCGACCGCAGAAATCAGAAGACGAATCGAACATATCAGAGAGGAAGAAGTGCGCCACCTGCACGCTTTCTCTTCACTGTATACGTCAATTACCGGAAAACAGTTGATGCCGAAACAGACGGAGCATTGTCCGCACACATACAGAGAAGGACTGAGGGCGGCGTTTTATGATGAGCAGAAAACGAATGATTTTTATTTGCAGGCATCCGATAGAGCGGTGCATCCGGAAGCGAAGCGGTTATTTGCCCGCACGGCATTTGACGAACAGCGTCATGCCGTCTGGTTTTTATACGATATGGCCCACTCTCCTTCCCACCATACAGGGGGAACGGTATCAAACGCGCCGAACACAAGCTACACCGAGGTGAATACCGGCAAATAACGGTTCAGGCAGATCACGCTCCCCCGCCGGGAGTCTTCAGACCGCTGACAAACCCCGTTCTTTCAACATGAGAGAATGGGGTTTACTTTTCGAGCCGTTTTATACTCCCTCTAAACAATGGATACCTTCTTCATTGTATAATCAGCAAAAACCCTTTATAATAAAATAAACCAACTGGTCGGTTTTTAAGGAGCCGAACCTCATTTGGCGGAAAGGATCTGTGTGAAGTGACAAATACAAAAGGCGGTGCCGGAAAGAGCGAAAAGACGAAGAACAGGCTCGTATCCGCTTCGCGTGACTTATTTGCAAAAAAAGGATATTCAGAAACATCGATTCGGGAGATTTTAGAGGCGGCCGAAATCAGTAAAGGCAATCTATATCACCATTTTAAAGGAAAAGAGTTTCTGTTTCTTCATATCATGGAAGAGGATCACCGTGTGATGATCGAGACGTGGAGGGAAATGGAAGCTGATCTGAAAGATGCTGCCGAAAAATTGACGGGCTTTGCGGAGCTGCTCAGCCGGATGAGCATCAATTACCCGCTTATGAGAGCAAGTGAAGAGTTTTATGCGAGTGCGTTTACGTCAGAGGAGGTCGTAAAGCGGCTCAACAAAATTGATATTGAATATGACGATGTGATGAGAGAGATCTTAGAAGAGGGAAATCAAGACGGCAGCTGGTCCATTCATCATGTCGAATCAAAAGTAAAAATCCTGCTATCCGTCTTCTACGGTTTAGATGTGTTATATAAAAACGATACCATTCAGCAAAGAATCGAATTGCAAAAAGAAGCCATCTCCGTGTTTATTCACGGGTCGATCAGCGCTGATAAACAGAATGACAGCTGACAAAGGAGAAACAACATGCAAAAACCGATCAGAGAACAAAAGGCTGTACTCATCATCTTATTAAGCAACATATTTATTGCGTTTTTAGGCATCGGATTGATCATTCCCGTTATGCCGCTGTTTATGAATGTGATGCACTTGACGGGCAGCACAATGGGATACCTTGTCGCTGCCTTCGCCGTTGCGCAATTAATTGCATCCCCCATTGCGGGGAGATGGGTTGACCGCTTCGGCAGAAAAATCATGATTCTCGCCGGACTGTTTTTGTTCGCATTATCCGAACTGACCTTCGGATTGGGCACACATGTCTCCATTTTATATTTCGCAAGGGTGCTGGGGGGCATCAGTGCCGCTTTTATCATGCCCGCTGTTACAGCGTATGTCGCAGATATTACGACGGTGCAGGAAAGATCGAAGGCGATGGGCTATGTATCTGCCGCCATCAGCACAGGGTTTATCATCGGGCCCGGCATAGGAGGATTTATTGCCGATCACGGCGTTCGTATGCCGTTTTTCTTTGCGGCGGGAATTGCATTTATCGCAGTGATTTCCTCTGTCTTTATGCTGAAAGAGCCGTTAACTAAAGAAGAACGCGCAAAGCAGCTGGAAAGCGTCAAAGAATCAACCTTCTTAAAAGATTTGAAAAAGTCGATTCATCCAAACTACTTGATCGCCTTTATCATCGTTTTTGTTTTGGCATTCGGACTGTCGGCGTACGAAACGGTATTCAGCTTATTTACAAACCATAAATTCGGCTTCACGCCAAAGGATATCGCCATTATTATTACGTTCAGCTCCATTGTGGCGGTCCTCATTCAAGTACTCGCGTTCGGAAGACTTGTCAACTTCCTCGGGGAGAAAAAAGTCATTCAGCTTTGTCTGATCATCGGCGCTGTGCTGGCTTTCGTTTCTACGGTGATGTCAGGATTTTTGCCCGTGCTCGCTGTCACCTGCATCATTTTCCTTGCGTTTGATTTACTGCGCCCGGCACTGACTACTTATTTATCGAAAATCGCAGGAAATCAGCAGGGGTTTGTTGCCGGTATGAACTCAACATACACGAGTTTGGGCACCATTTTCGGCCCGGCTCTGGGCGGTATTTTATTTGATATGAATATTCACTTCCCGTTTCTGTTCGCAGGTGTGGTTTTATTTCTCGGTCTGGGATTGACCTTTGTGTGGAAAGGAAAAGCGGGCGAGGTTTCGGAGTAGGGTGCACTCACCCATCTCCGGAGCTTTTTTTGCGTTTGCGATAAGAAAAATGAATGGATTATGAGAAATAATTCATTATTTATTTATCTCAAAATCTATACTATAGTAATAGTAAGGTTAACGAGCTTAACAATTTAATATGAATGTTTCAGGAAGAAGGGTTTTCATTGAAGAAAGACAAACATCTCCTTACGGATATCTGGTTTATTCTCATCAGTGCGGCAGGGGGGTTTCTTCTTTCGCTTACAGGGATGTCGATCGCCTGGATGCTCGGAACGCTGGCCGCCGGCTGCATCCTCTCCATGACGAGGCCCCGCTGGCTGTTCATGGCGCCTGACAGAAGAGGGATTCACCGCAGATGGCTTGCAGCGGGACAAATGATCCTCGGCATCGAACTCGGCCAGAAACTGAACCTGTCCGTTCTGTCGGTTTTACGGGAGCATTGGCTTCCGGTAGGCTTCATGCTGATTTTCTCTATCGTGATGGCGCTTGTTTCCGGATATGTGCTCTTTCGGTTCAGCCGGACGGACATGATGACAAGCTTTGTAGGCACGGCGCCGGGCGGTTTATCCGCCATGCCCGGTATCGCCCAGGAAGTCGGCGCAAACACCGCGATTGTAAGCCTTATTCAGCTGACGCGCGTCCTTTTGGTCGTCATGACAATACCGTTTCTCGTCATTTTCTTATTTACCAAACAAAACGGTGCGGCTCAGACATCAGCCGGAGCCGTTTCGGCAGGAGCTTTACATCCGGGCCTTACTCCCGTCTTGTTAACGGCCGGATTTATTTTGGCTGCCTGGCTTGCAAGCAAAGGCGCAAAACGGCTGAAATTTCCCGCCCCTTGGCTGCTCGGCAGCATGATCGGCGTTGCTGCTGCGGAAATCGGCGTGTCCGCCTTGGCGGGCAAAGACATGCTGGCCTGGTGGCCGCCGGAAGCGAACCAGCTGTCACAAATTTTTCTCGGCGCCACAATCGGATCAAAAATGTACAAAAGCATGTTCACCGGCGTGACGAGAGTGCTGACCGTCGGATTTATTTCTTCCGTCGGATTAATCGCCGCCATGATTCTGAGCGCGATTGCGGTTTCTAAATTAACGGGCATCTCCATGATTACATCTGTTCTCGCCTTTTCTCCCGGCGGGATCGCCGAGATGGCGGCGACTTCGATCACCCTGCACGAAGACTCGACTTTCGTCGTCGCGGTTCAGGTCATCCGGATCGTTCTCGTCATCGCCATGCTTCCGCCCTTCTATCGGCTGCTGCACCACCTTTCTCAGCTGAAACGGGCACACGGCGAGAGAGGCCGGGCAGAAAGAGGAACATGATCCGAATAAAAAAACACGCATCCATATGCGTGTTTTTTATTTGAACAGCTCTCCGCCGCCATTTACAGACCGCCAGTTTGCTGAAAGATCACGGAACAGCCGTTCAGCAAATAACAGTTCTTCATCTGTATAGCGGTCTAAAAATGCCAAGAGCCGCTTTTTTATCAATTCATGATATTCATGATGAAGGGAATGCAGCTCTTTCCCGGCAGGAGTCAGCCGGAAATAGACTTCTTTTTTATTGTCGCTCAGCCGGGTCCTGCGCAGAAAGCCGGCTTCCAAAAACTTCGCGCAGCTCCTCGACACGGTCGGCTTTGTCGTCTTCATTTTTTCCGCTATTGACGTGACATTGATCGGTTCATGATCTCCGATACACGACAAAATGTGAATTTCCGTCAAGGTCAGCTGTAATTTTTTTCCGTTTTCTTCACGGAGTTCGTCCATCCGTCCGGCCAACGACGCCCTGATGTCCTCCTGACACCTCTCCTGCTCGTGAAAAATATCTGTCAGCCCTTCAAGAATCATGTGTTTTGCATGGTCTGGCTGTCTTCTGTCCAACTGCTGAATCACCCTTCCGTATTGATTGTTTCTTTTACTATAACGTTTTGTTACACAAGAAACAATCACACAGGCGCATAAAAGGGTATCAGATGAATCCCCATCTCTCCAAACCGGTCAGAACAGCTTCTTCCGCTTCACGTCCCGAGCCGCCGGCTGCCCATGCCGCGTGGCCGTCCGGCCGGATTAAAACGGTGTGGACGTCATCCCAATCGGCACGTGTTTCAGCAAGCTCCGCACTGACAGCTGCCACGCTGTCCGTATCAATACCGGCGGGAATGCTCCCTCTTAATGACAAAAGCACAAAGGCGCCCTTATGAAGAAAATCATACAGCCGGGCCGGCCGCCCGTCATGAAGGGTCAATTCGATATCCGGCAGGCGTTTTCCGTTCAGGGTATGCGGCGGCAGCTCCGCATCCGGTTCATAATGCAGATCAAGCGCGGATACTTTTCCCGCCAATAAACGGTTGGACTCCTGAAAATCCAGCAAAGCGGTCATCGTTTCTCTTAATGCCATCCCCGACTCGGTAAAATCCATGAGCTTTATCTGGGTTTTTATATTGTGCAATACTTCTTTTCCTGTGCTGTGCCTTTCCTGATGATAGCTGTCCAGAAGATGAGGCGCCGCTTTCCCCTTCATTTGCGCCGCCAGCTTCCAGCCGAGGTTGAAGGCATCCTGAAGCCCCGTGTTCAGCCCTTGGCCGCCTGCGGGAAAATGAATGTGCGCCGCATCACCGGCCACAAAAACCCGGCCGGAGCGGTACTGCTCAGCCTGACGCTCGGCATTGCCGAACCGCGACATCCATACCGGATCACTCAATCCGAAATCAGTGCCGCATATCCGCCGCAGGTCTTCTTTCAGCTCATTTTCGGTGACCGGCTCTTCCTTCCGCTTTTGCGGAGCGTGCGGAGAAACGATGAGGACGCGGAAAAGTCCGTCCGTAAGAGGGACAATCACAACCGATCCCTCCAGGCGGCACGTTGAAAAAAAGGAAGATTCGGGCGGATGTGTCAAAGCGGCATCACAGAGGGTTCCTGTTAAGTCGGCATCAGTGCCCGAAAAAGCGATGCCCGCCTGTTTCCTGACAATGCTCCCCGCTCCGTCTGTACCCGCGGCATATAAGCTGTGAAGAGTGCGGATACCGCTTTCGTCCCGGAACACCGTCTCCACTCCGTCATCCGTCTGGGTGACAGCCACCGCTTCCGCCCCGCGGATGATGTCTGCGCCGAGACTTGATGCATACTCCTCCAAAATCCGCTCCGTTTCTGCCTGAGGCAGCATTAACGAATAATTCTGCTTCGTATCCAGCCGAGAAAAATCCAGCCGTGTATCCAGCATGGAAAAATGGCCGGAAGACACCTTCGTCCCTTTTTCCAAAAAGCGTTCCAATATGCCTCTCATGGCAAAAAGCTCAAGTGTGCGCGGATGCATGATAAGCGCTTTGGAATATGGCACCGTCTTCTTCAATCGTTCAATAACAGTCGTTTTCACTCCGGCCAGCGCCAGTTCTGATGCAAGCATAAGCCCGACCGGACCTCCCCCGATAATGGCAGCCTGTGTTTTCATCTCATCAGCCCTCTTTCATATTTTTTGTTACGCACGTAACAAAATTACCAAAAAATAAAACGCCTCCTTTTTGTTTCGCGCGTAACAATTTTCATTATAGTCTTCCCTCTGCTTTTTTACAATCATTTCCGAAAAAAAAGACGCCGTTTACTTGGCGTCTGATTCACTGATGACTCCGACAATGTCTTTATCCTTAATCGGACCGAAATGACGGCTGTCGAGGCTGTATATGCGGTTGTCGCCAATAACAAAGTATTGTCCCTTCGGTATGCTTTTGCGCCCGGTCGTTTCCTTCAGCGTATAATCACCGGTCACATGGCTCCCAGCGGACAATGATGACTTTAAGGGTTTTAAAAACGGTTCCGCCACCCGTTTTCCATTCACATACAGCTGATCCTCCCTGTATGCGATTGACTCGCCGGGGAGCCCGATGACACGTTTGATCAGCACTTTGCGGTGCGGGCCTTTGAACAGGACAATATCGAAACGGCGGATCGTTTTGTAACGATGGGAAAACTTATTGACCATCAGCTCATTTCCTTGTTTAAAGGTCGGATTCATGCTGATTCCTTCGACTTTATAATCAATAAAAATGGCATTCTTTAATTGTATGGCCAACACAACGATAAGCACGCCGGCTATAAACCAAAATCGTTTTTTCAAGATTCCTGTCTCCCTCCGTCTTTCTCATGCTGACTGATTCTCATCTGTAAACGCCGTTCGATATGCTTTCCGACATACCACAGCACCGCGATCACCATTATGGCGCCCGCCATCCTGAAAGGCTGTGTCATGAGTGCGTGAAGATCATACCCGATAAAGCTGATCATAAAGATCATGACCATTTTCCCCATAGCGGCTGCTGATATAAACTGCAGCGCCCCCACCCGTGACAGGCCGGCAACGATATGAACCGCAGCGGACGGCGTAAAGGGGAAGCAAAGCAAAATAAACAGCGGACCGAAACCGTGCCGCTCAACCCAGAGCATCATCCGCCTTATGGTCTGATGCCTGCGGATGAAACCGAAAGCTCTTTTCTGTCCGAAACGGCGGACGGCATAAAACATCAGCATCGATCCTGCCGCAGACCCGAGCCATGACAGAAAAAAACCTTCCCACAAACCAAATGCATTCGTATTCGCCACCACAAATACAACGAGCGGCAAAAACGGAAGAAACGCTTCAATAAAAGGCAGTGCAGCCGCAGCCGCCGGGCCGAAAGCTCTATAGCTTTGGAACCATTCCGTCAGCTGTTCCTCAGTCAAATATGATAAAAATTGCTCCAACGTTTATACTCCTTAACGAGTTTGTCTATCCTTATTCTACACATTATCTCCAAAAAACGAAAATGTTTACGAGATTTTCCGACTTGAAATATCGTGTAAGCGAGTATAAAATAAGAACAAACGTTCTCTTTTTTAAGAAAGAAGGAGTATTTATGCCTGACATCCGGAGCAGCACCCGCGATCTCATCGAAAAAGGGCTGTTTCTGCCCATGGCGGCTGCCATCCTGAACCGGGACCTCGAAGCGCTTGATTCGTGCCCGTTCAAATTAAAACAACCCTATAAACAGCTTATCAGCTGCTCTTTAAAATTAGCACAAAAGGATTTGAGTGATGTTCGAAAAGAGTTAAGAAAGCGTAAAATTAAAATATACGAAGCGGAAAGAGACGAAGCATTTACGCTTTATATATGCACCATTAACGGCTATGAAGAAAAACACCGTTATTTCAACCCGAGAATACGGGAACAGGTAACCGCCTTATTAGAATATTACCTGTCTCTTGCGACCATTTAAAAAGCAGCCGGGACTGCTTTTCCTTTTCAACTGATAAATTTCAGACTATTCACACTATACATTCGACATGATTTTCTTTATAATCGGGACACGCTGTTTTCAATGAAAAGGAGGAATGTTATGAAACTGATTCATGTTCTCGCCGCCCTGCCCTTTTTCGGAATTCTCGCCGGCATTCCATTTGCCAACCGGGTGACGCCTTATGTTTTCGGAATGCCTTTCATTCTCGCGTATGTCGTCATCTGGGCGGTGCTGACTTCCGTTCTGATGGCCGCCGTTTACAAATTGGACAAAGAAAACAAGGCGGGTGAGGCGGAATGAACGCAGCATTTCCCGTAATGGCCGCCGTGCTCCTGTTTTGTGTATATCTCGGAATCCGGGCCCGAAAAGGAAAACATATGGACCTTGAACAATGGACGGTGGGCGGACGCGGCTTCGGCACGATGTTTGTCTTTTTATTAATGGCGGGAGAAATATACACGACCTTTACATTCCTCGGCGGAAGCGGGTGGGCTTACGGAAAAGGAGGCCCCGCCTTTTATATTATCGCGTACGGCTGCCTTGCCTACATTTTGTCATATTGGCTTCTGCCAGCCGTGTGGACTTACGCCAAACAACACAAACTGATGTCGCAATCAGATTTTTTTATTTCAAAATACAACAGCCCGCTCCTCGGCATTCTCGTATCGCTCGTCGGCATCGCATCCCTCATCCCCTATCTCGTCCTGCAGCTGAAAGGGCTCGGATTAATTGTTTCAGCAACGTCATACGGACAGATTCCGCCCTCAGCCGCTGTCTGGATCGGCGCTGTCTCCATCACGATTTATGTGATGATATCAGGAATCCACGGTTCAGCGTGGATATCAGTCGTTAAAGATATCATGATTTTAGGCATCGTCCTGTATTTAGGCATTTATCTGCCCATTCATTACTATGGCGGGTTTACGGAGATGTTCAAACAAATTGACGCCGCAAAACCCGGTTTTCTCACGCTGCCGGAAACCGGACAGAGCGTTTCCTGGTTCAGCTCAACGGTTTTGCTGACCGCCCTCGGCTTTTATATGTGGCCCCATACCTTTGCCGCTTCCTATTCGGCGGAGCATCCGCGGGTGTTTCGGAAAAACGCGATCATCATGCCTCTTTATCAGCTCGTCCTGCTGTTTGTCATCTTTACCGGATTTGCGGCGATTCTGCAGGTGCCCGGTTTAAAAGGGGCGGACACGGATCTCGCCTTATTAAAGCTGTCTGTGAAAACCTTTGATCCCTGGTTTGTCGGACTGATCGGATCGGCGGGCATTCTGACGGCGCTTGTACCCGGTTCAATGATATTAATGGCCTCAAGCACGCTGTTCGCCAAAAATGTGTACAAAGCCATTCTGCCCGGCACGACTGACGAAAAAGTCTCACGGCTCGCAAAATACGCCGTACCCGTCATCGCGCTGATATCCGTATATTTTACGCTGAAAGGCGGAAATACCATCGTCACCTTGCTTTTAATGGGCTACAGCCTTGTCACCCAGCTTTTCCCCGCCCTCTTATTCAGCCTGCCGAAGCGGCGTTTCATCACAAGCCACGGCGCTTTTGCCGGCATAACGGCCGGGGTCGGAACGGTGGCCTTCATTACGCTGACCGAATCAACCATCGGAACCCTCTTTCCGTTTCTTCCGCAGATCGTTAAGGATATGAATACAGGCATCATCGCACTGGTTCTGAACATTGCCGTCATGTTTGCAGTCAGCGCCGCAGTCAGAAAAAAACAAATCAGCGCAGCCGAAAAGGCGGCTTAAATGGTAAGATAGCGGTAAGATACACGAAAGGGGAAAAACGCATGATCATGACAACGACCGAAACCGTCGCCGGAAAACAGATTACGGAAGTGAAAGGCTTGGTGACAAGCAGTATCGTCCAGTCCAGACACATCGGCAAAGACTTGCTTGCAGGCTTAAAATCTGTCGTCGGCGGCGAATTGAAAAGCTATACTGAAATGCTGGAAGACTCCAAAAAAGCGGTGAAAGAGCGGCTGATCAGAGAGGCGGAGCAGCTCGGAGCGAACGCCATCGTCGGCCTGCGGTTCGAACTGACCGCAGGACAGAACACATCCGAATTAATCGGATACGGAACCGCCGTCACCGCCGAATCCATTTAAAAAAACAAGCCTCTTTAAAGAGGCTTGTTTTTTTATTTCTCACATGCGATATAGTCTTTATCTCGGTCAAGTCTTTTATTTGCATTGTAAAGCGCTTTTGATACATACGGCTTGTACTTTGTTCTGCCGCCCTTGTTTTTCACTTTCGACGATTTGGCCACTCCGCCCTTATACACCTTATTCAGCGCCTTGCAGTTTTGATACGTTTTCACCTTTGTTTTCGCTTCTGCCGTCTGCCCCGCTCCGTATGAACATCCGAACACAAGACCGAAAGACAAAAGCACAGCTGCCGTCTTTTTCATTTCTATCCTATCCCCTCTCCTGAGTTATGCGGTATTGCTGAACATATCATAGTTCAAATAATATCCATTTACAAGATAAATAGGAAAATAGTTTTAATTTACGTCCGCCCGTATATCTTTTATGGAATTTTTCCCAAAACCTTTTATAATATGAATTGATAGCGCGATCTGACTATGATGATAGGAGGAGAAATGATGATGAAAAAAGGGCTTTTTGCGGGTGTGCTCACTACAGCCGTTCTATTCGGCACATGTACGGCGGAAATTCCGGGGGTGATCAGCCCCAATACGGCGGAAGCGGCGTCCCAGCTCAGCAAAGGAATCGGCGGAAGGGCCTACCTGAACAGCACGGGCTCAGTTCTCGTCACGAAAATTCAGCTTCCAAGCTCAATTCAGGTGTCAAATGGGACAGCCTATATTTACTCAGGATTTACCGGAGGCACAGAGGCTGATATCGGACTTCAGTACAGTGACACCTATCATGTATGGAAACCGATCATGAAAGTCGGTTCAAAGGGACAAGGCCAGGTCAAGTATCTGGAAGGAGAAAGCCAATTCACCTATACGAAAGGCTTCCGGCCCGGCAGCACCGTACAGCTGACCATCTACAAAAATCTGAACGGCAATACCCGCGCCACATACTGGGGCACAAATAATGACGGATACACCGGCCGCATTATCTCAGAACTCGCCCAAACCAATGTAGGCTCTGTCTCAAAATGGAAAGCGCTCGCCACCGTCGCGGTCACATCAGAGGATCAGCGCCCTTACATCAAATCAAACTTCTCAACAGCCTTTACGAACATCACGATCGACAATAAAGCAGTCACACCTGTGATTGATACACAGGATTTTGCCAAATTGACAGTGTCAGGCAGCAGCGTCAGCATGTCTGTCATCAAATAAAGAATTTTGAACGCACGATTTCTGTCATCGTGCGTTTCGTTATGTCAATACTGCCGCCGGGTGAAAAATTGGAAACGAGGCGGATTTTCATGTACACTTTATGTAAACCACAAAAATGATTGACGTTCAGTCATTATTCATACAGGAGCGAAATTTATGAACAGAGAAAAAAGGCTTGAATTAAAGAAAGTCAAACCGAAACATTTGCAGCAATTTAATCAGCTGCTCCGATATGTTTTCCAAGTCACGAACAGTAATCTGCATGAAGTGGGATGGAAGGAACCCGAAATCGCCTCCGCAAAACTCCCCGTTTTGGAACAAGCGCATGTATTGGGCTGGTTTGACAAAGACAAACTCGTTTCACAGGCGGCCGTTTATCCATTTCAAGTCCGGATTTTTAATAAAACGTTCGAAATGGGCGGTGTGACGGGGGTCGGAACATATCCCGAGTACGCCAATATGGGATTAATGGCGAAACTGTTATACAAAGCATTAGTTGACATGCGTGAGCGCGGTCAGTCCGTATCCTATTTGTTCCCCTACTCCATCCCTTACTACAGAAGAAAAGGCTGGGAAATTATCAGCGATAAAATGACGTTTGAGGTGAAAGACTTTCAGCTCCCGAAAATGAGCACCGTTTCCGGTGAAGTGGAACGCGTCAAGCCGGAACATGAGGTCATTAAAGAAGTATACAGCCGATTCGCGCATAAAAGCCATGCGGCCATGATCAGAAATGAACTGGCATGGGATGAATATTGGCGCTGGGATTTAGAAGAGCTTACGGCTGCCGTGTATTATGACCAATCCAGACAGGCGAACGGTTATGTTCTTTACTGGATTGCAGATGAAGTTTTTCATATTAAAGAAATGGTATATGTAAATGAAGAAGCGCGAAGAGGCCTGTGGAACTTTATTTCGGCTCATTTCTCCATGGTGACAAAAGTCGTCGGCGACAATTATTCTAATGAACCGATCGCCTTTCTGTTAGAAGATGCTGAAATTGAGGAAACGATTTCTCCTTACTTTATGGCCCGGATTGTCGATATTGAGCAATTTATCAATCAGTATCCCTTTAAACCGCAAAAAGAGAAGCGGACATGGTCTTTTACACTGGAAGATCCGCTGCTTGAATGGAATCAGGGCGTCTTTACAGCGGAGATTTCGCCTGAAGGAAAAGCCGTTTTAAGCCCGGGCGGCGATGCTGATGCGGCGAAACTGGATATTCAGACGATGACGGCATTATTATTTGCATACCGGAAACCAGAATACCTTCACCGCACGGGCCGGCTCGAATGCAGCCCGGACACATTGGAATTCATTGAGGATTTGCTGGAAACGCAAACCCCTTATTTCTCGGATTACTTTTAATAAAAAAACAGCCCTCCTCAGGGTTGTTTTTTTAACATTCCTTTCATTATTTCCGCCAAAATGCTGAGCAGTCCGCCTTATCCTGAATATTAAATTGAATCATGCGTTCAAGCAGCTCATAATGCACCGGTTCAGTCCATTGAATTCTGAATAAGCGGGAAGTAGCGCTGTAGCCGGCGCGGGCAATGTCGCCGGCAAAATGCGTAATACCCGCTTCTTCGGGGGAAACACTTACATGATGCTTCGCTGCCGCAAAGCCGATAACAAAGGTGCCGTGATCGGTAAACATCGGCGTGTTCCACTTGATCTGCGCTTCTAAGTTCGGAAATTGGTCAGCCGTCCACGACAGGATTTCCTCCATTCGCAGACGATGATCAGGACTGTCGATACTTGATAAATAGTCTTTGAAAACGTCCATGTCTTCCTCCATCAACATCACGTCCGCTAGCGCCAAAAACCCGGATTTTCAGCTTTTTCCTTGATGTTAAATTCGATGATCTTCTTAAGCAGATCATAGTGCACCGGATCAGTCCATCGAATTCGGAACAGGCGCGAAGAAGCGCTGTACCCGGCTTGAGCGATGTCATCGGCAAAATGCTCCATCGTCTCTTTTTCAGGTAAAATGCTCAAATGATTTTTTGCCGCGGCAAACATAATGATATAGGTGCCGTGATCGGTAAATGTCGGTTTGTTCCACTTGATCTGCGCTTCTAAGTTCGGAAATTGGCCAGCCGTCCACGACAAAATTTCCTCTGCTTTGAGACGGTGATCCGGGTTATCGATTCCTGATACATATTTTGCAAACACATCCATGCCCATCTCTCCTAAAATGAAATATCATTACTCTTTACATCATCATAGCCAACAGACGGACACGATACAACTCTGGCCGGGCATGTAAATCGAAAAAAGCCCTCCCCAAAAGGAGAGGGCCCGTCCCTTCACATCACAGCTTTCTCTAATATCTCTCCCCCAGCTCCCGCAAAATAAAGTCGTAGATCATTCTTGTCCGCTCTTCTTTCGGATACAGCATGAATTCCTGCCGCTTCGGGATATGACTGCCCATCCTGTCCTGAAAAGTGGTTCTGAGATAGGCGGTTCTGTAAACCTGATTTTCAAAAGAATGATAGGATACTTCCAGTTCCATCGTTTTGCCGTTTGAGAACGTGACAGCTGTGTCATCAAATGCCGTCGGTTGAAAATCTTTAACGTGCACATGAGATATCCAGCCGCATTGAGGCCTTGCAGAAGAAAGTGTAGGGAATAAAAAGATGTGATTTGAAGGGTCCACCATAATCGGCGGCTTGTGAGAAATTTTAATCGCTTCATATGTTCCCGCTTTTCTCCCGGCATAGCTGGAGCCAAAGTAGCGGCAGCTTCTGTCGATGATGTGAATCGGCTTCATGCTGACATACAGAATGCAGTCTTTTTCAATGACCTTCGACCCCATTTTACCGTCTATTTCCTCAGGCAAAACAGCGATGGTTGAACGATTTACTTCGTAGCTTTCTAAGGGTGCGTGTGTTTTCTGGCACATAATGTGCAGCCTCCAATCCTTTTCTTGAAAATTTATACTAATAATCTATCATCTGTCATTGGAAAACGACAGGTTTTTTTTGAATATAGCTAAAAATCACCTTTTAAAGATGTAATTTAGTCTTAAATTACTATTTAAATATTGTTTTTCTTTTTCGTTTCACCTCATTTATACGATGATCATTTTCGTTTTTTCGTCAATTTGCAGGATATGTCGATATATTTCCAAGTATTAGTTGTCTAAAGATTATAAAAATTAATTGATTTTTCCGGTCGTTATCCATATACTATAAAAAAGGCATTGGGGGGATTCTTTATGAAAGAGAAAAAGTCGTACACTGAGCTCATGAAGTCCCGCAACACGCAAAAAGCAAACGAATTCGATGTGACAATGGCCGATATTTACATTCAAATGGTGCTTGATGAATCCTTGTATAAACGCCGGCTCGCCATGCTGACCATGCAGATTAATAAGGCGCTTGATGATAAAAATAAAGAAGCGTTCCTCACGCTTTCAAAAGAATATGCCGCACTCAAACAGAGTGAATAAGCCAATCCATATGGATTGGCTTTTTTAGATTATCCGTTTACGATGGTTCCGCCGTTCACATGAATCGTCTGGCCCGTGACATATGAGGAATCATCGCTTGCTAAGTACAAATAGCTTGGCGCCACTTCAACAGGCTCGCCGGGGCGCTGCATCGGCACGTCTGAGCCGAAGACTTCCACTTCCTTCGCCGAGAAGCTCGCCGGGATCAGCGGCGTCCAGATCGGCCCCGGCGCCACTGCGTTTACCCTGATGCCCTGAGTGACAAGAGATTGGGAAAGAGATCTTGTAAACGTGACGATCGCCCCTTTTGTCGCTGAATAGTCAATCAATGTTTTGTGGCCTTTATAGGCGGTAATAGAGGCCGTATTAATGATTGAACTTCCTTTTTTCAGGTGAGGGAGCGCGGCTTTCGTTAAGTAAAACATTGAAAAAATATTCGTCTGAAACGTTCTGATGAGCTGGTGGCTCGTGATTTTCTCAATCCCCGGCTGCACGTGCTGCTCACCTGCGTTGTTGACCAGGATGTCAATGGAAGGAAAGGCTTGGCCCGCCTGGCGGATGACATCGTTGCAAAAGGCTTCGTCGCCGACATCCCCTGCGATCAGCAGACACTTCGCCCCCTCTTTTTCTACATATTGCTTCGTCTCTTCGGCATCCTGATGCTCGTCAAAGTAAACGATGACCACATTAGCGCCTTCCTTCGCGAATAAAACGGATACGGCGCGGCCGATCCCGCTGTCTCCGCCCGTGATGATCGCCGTTTTCCCTTCAAGTTTTTTCGCCGCTTTCGGTTTGTCAAAAACGGGGCGCGGGTCCATTACATATTCAAAGCCCGGCTGCCGGTTTTGATGCTGCGGCGGCAAGGTTTTCTTCTTCTGATTAGCCATTTTGATCACTCCTTTACATTAATTACTATATTATGAGTAATTTGAGCATCTTATACGAATTTCATGTATGAACAGAGTCTTATTGGAAAAATTAAGAATATACAACAGAGGAGGTAAATCTGAATTGACTACTTTTTCAAACGACGAACCGGCTTCCTATTGGAAAGCAACAGCTGACATTCCTTCCTTTCCCGCCCTCACTGAAGATACGGAATGCGATATTGCGATTATCGGCGGAGGAATTACGGGTCTGACAACGGCATACGAACTGACGAAAAGAGGTTTCCGTGTCGCTGTCATTGAAGCAGACCGGATTTTAAATGGGACGACCGCGGGAACGACCGCAAAAATCACCGCCCAGCATGATTTCATCTATGCCGATCTTATTCAGCAGATCGGCCTGACCAGCGCAAGGCTGTATTTCGAAGCCCATCTCCGCGCCATGGAAGACATGAAGCAGATCATCAGAGACCTTTCGATTGACTGCAGACTGATTGAACAAGACGCATATCTTTACACGAATACAGAATCAGGCGTCAAAAAAATGCGCAGTGAGCAGGAAGCTTATACCAAGCTCGGTATTGAACACGAGCTTGTGAAAGAACTTCCCGTCCCCGTTGATTGCAGGCTCGGTCTCGCCATGAAGAATCAGGCGCAATTCCATCCGCTTTTATATGGTGCGGCGCTCGTCAAAGAGATCGTTAAAAACGGGGCGCGGATTTTTGAACAGACGGCTGCGATCGACATAAAAAAAGAACCGCAGCCGGAAGTGGTCACGAAAAACAGACACGGCATCAAGTGCAGCTATATTGTCTGCTCTTCCCACTTTCCTTTTTATGACGGAGGCGGGCTTTACGCCGCCAGAATGTATGCCAGCAGATCCTACGTACTCGCGGTAAAACCGAAACAAGCGTATCCGGACGGGATGTATCTCAGCATAGACAAGCCGTCCAGATCACTGCGATACACCGATTTGAACGGTGAAAAACTGGTTCTTGTCGGCGGCGAAAGCCACAAAACAGGCCAGGGAAAAGAAATGTCCGAGCATTACGAAGCGCTGAAACAATTTGCGGAAGACACAATCGGGGTTGAAAGCATCCCATATCATTGGTCTGCACAAGACCTTGTCACCATTGACAAAATTCCGTTCATCGGTCCCATCTCAGGAGATGAAGAACATATTTTGGCGGCGACCGGTTTTAAAAAATGGGGCATGACAAGCTCAGCGCTCGCCGCGAAGCTTTTGGCTGATCATATTCAAAACAAAAAGAACCCGTTTTCCGGCCTGTTTATTCCGTCACGCTTCCACGCAGATCCGGGACTGAAAAAACTGATTTCCTATAATGCCGACGTGGCCAAACACCTTATCTCGGGCAAACTTGAGAGGCCGGACGCTTCACCTGAGACTCTTCGGCCCGGGGAGGGAAAAATCGTAACGGTAAACGGCAAACGGGCCGGCGCCTATAAAGATGAAAAAGGCTGTCTGCATCTTGTCGATACGACATGCACCCATTTGGGCTGTGAAGTCGAATGGAATGACGGCGAACGGACGTGGGACTGTCCTTGTCACGGGTCCCGGTTCACACCTGACGGCGGGGTTGCCGAAGGTCCCGCCATCAAGCCGCTGAAACGTCTCACCCAAGATTGACTAAACCATTCTGTACGAATGGTTTTATTTTTTTGCATTAAAATATTTTTATCAGATTCCTTCATTCAAGTTCCTTCCATACCGATAAAAAGAAAAAGAGAATATCTGGGGGAACTTATATTGTTATTTAAAAAAGACCGCAAAAAAGAAACAGCTTATTTTTCGGAAGCCGATGGAAAAAAACGCATCGCGCTTTCAAATCAATATGCAGATGTCCAAAAACAGCTGAAAATGGTCAGGCTTGGAAACGAAGAACTTCATGTGCTTGAAGAGCTGCAGCCGTTAATTAAAGAACATATCTCAACAATCGTCGATTCCTTTTACCGAAACCTGGATCACGAAAAATCATTAATGACGATCATTAACGACCACAGCACGGTCGAGCGCCTGAAAAAAACATTACGGCGTCATATCCATGAGATGTTTGCCGGCACGATTGATGATGAATTCATTGAAAAAAGACAGCGCATCGCTTCCATCCATTTGCGGATCGGCCTTGAACCGAAATGGTATATGGGAGCGTTTCAGGATCTGCTTCTGTCGATGATGAACATATATGAAGCAACCATTCCGGATTTGCATGAGCTTTTAAAAGCGATCAAAGCGACGACGAAAATATTGAATCTTGAACAGCAGCTCGTCCTTGAAGCATTCCAGAGCGAATATAACTGCCAGCGTGACGAACAAGAGGAAAAGAAAGCCCGTCTTCATCAAAAAATCCAGGAAACATCCGGATCACTCGCTGATTTGTTTTCAGAAACGAGCAGAGCCGTGCAGGAGCTGGTCGATAAATCCGAGGGCATTTCCGAGGCGTCAAAAGCCGGCACCGTCACTTCCGTACATGTCGAAGAAAAATCAATCGGCGGGAAAAAAGAGCTTGAAAGCCAGCAGCAGCAGATGAATAAAATCGACGCCAGCCTTCTGCAGATTGAAGAAGAAATGGACAAGCTGAATGACATCGCCCAGCAGATCGAAAAAATCTTCGGCATCGTGACGGGGATCGCCGAGCAAACGAATCTCCTGTCACTCAACGCTTCAATAGAATCCGCGAGAGCCGGGGAGCACGGCAAAGGGTTCGCCGTTGTCGCGACGGAGGTAAGAAAGCTTTCAGAGGATACGAAAAAAACCGTTTCCACCGTATCAGAGCTTGTGAACAATACTAATACACAAATCAACATCGTGTCCAAACATATTAAAGATGTAAACGGACTTGTAAGTGAAACGAAAGAAAAAATGGCGCAGATCAACCGTCTGTTTGATGACATCGTCCAAAGCATGAAAACGAGCAAAGACCAGACAGGCAAAATCGACGTTGATTTGCAGGCCTTTCTCGGCGGCCTTCAAGAAGTCAGCCGCGCCGTTTCCCACGTTGCATCATCCGTTGATTCACTTGTTATCCTTACAGAAGAATAAAGACAAACCGATCGGCCTTTTTCATAAAGGGCCGGTCTTTTTAATGTTAACTTAAAATATAATAGAGTTGACATATATAAAGACTCGCTTTATTGTATAAACATATTTTGATAAGCTGGAGGAATACATAATGAAATTGACAGAAATGATGCATATTGCCGTGTTTACCGCCATTATGGGACTTTTGGGGCTGCTCCCGCCGCTTTTCTTATCCTTTACGCCGGTTCCGATTACGCTCCAGACGATCGGAGTGCTCTTATCGGGAAGCATCCTAAAACCGAAAGCGGCGTTTTTAAGCCAATTGCTTTTTTTGCTGATTGTGGCATGCGGAGCGCCTCTCCTTTCAGGCGGCAGAGGCGGGTTCGGGGTTTTTTTCGGGCCGAGCGCCGGATATCTCATCGCATATCCGCTGGCGGCATTACTGCTGAGCCTCAGCATCCAAGGCCTTCGCTCAGCTGCTGTCCCCCATTTGTTTATCAGACAGTTCTTGTTCGGCGTGCTGTTTTTGTATGTCATCGGCATTCCCGTTCAGGCTTTTATGATGCACATTGATATCTTAACTGCCGTAAAGCTCAGCCTCATCTATGTGCCCGGAGATCTGCTTAAAGCGGCCGCAGCCTCATTCGCAGCCGTAAGAATCAGAAAAACTCTTCAAGCAAGCCGGCTTTTGCCGACGAAAGGAAGCTGATTTTAGTCATCATGATTACATCATCATATTCAGATACAGCCGGACAAGCGCCGGAACAGATCGCAATTCAGACAGAAACAGAACAGATCACCTATCAAACTTGGAACAGGCTGGTTAACCAAACCGCAAACTGGCTTGGCAGCCTTTTAGGTAAGCCGAAAAACATTGCAATATTACTGCCGAACGGCATCCCTTTTTTACAACTTTTCGCAGGGGCGGCGCATGCCGGCTGCACGGCGGTTCCGTTAGATCCCCGCTCGGCAGCGGCGGAACTCGCGGACCAGCTGAACATCAGCAAAACCGGCCTCGTCATCTGTGACCGCCGGCTGAGCGGCAGACTGGACGGCGTCAAAACGCCTGTCATCCTGTGGGATGAATGCAGGCCTTTGATCGAGGCGGAAAAAACGGAAGGCGCTTTGATCAAAAACGCCGGCCTGCCCTTTTATACCGGATTCACCTCGGGATCGACCGGTAAGCCGAAAGCCTTCACCCGCTCTCACCGTTCGTGGCTGGAGAGCTTTTCTTGTACGAAACGTGAATTCGGCATTTCCCCTGATGACAAAGTGCTGGTACCGGGCACGCTTCGCTCGTCACACTTTTTATACGGCGCCGTCAGCACTTTGTTTATCGGCGGAACCGTCATCCTTCAAAGAAAATTCAACCCGGCCGGAATGAAAGACCGGCTCAGACAAGCTGACGTTCTATATACCGTTCCGACAATGACGGACGCCCTGCTCTCACTAGAGTCGTTTCCGGATACACCGCTCAAGGTGATTTCTTCCGGTGCAGACTGGCCCGCTTCGTCTAAACAAGCGCTGTCAGAGCGCTATCCCCATTTGCGGTTGTACGATTTTTACGGAACGTCTGAGCTGAGTTTCGTGGCGTTCTTATCGCCTGAAGACAGCGCCCGAAAGCCTGACGCGGCGGGCCGCCCGTTTGAAAAAGTTACAATCGAAATCCGCCGGCCCGGCGGAGAACGCTGCATGCCGGGCGAAACGGGGAAGATTTTTGTGAACAGCCCGATGAAATTTTCCGGATACATCAACGGCGCAAAACCTGATGATTCCGGCTGGATGACGGTTGATGACATGGGATATATTGATCGTGAAGGCTATCTTTATATCGAAGGACGTGAAAACGGGATGATCGTATCAGGCGGCCTGAATGTATTCCCGGAAGAGATAGAACGTGTGCTCAACCGCTGTCCGGGCGTCAGAAAAGCGGCCGTCATCGGCATTCCTGATGATTATTGGGGCAGCATCGCCGTTGCGGTGATCGACGGAGATGCAAATGTAAAGGAACTGAAGAAACAGTGCCGCGAGCAGCTGGCGGCATATAAAATCCCGAAGAAATGGCTGTTTTCAGAAATACCGGAAACAGCCGGCGGAAAGATCGCCCGTGCCGCCGTACAAAAGCAGGCAAAGGACATGATGGAATGGAAGCTGTAATTACGGATGCGAAACGGACAATTTTCGCCCGGGAAAACGGCCTGTTAAAAGACTGTCTCCCAGAAGATTTGGCAGCTCCGCTGATCCGCCATTTGAGCCGGAACATGCCCGAAGACATTGATGAAGTCCTGATCGGAAACGCGACGGGCCGCGGCGGGAATCTCGCCCGGCTGTCAGCCTTGGCCGCCGGACTTCCTTTGAGCGTGTCCGGTACGACCATCGACAGGCAGTGCGGCTCCGGACTGGACGCCGTGAGGGTCGCGTGCCACTTTGTTAAAGCCGGTGCGGGGAGCACATACATCGCGGGAGGAGCGGAGAGCAGCAGCCGTTCCCCTTTCTCATCCCGGGCGCGCTTTTCTCCTGAACACATCGGCGATCCTGATATGGGCATAGCAGCAGAGTATACGGCACAGGCTTACGGCGTAACGAGAAAGATGCAGGACGAATATGCCCTTCTCAGCTATGAACGGAGCGTCAAAGCGCACGAAGACGGCTTGTACCGCCCGGAAATTCTTCCCTGTCACGGATTCGCCGCTGACGAAAACATGCTGAAAAAGCGGAACATGGAGCCTCTCATCTCCCGTGCCAAACCCGTCTTTCAGTCCGGAGGCTCTGTCACCGCCGCCAACAGCTGCGGAATTTCTGACGGGGCGGCGGCAGTTTGTGTGATGGAAGAACAAAAAGCGCGGTCTCTCGGTTTAAAGCCGGGATTGCGTTTTATCGGAAGCGCGGTAAGCGGCGTCCATCCGCATTATCCGTCAGCAGCTCCGGTGTATGCCGTCAAAAAACTTTTGAAGGAACGGGACCTGTCACCGGATGATATTGATATATACGAAATCAACGAGGCGTTTGCCGTCAAAATATGCGTTTTTTCACAGCAGCTTCTAGTGCCGTATTCTAAAATAAATGTCCGGGGCGGCGCTCTGGCCGTCGGGCATCCGTACGGGGCTTCCGGGGCGGCGCTTGTCACCCGGCTTTTTTATGAAGCAAAAAGACGCCCGGATGCCCGCTACGCAGCAGCAGCGATCGGCAGCGGAGGCGGAGTCGGACTGGCGCTTCTCTTTGAAGTGTTAACGTAACGGCAGTATAATAGATGATATCGATAAAAAATGATCGGAGTGGAGACTTTATGACTGCCGTTTGTTTAGTAAGACATGGAGAGACTGATTGGAATGCCCAAAAGAAGCTTCAAGGCAAATCGGATATTCCGTTAAATGCGACGGGAGAGCGTCAGGCGAAAGAAACAGGAGAGTACTTAAAGGGGTCCGAATGGGATGTCATCGTCTCAAGCCCGATGAAACGGGCCAGAAAAACAGCTGACATTATTAACGGATTTTTGAATCTTCCCATTGTCGTCATGGAAGATTTCAGAGAACGGAGCTACGGTGATGCGGAAGGAATGTCTTTACCGGAACGGTCGAAGCGCTACCCGGATAAAAACTACCCGAACATGGAGACAGCAGAAGAGCTGACAGACAGAATGCTTGCCGGTTTAGTGAAAGTTCAGGAGCGGTTTCCTGAGCAAAAAGTTCTGATCGTCGCTCACGGCGCAGCCATTCATGCCCTCTTGTCCGCCATTTCTGACGGTGATACCGGCATCCAAAACGCAAAGCTTGTCAATGCGTGCCTAAGCAATATCGAACGAATTGAAAATAAGTGGCGCGTCAAAGATTACAATGTAAGCAGCCACCTATCAGAATCATAACAAAAAGGCCCGAATTCAGTTTTGGGCCTTTTTGGCGAGCATTTTTTTCTGAAGATCATGTAATATGGCGTCCGCCCCGTCAATGCTCCGGCGCTCCGTCCATACCGCCCTGTCCGCGCGGTAAACGTGTCCGTTTTTTACGGCTGTCAGCTGTTTCCAGAGGTGATTTTTTTCGAGTTCTTTCTCACCGTCCAACAGCACGATGTAATCAGGATCGATATGCAAAAGCTGCCCGGGCGCCATCTTGATAGAGTCTGATTTCCCGCCGGAATCCGTCTGGACCGCATAGGTAAACCCTGCGAGCGTCAAAAGCCGGGACGTAAAAAACTGATCATCCTTTACGGAAATGCTGTCATTTGCAGCGTCAATTAATAAAATCGTGCCGCCTTCTGCATCCAGCTTTCTTTTGATGTCATTCAGCTTTTCTTCCTGAGCCGACAATTGTTTCTCTATGATGCCATCTTTACCGACCGCCTTTTCAATAGTAAGGGCAGCGTCAACCGCATCCTGATAATCCGCAGCTTCATTTTTTAAAGCGATTGTCGGAGCGATCTTTGTCAGTTTTCGGTATATCCCCCTGTGAAGGCTTGAGTCTGCAATGATGAGATCGGGCTTTAACGAAGTGATCTTTTTCAAATCAGGGTGTGACGGTGGTCCGACAGACGGACTGCCGTCTTTTCGCTCTGTCCGGTTATCCGCCGCGGCCGCCGGCTTTATGCCGAGATCATGGAGGGTATCAATAAAGCCTTCATTCAATACGGCGATGCGATGCGGGTGCGCAGCCACATGCGCCGTCCCCAGATCGTGCCTGACGGCGGTTTCATGTTCCTGTTCTGAGCATGCCGTTATGAAGAGAACGGATAAGATCATCAGCATACTGAAAATTTGTTTCATCTGTTCCCCCTCTTTCGTTTTCCCGCAATTATATCATTGACAATATAAGTATCAATGATATTCATTATCATTATTTTTATAAAATGGTTTCACAGCTTTTCTCCGTCAAGAAAGCCGAAGACTGATTCATGCCGGCCGCTTTATTTCATTCCGCTTTCGTGTCCATCAGACTTCTGCATTCAACAAAAGGTGACATTTATCCTGTTTTTGCCGCAGCTTCCAAAAATGGAATCAAACCGTTCGACCCAGCAAACAAGAGAGCGATTGCGGCTGTGTACAAATACTCATGTCCTTCCATCGGTTTTTTCCATTAAAATTTAAATATTTCGGGTTCCTATTAAACGAAAGAGAGATGATATACCTAAATAGAAATAAAACAAATTGAAAAAAATTGGGTCTACTAAAATATTATTCCATGCTATACAATTAATCCACAGAATAATCTGTCTATTGGTTGTTCTGCAAATGAAAAAAAGGAGAGGATAAAGAGTGAGAGGCAAAAAGGTATGGATCAGTTTGCTGTTTGCTTTAGCGTTAATCTTTACGATGGCGTTCGGCAGCACGTCTCCTGCCCAGGCGGCAGGGAAATCAAACGGGGAAAAGAAATACATTGTCGGATTTAAACAGACAATGAGCACGATGAGCGCCGCTAAGAAAAAAGATGTCATTTCTGAAAAAGGCGGGAAAGTGCAAAAGCAATTCAAATATGTAGACGCAGCTTCAGCTACATTAAATGAAAAAGCTGTAAAAGAGCTGAAAAAAGACCCTAGCGTCGCTTACGTTGAAGAAGATCACGTTGCAAAAGCGTACGCGCAGTCCGTGCCTTACGGCGTATCACAAATTAAAGCCCCTGCTCTGCACTCTCAAGGCTTCACTGGATCAAATGTGAAAGTAGCGGTTATCGACAGCGGTATCGATTCTTCTCATCCTGATTTAAAAGTAGCAGGCGGAGCCAGCATGGTTCCTTCTGAAACAAATCCTTTCCAAGACTACAACTCTCACGGAACTCACGTTGCCGGTACAGTTGCGGCTCTTAATAACTCAGTCGGTGTATTAGGCGTTGCGCCAAGCGCATCTCTTTACGCTGTAAAAGTTCTCGGCGCTGACGGTTCCGGCCAGTACAGCTGGATCATTAACGGAATTGAGTGGGCGATCGCAAACAATATGGACGTTATTAACATGAGCCTCGGCGGACCTTCTGGTTCTGCAGCGTTAAAAGCGGCAGTTGACAAAGCCGTTGCTTCCGGCGTCGTAGTCGTAGCGGCAGCCGGTAACGAAGGCACTTCCGGCGGCTCAAGCACAGTGGGCTACCCTGGTAAATACCCTTCTGTCATTGCGGTAGGCGCTGTTAACAGCAGCAACCAAAGAGCATCTTTCTCAAGCGTAGGTTCTGAGCTTGATGTCATGGCACCAGGCGTCTCTATCCAAAGCACGCTTCCTGGAAACAAATACGGCGCGTACAATGGTACGTCAATGGCATCTCCGCACGTTGCCGGAGCGGCTGCTTTGATTCTTTCTAAGCACCCGAACTGGACAAACACTCAAGTCCGCAGCAGTTTAGAAAACACCACTACAAAACTTGGTGATGCTTTCTACTACGGAAAAGGGCTGATCAACGTACAGGCGGCAGCTCAGTAAAACATAAAAAACCGGCGTCGGCCATGGCCCCGCCGGTTTTTTTATTATTTTTCTTCCTCCGCATGTTCAATCCGCTCCATGATCGACGGGTGGCTCCCTCTGAAAATTTTGACGAGAAACGGCGGGTTGACCCGGCTCAGTCCCGTATCGGCCAAGTCCTGAAACGTCTCAATCGCCGCTTCCCGGTTTCCGGTCAGCTCAATGCCGTAGCGGTCGGCGGCGTTTTCCTGATACCGGGAGACGGCATTCGTAATCGGATCAGAAGCAAAACTGAGAACGGATATGAGCAGCAATAACAGCGGGAGGGCCGCCAGATCTTCAGGCCCCTTTATATGAAGCATTCGGCCGAAGAATTTGGACAGCCGCTTATAAAGCTTGTCAATGATATAGAACCCGGCTAATGACAGCAGGAGATACCCGGCCAGTCCGATGTACACGTGCTTCATCACATAGTGCCCCATCTCATGCCCCATAATGAACAAAATTTCCCGATCCTTCAGTTTGTTAAGCGTCGTATCCCACAAAACGATTCGCTTATTCGAACCGATTCCCGTCACATACGCATTCAGCGCATTCGTTTTCTCCGACATATTTACTTCATAAACATGGCTGGCCGGAATGTCGGCTTTGTCGGCAAGCGACAAGATTTTGCTTTCCAGCTCCTTGTCTTTCAGCGGATAGAAATCATTGTATAAAGGATCAATCACGACCGGCTGCAGGAAAAACAAAAACAGGGTAAACGGCACAGTAAGACACCAAGCGTAAAACCACCATTTTTTTGTATGCTTTGTGATCAGCCAGTAAAACACAAGCACACACACGGCAAACAGCGGAAAACTGATCCAGAAATCAATGACATGGTCTCTTATCCAGCTTGCTGTTGTCTGCGTCGAAATATGATACGCAAGCGAAACCCGATATCCAATCCATTCAAGCGGAAGCGAAGCCGCCGTAACGATGAGTGAAATCACAAATACGAAGCTTACGATTTGCAGCACCCGAAAGCGCACCGCGGCTTCCAGCCAATGCTTTATTTTTTTGGCAAGCCCCGTAATGAGCAGCAGAAAAAATAAAAACCAATCTAACGGCGCTCCGATGAAAAATAAAAAATCCTTTACATTTGAAAAGTTTTCAGCGGCTGCCAGGCGGCCCGGGTCCATAAACGAGGACGGATCGGCTTTCGTTCCCTTTACGGCCTCCGGGACGGCGGAGTCGCCTGTCATAAAGAAATACCAATAGAAAAAAAGGCCGTACAGCACATAGGCAAGTCCCGCTGCCGCTATCCATTTGCGCATGGAAGTCTCCCTCCTTAGCCTGATGACTTACTCCTATTGTAAGCATAAATGCAAATAAATAGAACCAAGCCTCCGAAACGGATGTTAATCTTTTCACAACAGAAAAGAATGGAACAACAGGAAGCGGGAAAGACTAAAAGACGGAGTGATGAATATGAAAAAAATAATCGCGTTTATTGTAGTAATCGCCCTTTTGGTTATTGCTTTCTTCTATGTATACAGCCGGACCGGCGATGTGTTTCCATCAAGCAACGCAGATCTGATTATTCTGTCTGAGCACGGAAAAAAAGAAATCAAAATTAAAGACAGGCAGAATGTAAAAGATATGCTCGATATCTTGAACCAAGGAAAACAAGTCAAACTGACCAAAAGCGTGTCTCCCGATTACGACGGAACGGTCAAATACCATGAAGACCGTTTTGATTCATTCAGCATGTGGCTCGAAGGCGGCAATTATATGATGTACAAGTATAAAAACACGTATTACAAACTGACCCGGCATGATACGAAGCTTGTGCAAAGCATCATTAAGGAAGAATCGCAGAGCTGACCGGATCAGCATGTAAAAGCGAAGCCCCCGGCTTCGCTTTTCGTCTGTCATTTCGGAAGCATGTCCCGGACCGCCCGCCTCAGCAGCTTCCCGGTCGCGTTCTTCGGAATCTCATCAAGAAAAACCACTTCCGCCGGCCGTTTATATTTTGCCAAATGTGTTTCACAGTAATCAAAAACCGCCTGCTCTGTCAGCTCACCGTCCCCCGGCACTATATAAGCATGCACCGCTTCCCCCGTTTTGGCGTCAGGAACGCCGATGACCACGGCTTCTTTAATGCCCTCATGGCTGTAGAGCACTTCTTCTACTTCGCGCGGATAGACGTTGTATCCGCCGACGAGAATCATATCTTTTTTTCTGTCGACGATATAAAAATAACCGTCTTCATCGCGCTTCGCCAAATCACCCGTGTACAGCCAGCCGTCTTTCAGCGCGTGCTCCGTCTCCTCGGGCATCTTGTAATAGCCTTTCATCACATTCGGCCCTTTCACGATCAATTCTCCCACTTGATGGTCGGGCAATTCGCGTCCGAGCGTATCGACGACTTTATTTTCGACATGTAAAATATTCGTCCCGATTGAGCCGGGCTTTCTCCCCCGGTCAAACGGATTAAAACAAGTAACCGGAGACGCTTCAGAAAGTCCGTACCCCTCCAGAATGGTGACGTCAAAGGTTTGTTCAAATGTCTGCAACAGAGCGACCGGCATGGAGGCCCCGCCTGAAATGCACAGTCTGACGGACGCAAAATCCTCCGCCTTGCCGTGCTCGTATTGATACAGATAGTTATACATCGTCGGAACGCCGGCAAAAATGGTTGCCTGACGGCTTTTAATCAGTTTAAACACAGAAGCCGGGCTGAATTGCGGCTCGATTAAGACACACGCTCCGCTCATCAGAGGCGCATTCATACAGACGGTTAAACAAAAAACGTGAAACATCGGCAATGCCGCCACAATTTTGTCTTTCTCATTCATTCCTAAGTATCCGGCGACATCATTTGCATTGGAGAAAAGATTCTGATGGGTGAGCATGGCGCCTTTCGGTTTTCCGGTCGTCCCTGAGGTGTATAAAATGACGGCAGTATCATCTTTGGACAATGTCGGATAAGTTCTGCTGCGCTCCGCCGGGCGAAGCATTTTTGTAAACGTTGTCATTTTTAAGCGCAATTGAGGGTCTTCTGTCGATGGAGCGTTCTCTGCTGTCTGGCTGATAATGATATGCTCCAGCAGCGGCAGCGAGCCGTGCAGGCTTTCAAATACGGGAATTAAAAGGTCGATGCCGGCGATCGCTTTGACATCGCCGTTTTTCAGCATGTATGCGATTTCTGAAGGTGTATATGCCGGATTAACAGGTATGACGACAATTCCCGCTTTTAACGCGCCGAAAAACGCAATAACAAAATCAGGCGTATTTCCGAGCAGCAGCGCGAGATGATCCCCTTTTTTCAGTCCCCTGTCCTCCAAGCCGTTTGCAAATGCTTTGATTTTACCTGCCAGCTCCTCATACGTCATGTACTGATCTTGAAACAGACAAGCTGGTTTTTCCGGTTTCTGCGATGCCGTTTCTTCCAATTTGGAAACCAGATTCATTTTCCCACCCCTTTAAAAATTGTAATGAATGAATAGTCATTCATTTATCCGGAATAAACGTTCACTTTTATTATAGAAAAATATAGAAAAACACTCAAGGGCAAAAAGCCCCGAGTGCCGTAAAACCGGAAACTATAATTGTTTCAGCGCTTCACTGACCGGCGTGCCGCCCGCCGTCAGATCGAATGCTTTTTCATACGTATTCGGTTCATCAAGGGATGCGATAACGGTCTTGGCGACATCGTCTCTTGAAATGGAACCTCTTTCCAAATCGGCCGCGGCTTTGATTTTTCCCGTGCTGGGATCATTTAATAACCCGCCCGGCCGGATAATCGTATACGTCAGACCGCTCGCTTCAAGAATTTTATCCGCATAATGCTTTGCGGCGTAATACGGCTTCAGCGCTTCATTCCAATTGCCGCGGTTATGAGCCTGAAGGGCGCTTACCATAATGAACCGCTTGATGCCTGCTATCTTTGCCGCTTCTATCGCTTTCGCGGCTCCGTCAAGATCAATCAAAAGCGTCTTATCGTATCCGGTGCTTCCTCCTGATCCGGCGGTAAACACAATCGCGTCACAGCCTTCAGCGGCTTTCGCGATGTCTTCCGGGCTTCCTTCCAAATCTGCAAGAACGGCTTCTGTTCCCGCGGCTTGAAGCGCTTCTTTCTGCTCTTGTTTCCGGACCATCGCCCGCAGCGTATGCGTGCCGTCTTTTTGAAACAGCCCGGTCAGCCGCTGTCCGATCTGTCCGTTTGCTCCGATGAGAAATACTTTCATCATGATCCCTCCCCATTCATTATGGTTCTATCATTTCACAAAAACGGGCGCTGATTCAAATCATGCGTTCGGCAAATGTTCTAATAAATCAGCTCGAGGAAATCTTCCAGCTCTATTTTGCCGAAATACTGTTTCAGATCGATTCCGGCCAGCGCCTCCTTGATAGCGGTTCGGTCATACTGTTTTCCGGTCAGCGCCTGTTCGACTTCACTCACATCTTTCGCACCGAAGAAATCACCGAAAATTTTGCAGTCCTGAATGATTCCTTTTTTCACTTCAAGACGCAGATCAATCGATCCGACCGGATAACGTTTCGAATGCTGAAGATTAAATGCGGGCGACCTTCCGAAATTCCAGTCCCAGTTTTGATAGCGCTCTTCGGAAATCTTCCGGATCGCTTTCCAGTCTTCATCGGTCAGTTTATATTCCGGCACTTCGGAAAGATCATTTGTATTAAAAATATGGTGAAGCAGGTGCTTTTTGAATTCATCCGCCGTCATTTTGTCATCAAGAAACTCGCTGATGTTGGCGACACGGCTTCTGATCGACTTAATGCCTTTTGATTCGATTTTGTCTTTTTTCACTTTCAAGGCTGACACAACATGATCAATGGCGGAATCCAGCATTAATGTTCCGTGGCTGAAAATACGCCCTTTCGTCGAAAATTGAGCGTTGCCGGAAATTTTTCTGCCGTCCGCGACGATGTCATTTCGGCCGCTTAATTCAGCTTCCACACCGAGCTGGCGCAGCGCCTGAATAACGGGTTCGGTGAATTTTTTAAAATTGTGAAAGCTGTCGCCGTCATCCTTAGTGATAAAACTGAAATTCAGATTCCCGAGGTCATGGTAAACCGCGCCGCCTCCTGACAGCCTGCGGACGACGATGATTCCGTTATCTTCTACGTATTTCGTATTGATTTCTTCTATTGTGTTTTGGTTCTTCCCAATGATAATCGACGGCTGATTGACATAAAACAGCAGGTATGTCTGTTCAGGGTCGAGATGCTTCACGCAATATTCCTCAATCGCGAGGTTGATCCTCGGGTCGGTTATGTTTTGGTTGTCGATAAATAACATGGTGCTCCTCCTTTATTTCTCCCACTTCAATCCGGAAGCGGCGATTGTCACTTCGCCCCCGAACTCGGATTCCGCTTCTTCTTTCAGCTTCCGGTGCTCGCCGAAATGAGGCAGATGCGTGAGAATCAGCTCCCCCGCTCCGGCCTCCTTCGCGATCCGTCCGGCTTCCAAACTGTTCATATGGCCGGCTGACGTGCCGTCCTGGTCTGCGTAAAAATTGCACTCGCAGATCAGCAGATCGGCATTTTCCGCAAACGGGATAAACGCGTCCTGGTAGCTTGAATCAGCCGTATACACAACAGAAGCTGAACCGTCAGTAATCCGCATCGCATAACAAGTGACCGGATGCACCGTTTTCAGAAAGGTAATGGTGAACGGACCTAGAGAAAGCGGGCGGTCCGGCTGATAGGCCACTCCTTTTGTATGCGTTTTATATGTAAGGCGCTCAAACTGTTCTATATCAGCATCATGCCCGTAAATCGGCAGTGCATGCGTCCCTTTTCCGAGAAAGGAGCCGACCTGTTTGGCAAATTGAAGCGGCCCGATATCAGCGATATGATCATGGTGATAATGGGACAAAATGACGGCATCAAGCTCTTCTGCCGGAACATAGGCAAACAGCTTTGATAATACGGCGCTTCCGCAATCGACGAGCAGAGAATAGCCGCCGGACTGAAACAGATAGCCTGAAGTTGCTTCGTTTGCGGCCGGAAACCCGCCGCAGCACCCAATAACTGTAACTTTCATATGATCCTCCAATGTTTATGATAAAAAGATCCTTTCCTCCAATATACCTATTTTTCGTACAAATTGCATGTTTTAAACATTGTGCCAAAACAGCCGTTGATTTTCTTAAACTGTTATAATACAATGTAGAGACAAAACAATGAAAGAGGGATGGGTATGTTGGAAAAGATGTCGGATTTTTTCAGAAATTTACCCGGTAAGAAATGCGAAGAATGCGGAAATGAGATTGTTGAGCAGTATGAGTGTCACATTAATCTGTGCAATGACTGCTTGAAAATTAAGGATATGTGACAATAGGGCGCCGCACAATTCTAAGTTGTGCGGCGCCCGTTTTTTCGGCCGTCATCATACTTTCTGAATAGGGCGTTATTCACCATTATTAGCAATTATCTGTACGTTTTAAAAGATTCAGTATATTCAATCTATATTTTTCTATAGACGGATTGTTTTCTTTTCTATTATAATTTGTTCTAATAGCTATCTTTTTAGATACTTATTGCACTTTTTTCTTCGGGAGGTAATCTATGAAAAAATTACGCTTTGGACTAGCGACGCAAATTTTCGTCGGACTCATACTAGGGGTTGTAGTCGGTGTCATCTGGTACGGCAATCCCGCCATTCCAACATATTTACAGCCTATCGGCGATTTGTTTTTACGCTTAATCAAAATGATAGTGATTCCAATTGTCGTCTCCAGCTTAATCATCGGCGTTGCCGGCGCGGGAAGCGGAAAACAAGTCGGAAAATTAGGCTTCAGAACGATTTTGTATTTTGAGATCATTACCACTTTTGCCATTATTCTCGGGCTGGCTTTGGCGAATCTGTTTCAGCCGGGAGCAGGCGTTAATATACATGAAGCTCAAAAGACAGATATCAGTCAATATGTTGAAACAGAAAAAGAACAAAGCGGTAAATCCGTTGCGGACACATTCCTGCATATCGTACCGACAAACTTCTTCCAATCATTAGCCGAAGGAGATCTGCTTGCCATCATCTGCTTTACGGTGCTGTTTGCACTCGGCATCTCGGCAATCGGTGAAAAAGGAAAGCCCGTATTGGCCTTCTTTGAAGGTGTTTCTCATGCGATGTTCCATGTTGTGAACCTCGTCATGAAAGTTGCGCCGTTTGGTGTTTTTGCGTTGATCGGTGTTACCGTTTCCAAATTTGGGCTCAGTTCCCTGCTTTCACTCGGTAAACTGGTCGGTTTAGTATATGTAGCTTTGGCTTTCTTTCTCATTGTTGTATTCGGAATCGTCGGAAAGCTTGCCGGTTTAAACATTTTCAAATTCCTCGCCTATATGAAGGATGAAATTTTATTGGCGTTCAGTACGTCAAGCTCCGAAACCGTACTCCCCCGCATCATGGAGAAGATGGAGAAAATCGGCTGTCCGAAAGGTATTGTTTCCTTTGTTGTGCCGATCGGATATACCTTTAACTTAGACGGATCTGTGCTGTACCAATCAATCGCCGCTTTATTCCTCGCTCAGGTATACCACATTGACTTGACCATTTGGCAGCAGATTACCCTTGTGCTTGTCTTGATGGTCACTTCCAAAGGAATGGCTGCCGTGCCCGGGACTTCTTTCGTCGTCCTGCTTGCGACACTAGGCACAATCGGCGTTCCTGCAGAAGGCCTTGCATTCATCGCCGGTGTTGACCGGATTATGGACATGGCCCGTACGGTCGTCAATCTGACCGGAAACGCGCTGGCATCCGTTGTGATGTCAAAATGGGAAGGCCAGTATGATCCCGTTAAAGGCGCGAAGGTCATGAGCCTCGCCAAAACAGAACAAAACACAACCATCTCAGGTTAAAATGAAAACCCTGCACGGAATGATTTCCGCGCAGGGTTTTTTATGCCATCGGCGATAAAACGTACCGGTGCAAAAGCTTCGCCGTATTAAGAAGCGATAATTCATGCGTGCGTTCAAAAGCGTGTGAAGCGTCAATTCCCGGGCCGATCAGCCCATGGACGATGTCATGGCCCGAACGGATGGCTGCTGAGGCATCAGAACCGTAATACGGATAAATATCAAGCTGATAATCAATGCCATAGCGCTCCGCAAGCCCGGCCAGATGTTTTCTGAGCTGATAATGGTACGGGCCGCTCGCATCCTTCACGCAAATGGAGACGGTATATTCATCCGTAGACTGGCCGTCGCCGATCGCCCCCATATCAACAGCCAAGTATTCGACGGTCTCAGGAGGAATGTTGGAATTGCCTCCGTAGCCGATTTCTTCATTATTAGAAATCAGAAAATGCGTCGTATACGGAAGTTCGATTTTCTCTTCCGTGATGCGGCGGATTAAATTCAAGAGCAGAGCCACGCTCGCTTTGTCATCAAGATGCCGGGACTTAATAAAGCCGCTCGGCGTAATCTGCACGCGCGGGTCAAATGAGATGAAATCGCCGACCCTGATGCCGAGATCGGACGTCTCTTCCTTCGTCCGGACAGGCTCATCAAGGCGGACTTCCATATTCTCCTGATTCCGCTCTGCCTTGCCGGCGTCCTTGTAGACGTGCACTGAAGTCTGATGCATTAAGATGGTGCCTGTATAGGTTTTGCCGGAAGAAGTTTGGATCTCGCAATATTCCCCTTCAATCGAGTGATATCGGAAGCCGCCGATCAAGTCAATCTTCAGCCGGCCGTCCGCCTTTATCTCCTTTACCATCGCGCCGAGCGTATCGACATGCGCCGTCAGCAATCTGTGTTTCTTGTCATCACGGCCGGGAATTGTGACAAAAAGACCGCCTTTGCGGTTTCTGTAAGAGGAGACGCCCCATTCTTTTAAAAGACTTTCTGTATAGGCGATAACCTCGTATGTATTGCCCGTCGGACTCGGAATCGACACCAATTCTTTAATCAGTTCCATCGTATGTTTCATATTTGCCACAGGTCATTCCTCCTATCAATTTTATTCTTCTTAAAATATACTCTTTTGATCCATAACCCGTCCAATCTTTTCCTTCTCTTTTTTCATAGAATGAAGGGAGCATGAGCATAGGAGGGAAATGTATGATCAGCCGTAAACCGCACAAGCGGAAAAGGTTTCATAATGATTGGTTTGAGGATTGGTTTGAGGATGATTGGTCTGGTGCAGCCTTCTGGGGCTGTAAAAAAGAAAAAGATCACTGTAAAAAGAAAAAAGAAGACCCTTGTAAAAAGAAGAAAGATAAAAAGAAGAAAGATAAAAAGAAGCATCATCATTCATGCCGCCGCTGCTGCCGTCATTGGTAATCGTTCACACAAGCCCGTTTTACAAATAGATATCTCATGCTCCCCAAACAGCGGATGCTGCTTGGGTTTTTTTATTAAAATTAGTACCAAGTAATAATATCAGGTGTTATAATCTGATATAAAGGAGTGATTTTTCATGTCAAAATCTAAAATTACAGCAATCGGTACATATGCTCCGGCACGCCGATTAACAAACGCGGATTTGGAGCGCATCGTCGATACATCTGATGAATGGATCGTCCAGCGCACCGGTATGAAGGAAAGACGCATTGCCGGCGAACATGAATTCACATCGGATTTGTGTGTGGAAGCGGTGAAAAACCTTGCAGAACGATACAGCGGAACTCTTGATGATGTCGATATGATCCTTGTCGCCACAACGACGGCGGACTATGCGTTTCCAAGCACCGCGGCACGCGTGCAGGCTTACTTCGGCTGGCCGCACACGGGGGCGCTTGATATTAACGCCACATGCGCCGGACTCACTTACGGCCTTCAGCTCGCAGACGCATTAATTACCGCCGGTTCCCATCAAAAAGTGATTGTCATTGCCGGTGAAACATTATCAAAGGTAACGGATTATACTGACCGGACGACCTGCGTTCTTTTCGGAGACGCTGCAGGCGCCCTATTGGTGGAACGCGATGAATCAGCGCCGGGCTTTTTGGCAGCCGTGCAAGGAACAGCGGGAGGAAGCGCGGACGTGCTGTATCGCACGGGACTGAGCACAGAATTAAACGGCGAGCCGCTTAAAGGCGGAGGAAACATGGTGCAAAACGGGCGCGAAGTATATAAATGGGCGGCCAGAACCGTGCCTGAGGAATGCAATGCCCTTTTAGAAAAAGCCGGCTTTTCAAAAGACGATCTGGATTGGTTCGTTCCTCACAGCGCCAACATGCGGATGATCGAATCCATCTGCGAAAAACTGCCCTTCCCGCTTGAACGGACGTTGACAAGCGTTGAATATTACGGCAACACTTCATCGGTTTCTATTATTCTCGCATTGGATGAAGCTGTGAAAGCAAAAAAACTGTCGGAAGGCCAGACGCTGGTATTATTCGGGTTCGGCGGAGGATTGACGTATACCGGACTGTTGGTGAGATGGGGATTTTAAAAGTACGACGATCGAAATCTAAAAAAAAGAGGCCCTGAGCATCTGCTCAGAGCCTCTTTTTCTTATGCTGTTATTTCTTCTTCCGTTTTGTGTTCTTTTTTGCTTTGCACCGTAAAATACACGATGGTCAGCGCGATCATGACAACGGCGATGCCCAACAGAATGGATGCCTGCTGCCACATGTAGCCGTAGTCGCCATTTGAAATGACGGCACGGAACCCGTTGATGCTGTAAGTCATCGGCAGTGCCCCGTGAATCACTTGATAGAATCCCGGCAGGAGTTCAAGCGGGAAGGTTCCTCCGCTTGCCCCGAGCTGGAGCACCAGAATGATGACAGCGATAAAGCGTCCCGGATTCCCCATCGTTGTCGCCAATAATTGAATCATGGACAGGAACGCGATGCTGGTAATCATCGTAAAGAGATAGAATCTCCACGTGCTTTCCACATCAAGCCCGATTCCTTTTAACAGAACCGTGGCGACAATAACGGATTGAATCAGTCCGACAAGCAGAATAACACTAAATTTGCTGAGGAACCATTCAAAACCGTTTCTCGGACGCCCTGAAGCTTCACTCAGAGGGAATACGACCGTCAGCATCAATCCGCCGACATACAAGCCCATAGAGAGAATATAAGGCGTCAGTCCGGTACCGTAGTTAGGCACGGAATGAATCGCGTTATCGTCCGTTTTTACCGGATCGGCAAACATGCTGTACGTTTTGTCATCTGTCTTAATGTCCCCGGTTTGATCAGCCGCATCTTTCAGCTGGCTGGACAATTGTCCGGTGCCGTCTAAAAGCTTGCTTAAACCGGTGCCGAGAGACGCTTGACCCTGCTCAATTTTGGACGAGCCGTCATGGATTTTGTTTTGCGCGTCCAGCAGTTTCGTTAAGCCGCCTGACACTTGGCCGCTCCCTGACACTAACGCTTCTGATCCTGATTTGAGCTGTCCGAACTTGCTGTTGTATTCGCCGATGCCGGCCGTCAGTTTGTTTTGGCTTTCAAAAACAGTCTGCGCTCCGCTGTATAATTTATCAGTTCCCGCTGTCAGCTGGTTAATCGCGTCTTGTACCGCCGCTGCGCCGTTATACAGTTTCGATGTGGACTGAGGCAGTGCTTTCAGCTGATCAGCCTTCGCTTTTACATCTTTGAGCGCGCTTTTTATGACTGACATATCCGGAAGCTGAATATCTCCGCCGGACGGAAGCTGGCTGACGATATTGTCTAAATCCGGAAGGTCAGCCTTCGGAAGCTTCTCATTCAGAAGCTGAACAAGTTTCGCTTTTTGCTCATCCGTTAAGAAATCACTGTCCTTAATCACCTTTTTGACCGCGTCATCCCGGGCATCCAGGCTGTTTTTCAGATCAGAAAGCTTCTTCTTAAACTGCTGCAGGTCCTTTTCAGTCTGTTCGAGCTGCCCAACCGCGTTTTCAATGTCTGACAGGTTGACTGAATTGATCGCATCTTCAAATGCCGCCGCTTTTTGCGACACTTCCTGCGCCTTGCTGTTTAACGCGCTTAATCCATTCGTTAAATCCGGAAGCTTTTGCTGGAGCTGCTTTTGTGCGTCAAGGCTTGTTTTCAGCCCGCTGGCCACTTGGCCTCCTCCTGAAGCAATCTGTCCTGATTTATCTTGAATTTCGGCGCTTGCGCTCTGAAGTTTTGCGATAGAGCTGTCAAGCGTTTGAATTCCGCTTGTCACTTTCGCCGCGCCGTCTGCAAGCTGCTGTGTTTTATCGCCGATGGTGGCGGTGCTTTCAGTAAGCTTCGCTAAATTTTCCTTCAGCTTGGCGCTGCCGTCTTTCGCGTTTTTCGTGCCGTCGTCTATTTTCTTGGCTCCGCTGCTGGCTTTGCCGAGCCCTTTGGCAATATCTTTAAAGTTATCAAAAATGACTTTTGCGTATTGCTCTGTCACTTCTTTCGACACGGAGGCTTTCAGTTTGTCGATCGCCTTTTCCCCGATTGTCGCGCCGACATAGTTTGATCCGGCATTCGTATGATATTTCAGATCCAACTTCTTCGGATTTTTATCCATTACCGTGCTGGCGTTTTTAGAAAAATCTTCAGGAATCTCGACCAATAAATAATATTTAGCATTTAATAAGTCCTTTAACGATTGATCAAGATCGCTTGAAAAATGCCAATCAAAATTATCATTTTTCTTTAACTCTTTCACAAGGTCGTCACCGATCTGAAGATGTTTCCCTTCGTAGTCCGCCCCTTTATCCTGGTTGACAACGACAACCGGCAGCTGATCCACCGTGCCGTACGGGTCCCAGTACGCCTTCAAAAACACTCCGCTGTAGATCAGCGGAACGAATAATATGGCAATGATGGGGATTAACAGTTTCTTGTTCGTTACAATGTCTTTCCACTGGCTTTTTATTGTATTCAACCCTGTTGCCTCCTTCCGCAAACTGACTCATTTGACAAAACGGTCACGGCACCTAAAAAGTGAAGGATCATCTATTATTTAGATAATCCTTGACCAACATACATTTCCAGCAATTCAGCGATCGTCTCTTTTTCAAGAGGCGGATGGTTTTTTTCCCAGTCAAATATCAGTGCGATGTAGAGCTTGAGCATCACAAAAGCGGTCAGTTCCGGATCACACGGTTTAATGCTTCCGTTTTCAATGGCTGTTTCTATCTTTTCTTTAATGTATGACAGAATGGCCCGCTCCATTTTCACAATGACATCCTGAACGGCTATTGTACCAATCTCGGTGTTCTCCTGAAAAATTTTAATAGTCAGCTGGTGTGTTTTTCTGAATTCCAAAATCGCGACAAGCGCCCGGTGGACATTTTCGTGAAATGAAAGCTCCGGTTTCATCGCTTCGTCTGCGTGTTCCTTCATTTCTCTTAAAATAGTGGTGAAAATATCATCAAACAGTTCTTCTTTGTTTTTGAAAAACGTGTAGATGGTTCCCTTCCCCACATTTGCAAGCTTTGCCACCAGATCCATTGTCGTTGCTTTGTAGCCGAATTGTGTAAAAGACTTCGTTGCCGCTTCCAGAATGAGCTTTTTCCGATCGACGGACATGTTTCCCACCTCGTTAAATTGACCGTTTGAACGTTTTAGTCATTTTGTACATAAGATAACTTATCACAGTCACAAAGAAGATTCAAATGTTTTCTCTTTTTATTGGTGTTCCCTTTACAGAACGGGAACATGCAAAAAAACCTCCGTTTTACGATAACGGAGGCTGGTACGTTTCAAATAAATAAGCCAGTGAATCGTATACGGCGGCTTTTCCCTGGTCGATACAGTCGGGGATGCCCACCCCTTCGAAAGACGCGCCCGTCGCGTATACGCCCGGATAGGAAGCTTTCAGCGCATCTCTGAACTCTTTGATGCGCTCCTTATGGCCGACATGGTATTGCGGCATGCTTTCGTTCCAGCGGGTCACACAGGTCATTTCCGGTTCGCCATTTATTTTCATTACTTTTTTCAAATCTTCCATTACGATTTTAATGATCTCGTTATCTGAAAGATCTACGATGGATTCATCTCCGGCCTTTCCGACGTACGCCCTGAGAAGCGTTTTGCCCTCCGGCGCCGCGTGCGGCCATTTTTTATTCGTCCATGTGCAGGCCGTGATGGAGAAGTCGCTGTTTCTTGAGATAACGAATCCCGTACCTTCATGCTCCATCTTGACGGCTCCCTCAGGAAAACCTAAGGCGACGTTGGCAACGGACGTAGAATGCATGTCTTTAAGACATGAAACCGCCGGCAGATCAGAAAGCATTTTCGCCGCGGCTTTATGCGGGGCTGTTACTATGCATCCTTCCGCATAGAGCACTTTGCCGTTATCAAGCGTCACGGAATATCCTTTCTCCTCGCGGCCGATATGGGTGACTTTCGTTCCTTTCATCACCTTTGTCAGCGTAAGCTGCTTTTCCAGCTCCTCCACCAACGTTTGAAGCCCTGTCGTCAGCGTTAAAAACTGGCCCTGCTTTTTGGCCGTCAGCTGCTGTCCCGAAGGCTGCGGACGTGATTTTTTCATACCGAGAATCAGGCTTCTGTGCTTCTGCTCAGTCTGATAGAATTGCGGAAACGTGGACATGAGGCTCAGCTTATCAATATCTCCGGCATAAATCCCTGATAATAGCGGTTCTATTAAATTCTCAACGACTTCGTCACCGACGCGTCTGCGGAAAAATTCACCCAGAGACTGATCTTCCTTCGGTTTGCTCGCAGGCAGGACAAAGTCAAGCGCCGCCCGCGCCTTTCCGGGAACAGAAAATAAACCGGTGGAGATGAACGGAGCGATTTTGGTCGGAATGCCCATCACCGCGCCCTTCGGCATCGGATGGAGCGTCTCGTTGACGAGCACGTAAGACTGGCCGGTCGCATTGTTGACGAGCAGATGCTCAAGCCCCAAATCTTTGACGAGCTGCGGCGCGCTTTTTTTCCTTTCCAAAAAAGAATCCGGCCCCCGCTCAATGATGTAGCCGTCTTTATGCGCCGTCTGAATTTTGCCGCCCGCTCTCGGGCCCGCTTCAATCAGAGTGACCTCAAGCGGCAGCTGTTTTTCTTTGATTTCTTTTTCCATGTAGAAGGCGGCGGCTAATCCCGTTATGCCGCCGCCGATGATGACCAGATGTTTTTTATCGCCACTCATTTTTATCGCCTTCTTTACCGTTTAATTCTACTTGTCCAGCTCTTTCAGCACGACCGCTGCAAGCGCGTCGATAAATTCAGGCTGTGCGTTCGGCATAGCCGGACGATAGTAGCTTGCGCCGACTTCTTCGGTCACAGCTTTGCATTCATAATCATTATCGTAAAGCACCTCTAAATGATCGGCAACGAAGCCTGCGGGCACGTATACAAATGCTTTATAAGGATGCTTTTGGTACAGATCGCGCGTGAGATCCTGCACATCCGGCCCGAGCCACGGATCAGGGGTATTCCCTTCGCTTTGCCAGCCGACTGCGTAATCGGTAATTCCGGCGCCTTCGGCAATCAGTTTTGCGGATTCCTCCAGCTGGTCAGGATACGGATCGCCGTATTCTTTTATTTTTTCAGGAAGGCTGTGCGCTGAGACGATCAGCATCGCGTCATCCCGTTCTTCTTTCGGCATTGATTCATACGTTTTCTTCACCTGGCTGACCCAATAATCAACGAATTTCGGTTCATCATACCAGCTTTCAACAGACTTGATGGTCAAGCCGCCGAGCTTCTCCGCTTCTTCTTTCGCGCGTTTGTTGTATGACTGGACGCTGAATGTTGAAAAATGAGGGGCGAGCACAAGGCTGACAGCTTCTGTAATGCCGTCTTTATGCATGTCCGCCACCGCGTCTTCAATAAACGGTTCAATATGTTTTAATCCGATGTACACTTTGAATGTTACGTCATCCTGGATTTCATTTAAACGCTGTGCGAGCTTCTCCGCCTGCTCCTGCGTAATTTTTGCAAGCGGAGAAATGCCTCCGATCGCTTCATATCTGTCTTTTAAATCTTGAAGCATATGAGGCTCCGGCTTTCTTCCGCGTCTGATATGCGTATAATAACGTTCTATGTCCTCTTCTTTGTAAGGCGTTCCGTAAGCCATGACAAGAAGTCCCATTTTCTTTTTGCTGCTCATTTTGTTACACACCTCTTTTGATGGTCTGTCCACCTTGATTTTGACAGGAAAATCTACTTATAACCAACGATCTGCTCAGGAAGATTGTTCCGTTTTTTTGACCGCGGAATATTCATGTACAAACGCCGTCAGCTTTTTCAGCGTTTCCGGATTGACATCTGGGAATACGCCGTGCCCTAAATTGAAAATAAACCCGTCCGTTTTCATGCCTTGATCAAGTATCGCTTTCGCTTTTTTCTCGATGACTTCCCAAGGCGCAAGAAGAAGCGACGGATCAAGATTGCCCTGAACCGTTTTTGTAATGCCTTGTTTTCTGGCGTCATCTATGCCGAGTCTCCAGTCAAGACCGACGACATCAAGAGGAAGGTCATGCCAATCCCCGGCCAGATGGCTTGCGCCTACGCCGAACATGATCAGCGGAACTTGTTCTGCTGAAAGCTCCCGGAATATTCTGTCCATCACCGGTTTTATAAACTGCCGGTAATCTTCGCGGTTCAGCGCGCCGACCCATGAATCAAAAATCTGAATGGCTTTTGCGCCAGCGTTAATCTGCGCTTTCGCATAAACGATAATCATGTCCGCGAGCTTGTCCATCAGCATTTGCCACGCTTGCGGCATACTGTGCATAAACGCTTTTGTTTTGTTGTAATTTTTAGAAGGCCCGCCTTCAATCATATAACTGGCCAGCGTAAAAGGCGCTCCCGAAAAACCGATGAGCGGAACATTCAGCTGTTCGTTTACGAGTAATCGGATCGTTTCCAGCACGTAAGGAACATCCTGTCCGGGATTCAGTTCGCCGAGCTTTTCAATATCCGCAGCAGAGCGCACCGGCTGATCGATCACCGGGCCGATTCCGTTTTTTATTTCAACATCCACTCCGATATAAGGAAGCGGCGTCATAATGTCTTTATATAAAATGGCAGCGTCCACTCCGTACTGCTCGACCGGGAGCCTCGTCACATACGCGCACAGCTCGGGCTGATGCGTAATTTCGACTAAGCCGTACTTTTCCTTCAGCTTGCGGTATTCCGGCTGAGACCTCCCCGCCTGTCTCATGTACCAGACAGGGACGTGATTTGTTTTTTCTCCCCGTGCCGCTTTTAAAAACGTATCATTAAACGCTTCTCGTTTACTCATCTGAATTTCCACCTTTCCTCCTGCAACCATACGTTCGTGTTCTTCGCCCATTACACTATACCTTGTTTTTTCAAAAGCGTATAGAATTGAGGCTTAATGTTCAAAAAATCGCCGAATTCATGATTAAGAAGAAAAAAGCTTCGGCTGAACGTATTCCGTTCCCTCTCCTTCTTGATCCGTCTGTGAATTATATGGAACGACTTTGTATGAAGCCCCTGAAAACAGATTGGCGTACGGTATGTCAAAGCTGCCTTTTCCTTTCACCGAATCCAGAAGTTTGTCTTTTCCGTCTTTCTTCTCATATATTCGGTAAACAACCCGATCATCCTTTTGAATATCCCATTTTAATTGAACCGTAATCAGTCCCATCGCCTTAAATGTATAACGGGCCGACAGGGACTTTACCGCCTCCAGCTCAATCGGGCTGCCCAGTTCCTTCACATTTTCAGGCTTTTTGAATGTCCGGCCGTTTTCCCCCGCTTTTGTGACGATATCTTTAAAGAGTCTGACCGGGTATTGGCTTCCGCCTTTCAGGTAATGGGTTTTATCCGTTTTGTCATAGCCCATCCAGACGGCTCCCGTCAGTCCGGGAGTGTATCCTGCAAACCAGGCGTCCTTTGTCGCGCCGGGGACGCCGGGAAATGTGGTCGTGCCGGTTTTCCCCGCCAGGTCACCTTGATAGCTGCCTTGTGAAGCGGTTCCTTCTTTTACGACCTGCTGAAGCATTCTCGTCATATTCCATGCCGTCTGTCCGCTGAAGACGCGCGTTTTGCCGTTTTTAGGCCCGGATAACGTTTCTCCGTCTTCGTCCGTGATGTTCTCTATAAAAAATGGCTTCGTATACATTCCGTTTGCCGCAAAGGTATGATAAGCTCCGGCAAGCTGAAGCGGGGTGACGCCTTCTGACAGACCGCCAAGCGCAATCGCGAGTCCGTTGTCAGAAATGTTCATGCCGTTTTTCTCAAGATACGATTTTCCCGTATCTACGCCGATCTGCTTCAATGTCCAGACAGCGGGCGCATTTATGCTGTAAGTGATCGCATCCTGCATCGTCACTTCCCCCTTGTACTGTCCGTCATAATTTTTCGGTTCATACCCGTCGTAGGACGTCAGTTTGTCTTGGAGAAGCGAATACGGTTTGAACTTGTCTTCCTGCATGGCGGGCCCGTATACGGCAATCGGCTTAAACGTTGAGCCCGGCTGCCGCTTCGCCGTAACCCTGTTGTATCCTTTTGTCACGTAGTCGCGTCCGCCGACTGCCGCGCGCACGCCTCCGGTTTTATTATCAATAAAGACGGCGCTTCCCTCTGCCGCCTGATCCGTCCCCGGAAAATAGCCGCTTTCCTTCATGAGGGTGTATGCCGTTTTCTGCAGCTTGGAATCAAGTGACGTCCGGATCGTATAGCCGCCTTGAAGCAGCTGTTCACCCGACATCGAATAACGGGATTCCGCCTCCTTGATGACAAGATCGATATAACTGTCAAACCAAGGCGTTTCTGATGTTTTCTTGACATTAAGCCCCAATGTCCGGCCCTGGGCTCTGACGGCTTCCTTGGCGCTGATATAGCCTTGGTCGTTCATCATTGCAAGAATCGTATCGCGGCGTTCTTTATTTTTATCCGGATGCTGAATCGGCGAATAAAGAGATGGCGCCTTCGGAATCGCTGCCAGAACGGCTCCTTCTGCAACGGTTAAATCTTTTACTTCTTTATTAAAGTAGTAGTGGGACGCGGCTTGAATGCCGTAAACGCCATGGCCGAAATAAAGCTGGTTCAGGTACATTTCAAGCAGCTTGTCCTTGCTGTAATCACGCTCAAGATTGATGGCGATAATGACTTCCTTCGTCTTGCGCAAAAATGTTTTATCATGAGTCAGAAAAATGTTTTTCGCCAGCTGCTGGGTGATCGTGCTGCCGCCCTCCACCTTGCCGCCTGCTAAAACATCCCGGAACACCGCCCGGCCGACAGACTTCACATCAATGCCGTGATGTTCGTAAAACCGTTTATCTTCAACGGCGATAAAGGCATCTCTCACATCTTCCGGAACCTGCTGAATGGATACCGGCTCGCGATTTTCCGTATAGAGGCTCGCGATTTCATCACCGTTTTGATCGACGATTTTTGAAGATGCGTGCAGTATTAATTTCTTTTCATCGATGACATAATGGCCGAGAAATATAATGATAATGTATCCGATTAACGCGAGAAAAGCGGTTGCCGCCGCAATTACAGCCGGAATAAAGAATCTTTTTTTCTTTTTCAGCATAAGTCACCTCGCCTTTCTTAACTTGTAGTATGGGAAATATTGTTTCGAATTATGTCAGAATGAGTCGCCAATAGAAACTTATACCACTCTTTTGATATACTAGCAAGCAGGAGGTGGCTGATATGAAGGTTTATATTACATACGGGACAGCCGATTTTTTAAAGACGATTGCAAAGAAACACCCGAGTGAGAATATGGTGCTGATGCAAGGGGAGGATAATGCGGTTTTAATTCATGAAACAAATGGAGAAACCGTTTTTCAGGCGCCCCATTCCTATGAAAGCATCGACAGCGTCGGGGAAATCAAAAATCCGGGCTACGCCGTCCTCAACAACATCGCCGTTACCCAGGAAGGCCGTCCGCTGTTTGAAAACCGGTTTAAAAACCGCGCCGGCAAAGTGGAAAATGAACCCGGTTTTGAAGCCATCCGCGTATTAAGACCGCTTGAAGGCGATACGTATGTCATTTTGACCCTGTGGGAAGAGGAAAAAGCCTTTCAGGGCTGGCAGCAGTCAAACTCTTATCAGGAAGCTCATAAAAAACGCGGAACATCTGCCGGCATCGACACAACGTCTATTTTCTCCCGCCCGTCTTATGTAACCGCTTATTACGCAATAGACTGAAAACCGCCGGAGATTCTCCGGCTTTTTTGATGTCCCGATTTTACGCATCCTTCTTTGCACCTTCCGCCCGCCTATGAATAATCTGTAGCAATCCTATTTATAAACGGAGTGGTTCAATTGGGGATCGGCGTCTACTCGGTACATCTGCTTTATGTTGCTTTTATCGCGGCCATTATCGTTTTTATGCTCCTCAGGAAAGATACAACCTTTATTTCACTCGCCGGCATTTTTGTGATTGCGCTATGGACGACGCATTCATTCTCCGCTTCGGTCAGCAGCCTGTTTCACAGCTTCACGTATGCAGCCGGAGAATTGCTGCCGACGATTTTTATCATTTGTTTTATCGTGGCGATGAGCGGCCTCTTGACCGAAACCGGTATTAATGAAGCGATGATTTCTCCGTTTGCAAAGGTGATGAAAGGGCCGGCTGTCGCGTATTGGGTTATCGGCTGCCTGATGTTTGCCATCTCTCTTTTTTTCTGGCCGTCACCAGGGGTGGCGCTGATCGGCGCTGTGCTGCTTCCCGCAGCGATCCGAGCGGGCCTTTCTCCGATCGCCGCGGCTATGGCGATGAACCTGTTCGGCCACGGATTCGCTTTATCGGGGGATTATGTCATTCAGGCGGCCCCGAAATTAACGGCCGATGCCGCGGGCATTCCCGTGAGCGATGTCATGCAGGCAAGTATTCCGCTCGTTTTGATCATGGGGTTAACGACGACAATCACCGCTTTCTTCCTCATCATGCGGGATCGAAAAAAAACGAAGGCCCCCCTCTCCTTGGACAGCTCCGGTTCTTTGGACACAAGTATGTATCTGCCGAAAAAACTCAGGGTGATCCTGGCGGTTTTCATTCCGCTTGTTTTTCTCGCCGATATTATCTGCATGATCGTATACCGTCTGCAAGGAAACGATGCGACGGCACTCGTCGGAGGAACCGCGATCGGCATTCTCCTGATCATTCATTTCATTGTATATAAAGAGCGGCATTTAGAAAAGATCACCGAGTATTTTATCGGCGGTTTTCAATTCGGCTTTAAAGTATTCGGCCCCGTCATTCCGATCGCGGCCTTCTTTTATCTCGGTGACGCGGGGTTTAAAAGTATTTTGAACACCCCGCTGCCGAAAGGATCTGCGGGGATCGTCAATGACCTCGGATTGGCCCTGTCCCATTCTTTTCCGATGTCCGGAGAATTCGCCGGCATCGCCCTGGCCGCAGTCGGTGCGATTACCGGGCTCGACGGGTCAGGGTTTTCCGGTATATCTCTTGCAGGCTCGATGGCAAAGCTGTTTTCCGCCGCGCTTCATACGGACCCGGCCGTTTTAACGGCGCTGGGCCAGATTTCAGCGATCTGGGTCGGGGGCGGAACATTGGTCCCTTGGGCACTGATCCCCGCTGCGGCTATTTGTAAAGTTGATCCGTTTGAGCTTGCCAGGAAAAACTTTATCCCGGTTGCGGCCGGGCTAGTCGTCACAACGATCGCCGCCATCATCATTCTCCCGTAGCAAAAGGATTGAAATCTTCTGACATTTTCTATACAATCATGGGAAAAGCAGACGAGGGGGCATCGCTTTTGACGTTAACGACACTTCAAAAAAGCTTAAACGCTCAGCTTGACGGGCTGTATGAGGAAATGGTTGAAATCAGGCGTCACCTTCACATGAATCCCGAGCCATCCTTTAAGGAGAAAAAAACACCGGCGTTCATCGCCTCATTTTATGAAAAGCTCGGCGTTCCCATCCGGACGAATGTCGGGGGAAACGGTGTCACAGCCTATATTGAAGGCGGTGAACCGGGACCGGTCGTGGCACTCAGAGCTGATTTTGACGCTTTGCCGATACAGGATGAAAAAGATGTGCCCTATGCTTCACAAATTCCCGGCGTCATGCACGCCTGCGGGCATGACGGCCATACGGCGGCTCTGCTCGCGGTCGGAAAAGTGCTGTACCGCAACCGGGAAAAACTGAAAGGGTCATTTGTGATGATTCACCAGCACGCCGAGGAATTATCTCCCGGCGGAGCAAAATCAATGATTGAGGATGGCTGCCTCGAGCATGTCGATGCCATTTTCGGCACTCACCTTTGGGCGACTGAACCCGTCGGGACGGTCTTATGCCGCCCGGGCGCAGTGATGGCCGCCGCTGACGGCTTTACGATAAAAGTCATCGGCAAAGGCGGCCACGGCGCGATTCCTCACGATACGAAGGACGCCGTTTTAATCGGCTCACAAATCGTCACGGCTCTTCAGCATATCGTCAGCCGGCGGGTAAATCCGGTGCAGCCGGCCGTCATCTCAGCCGGCTCGTTCACCGCTGAAAATCCGTTTAATGCGATTGCCGATCAGGCAGTCATATCAGGCACCGTCCGCTCGTTTGACGAAAGTGTGCGCAGCCTGCTCGAAGCAGAAATAGAAGCCGTCGTAAAAGGAATCTGTTCCATGCACTCCGCTTCCTATGAATATCGTTTCAAGCGCGGTTATCCCGCCGTCGTCAATCATCCCGAGGAAGCGGCGCACGTGGCGGCCGCCGCAGCGGAAACAGACGGCGTTACGAAAGTCATTGAAGGAGAGCCGCAGATGGCCGGAGAGGATTTTTCCTATTATCTGCAGCATACAAAAGGCGCATTTTTCTTTACGGGCGCCGCTTTAGAAAACGCGGAAACCATTTATCCTCATCATCATCCGAAATTTGATTTTAATGAAAAAGCGATGCTGACGGCCGCCAAAGTGCTTATCGGCGCCGCGGTGAGCTACCCCCGATAGGGCATAAAAAACAGCCGGTACATTACGTACCGGCTGCTGTGATTCTTAAATGAAAAACGTGCCTTGCCGTCTCACCGAGCTGTGACAGCAGTTTATAATTGGCCGCTCCGCCCACGGCGGCTCCGACGACCGGCAAAAGCTGAAACAATTTCACCACGTCCAGATAATCGCGGTATTCCTGCTGAAAAACTCTCCAATCGACATCATGCTTTTTCGAATCCCACTGTTCAATCATTGAGTATATGCGTTTCCGCTGTTCACCGCTTGAGAAAGCCAGCTGAAAAATAAACAGCAAAAACAATCGTTCATCCCTGTCTTTCACATCATAGCCGTAAATAGAGGCAAGATCGAACAGACATTTCATTTTAATGGATAACAGCAAAGGAAAATCAGCCATCCCTAAAAAAATTCCGCCGGCCCCCGTACCGATACCTTCGGCTGCCGCGACCTTTTGGTACGATGCGATGGTTTGTCTGGCGAGGGCATCTTTTTCAGCAAGCGTCATACCGTTTGTATCCCGCTTGCCTTTCACCAGATTTGAACCCGCCATTGTTGCTTCGGTCATTTTTTTAATGCTTTCTGTGATGACGGCATGAATTTTATCAGGAATCCGCTCATTTATTTTCGCCTGCATTCCTTTAGAAAAACGTTCAAGCATAGAATCTTTGCGTAAAAAACGCGCTTTCCATTGCAGTGCTTCCTGTATCAGCTGCTGATCGTCGGTCATCTGTGTCTCCTTCTTTCATTGAGGTTTCAAAAACCCGATTGATTACAGCTTGCCGTACTTTTTCAATCTTCCGCCCATATACGAAGGCATGATCACAAAAATCAGAACGGCTGAAGCAACAGCCGCATACAGCGCCCCGCTGACTCCCGCGGCATAGGCTGACGCTGCACAGAACAGCAGCGCCTGCACGGTTAATGCCGATTTCATCAGCGAAAAGAAACTTTGCAGCTTCGCTTTCTGATTGACCGGGTAAAGCTCCTGCAGAGAAAGATGATGAAAATGCCCGAACAGCGGGAGAAGCTGTATTCCCGTAATAAAGACGGTAAATACGGTTAACGCCGCCGTTATCCACGGATTGGCGGAAACGAGCATAATAATCAGGATAAAAATAATCGTGAGCCTGACCTGAATGCCGAGATAATCATTTGAACGCAGAAAGGCCCGCGCATACATATAGGAGAACGTTTTCCGCTGTTCGAACGGAATCATTCTGAGCAAAAAGTCGAGATACGCCCGGCGTTTTGCCTGTTTTTTCAGGTGAGGCACATCGGTAAACAGATTGGCGATTCTGTAAAACCGCTGCTTCCTTCTTAATTCATATTCAATATGAGCTTCCCATTTTAATGATTTATGTTTTGCGGCCGATGTGAAATACACATAAAGGCCGGCCATCACAATGTAGACGGCGGCAGCGTACACATAAAACGACTGTAAGACGAAGTATAAAAGCAGCATATTGCAGATAAAGCGTATGACCGCATCCATCATTTTCATGCTTCTGTCATTCATAAACGTCATCCGCCACTCCATGGCCTGATTCCACGCTTTTACCGCCAGCATCTGAATAAATACGGCGGCATACGACGCAAGCGACGCCCCCGGACTTACAGCGAAAAACAGGGGCATGCATACAAGCGACAGAGCAATAAGCGGAAACAGCTGTGACAGATAGCTGTACTTAAATGAATGCTTAAAGTATGTCCCCATTTTCGGTTCAAGCGGCAGCAGAAACACGAGGTCCGCTTCCTTTAACAGCGTCCGGACGTATGAACCGGTCAGCACAAATGAAAAGAGCACCGCCATCACCCAAAATGACGGAAAATGAACGGGAATGTCTTTGACCCACTTGCTGTACCAGCTTGCCGCGCCGGCAATAAAAAAGATCAGCACAATGACGAGATGATCATTGAGCATATATTTCATATACATTCTGGTTTCCTTTATATGCTCTTCAAGCCGGGACTGCCAAATCGTAGACATATTATTCATGGCCGGCGTCTTCCTTCGTCAGTTCGATATACAAGTCATCAAGAGCTGCGTCTTTCATGCCGAACTGCTCTCTCAGTTCTTCCAGTGTGCCGCTTGCCCGCACTTCGCCGTTATGTAAAATAATGAAAGCGTCACAGTAGCGCTCTGCCGTAGCCAGGATATGCGTTGACATCAGCACGCTTGATCCGGCTTTTTTCGCGGCGTCCATCCGCTCCAGCAATGCATTGATCGCAAGCGGGTCAAGGCCGAGAAACGGCTCGTCAATGATATAAAGCGAAGGCTCCGCGAGAAACGCGCACATGATCATGACTTTCTGTTTCATCCCTTTGGAAAAGTGAGCGGGAAACCATTTCAGCCTTTTTTCCATTCTGAATTCTTTCAGAAGCGGAGGAAGCCTTTTTTCAAGCGTTTCTTTGGAAAGGCCGTACGCCATGGCCGTCAGCTCCAGATGCTCTTTGAGCGTCAGTTCTTCATACAGCACCGGCGTTTCGGGGATGTACGTAAATTGCGAGCGGTAGCTTTCCTTATCCTCCGAAAACGTCTTGCCGTTCAGCTCGATCGAGCCTTTATGCGGGTCCATTAATCCGATAATATGCCGGATCGTCGTGCTTTTTCCCGCGCCGTTTAATCCGATGAGTCCGACAATCTGGTTCGGCTCAAGGGTGAATGAAACATTTTTTAAGACCGGGTTTCTCGTATAACCGCCGGTTAAGTCTTTTACCGATAGCAGAGACATAATTTCTCCCCTTCTGATTCGTTTTTCTTCATAGTACCAAAAATAAAGTCTGATTTGAAACGATTCCCTTTTTTTCTCACGTGAAAAGGGTGCATAGTTATCGTTTTGGCGGACATCATAATGTATGTAGAAGGAAACAGCTTTAATCAACTGAAAATGAGGTGTTTATAAAAGACGTCTTAGAACAGTTGGATGAAAATCAACATGTCCTGTGCTTACAATTTCTTCACACACTGCTTTGATGATGTTCTTCATTCATGATGAAATAATCAAATGAGGTGTTTGTCCCAGGAATGATTAAGCAGACCCATAAGTCTTCATTTTAAAAACAAATGAGGTGCTTACAAAAGGCATATTCAATTTTCTGTGATAAAGCTCGACCTTCTGCATCAGGGTGAACGCGCAGCCGTTCATCCTGTTTTTTGTTTTGGCCGTTTTTGTGGTACGATGAGAATATACATATATTTCTTTTCAGGGAGGAAACCCATCTATGCACAAAGCGGACGATTGTATTTTCTGCAAAATCATTGCCGGTGACATTCCGTCTTCAAAAGTATACGAAAATGAACACGTCGTGGCGTTTCTTGATATCAGCCAGGTCACAAAAGGCCATACGCTCGTGATTCCGAAAACACATATCGAAAACGTGTACGAGTTTACGCCTGAGCTTTCTAAAGAATATTTTGAAGCGGTGCCGAAAATCGCACGCGCCATCCGCGATGAATTCGAGCCGATCGGGCTGAATATTCTCAATAACAACGGTGAAAAAGCGGGCCAATCGGTGTTCCATTTTCACATGCATATCATTCCGCGTTACGGAAAAGGCGACGGTTTCGGGGCTGTCTGGAAGACCCACGCCGAAGACTATACGCCTGACGATCTTCAGGAGATCGCTTCAACCGTCAGAAAACGGCTTGCCTCATCTTAAAGATGAGGTTTTTTTGCGTCCGGAAACACAAAAAACATAAATTATATTTTTTTATATCAAAAAAATCAAAAAATTGTGATAGGATAATTGTATTATTTCTTACACTAAAGCGGAAAACAGGGAGAGATCGTAAACATGGAACGTACAACGAATTTCAATGCAGGACCCGCAGCCCTTCCACTGGATGTGCTGCAAAAAGCACAAAAAGAATTTGTCAACTTCAATGATACCGGCATGTCCGTCATGGAGCTGTCCCACCGGAGCACGGAATATGATGCGGTGCACCAAAAAGCAAAAAGCCTTCTGAAAGAACTGATGGATATTCCCGACGATTATGATATTTTATTTCTTCAAGGCGGCGCAAGCCTTCAATTCTCCATGCTGCCGATGAACTTTTTAACACCGGAAAAAACGGCGCACTTCATCGTAACGGGCGCATGGTCTGAAAAAGCACTCGCCGAGGCGAAACTGTTCGGAAACACATCCGTCACGGCAACAAGCGCAGATTCAAACCACAACCACATACCGGAAGCGGACCTCTCAGGAATCAAAGACGGCGCCTACCTGCATATTACGTCAAACAACACGATTTTCGGAACGCAGTGGAAAGAGTTCCCGAATTCACCGATCCCGCTCGTAGCCGACATGTCAAGCGACATCCTGAGCAGAAAAATTGATGTCAAAACGTTTGATGTCATCTATGGCGGAGCCCAGAAAAACCTCGGGCCGTCCGGCGTCACGGTCGTCATCATGAAAAAATCATGGCTTGAAAACGAAAACGCCAACGTCCCTAAAATGTTGAAATACTCCACTCACACAAAAGCCGATTCACTGTATAATACGCCGCCTACATTTGCGATTTATATGCTGAGCCTCATCCTTGAATGGCTGGCTGAAAACGGCGGTGTCGAAGCGGCTGAACGGCGCAATCAGGAAAAGGCCGACGTCCTGTACGGCACAATCGACGCAAGCGGCGGGTTTTACGCGGGGCATGCCGCAAAAGACAGCCGCTCTCACATGAACGTCACGTTCACCCTCCGCGACAGCAGTCTCACGAAAAAATTCGTTGAAGAAGCGAAAGCGGCTAAAATGACCGGACTCGGAGGCCACCGCTCAGTCGGAGGCTGCAGGGCGTCTATCTACAACGCCGTCAGCCTGGCTGATTGTGAAAAACTGGCTCAGTTTATGAGAAAGTTCCAGCAGGAAAACGAATAAATTTCTTCTAACATAACGGTTCCTTTGATATACTGTTTGCATATCAATTTTTCCGGCCATCGCAATAAATGACGAGCATATTATTGGATGGCGAAAAAGCTTAGCAGAGGAGAGCTTAGTATGAAAACAAAAGAATTAGTCATTATGGCCCTGTTTGCGGCAATCGGAGCGGTGCTTCATTCCATTATGCCGCCGGTATTATTCGGAATGAAACCCGATATGATGCTTGTGATGATGTTTATGGGTATTCTGTTATTCCCCCGTGTGCAGAACGTGCTGATGATTGGGATTGTAACGGGAATCATTTCCGCACTCACGACATCTTTTCCGGGCGGACAGCTTCCGAATATCATTGAAAAACCGGTAACGGCGTTTCTGTTTCTCGCGCTGGCGCTTTTGGTGAAAAAGAGCGTGAAAACAGCGCCCGCCGCCGTCATTACGATAGCCGGCACCTTCATCTCCGGTTTGCTCTTTTTGGCGCTGGCCCTTCTGATTGTCGGCCTGCCGGGCGGATTCACCGCATTGGTGCTCGCGGTCGTCCTTCCGGCGGCTGCGCTGAATACGATCGCCATTATCATTATGCATCCGATTGTGCAGACGATCTTAAAACGGTCCAATATGATTGAAACGGTGAAATAACCGCATACCGAAACCTCTTCCGGCCGGAAGAGGTTTTTTAATGTGTTTCAGCATGTTTTATACGAGAAGTTTTGTGAAAAAGATAAGGAACAATGCGAGGGCGGTTCCTGCTGAGCAGACAATGGCCTTTTGGCGGACGACCCGCTTCGGCGGATAAGAAGCGGCCTGGCCGAGCAGTTTCAGGTAATAAACGGCGCCCGCCGCAAAGACAAGAGCCATACAAGATAAAACAATCATAAAGACAGACAACCTTCTCCCTCCTTTTCCCTTAAAAAATATGCTAAAATAAAGCAAGCTATGTATAGAAGTTTATTCTTCTGAACAAAAATGATAAAAGTTATGAGAAAAAAAACGGGGTGATTTCAAATGGCTGACGGACGTTCCCTTTTAACAGGCCTTTTCGTAGGCGGATTGATCGGAGGCGCAGCGGTGTTACTCTCGGCTCCTTCATCCGGAAAAGAGCTGCGGGGCAAAATCAAAGCGAATTGCAATTCAATTGAGGACACAATCAAACGGTTAAAAAAAGACGGAATGGCGCTTAAGGACCAGCTTGTCCAAACGGCGAAAGAAAGCGCAGAAGTCATTAAAGACGTAGGCGGAGAGCTTCAGACCAGCATTAAAAGGTGGCAGGAGGAAATCAAACCGCACCAGCAGGATCTCCAGAAGGAAATCGCTGATATTGAAGAGAAAATCAGACAGCTGGAGAAAACCTTACAAAACTAATATCCTATACAACCAAAAAAAGTGCGGACATATTGCGTTCCGCACTTTTTTTTGCGGTTTAAAGCCTTTCCCAGCAATGGATGAAGAATTTATTATAAAATTCTTAAATTTTCATCTTTATTAATCTTTATTTTATTGGCATAATAGAGGAAAAGAAAATGTGAAGCAGGTGATCTGTATTGAATCGTGTTGAACCGCCTTACGATCTAAAAGAAGCTTTAATCTATACCCAAAAAATGGCGCAGCTGTCCAAAGCGCTGTGGAAATCTATCGAGAAAGACTGGCAGAATTGGCTGAAGCCGTACGACCTTAATATTAATGAGCATCATATATTATGGATTGCCTATCAGCTTAAAGGAGCTTCTATTTCAGAAATCGCCAAATTCGGCGTTATGCACGTATCAACTGCATTTAACTTTTCAAAAAAGCTTGAAGAACGGGGATATCTGAAATTTTCCAAGCGGCTGAATGATAAACGGAACACGTACATTCAGTTAACAGAAGAAGGGGAAAATGTATTCGAAAGCCTGCTTGAGGAGTTTGATCCGTCGAGAAACGCTGTGTTTAAAGGCTCACAGCCGATCTACCACTTATTCGGGAAGTTTCCTGAGGTTGAAGAATTAACCTGTGTCATCCGCCACATTTACGGCGAAGATTTTATGGAGATATTCGAGAAATCATTGACAAACATAAACAATGATTTTGATAGTGAAGACGGAAGGCTGAAGAAAAAAACGGACGAATCGGCTGTCCATGAAACGGCTGAAGAGCTGGAACCGATCAACAGTTAATCAAAGTGCTTCATAATCTCAATAAATTCTTCCATCAGCGCTGTATAAAGCCCCTGCTCATACAGAGCAAAAATCGTTTCATGAACATCTAATTTTTCGTTCAGCTGTCCCGCAAAAAGCGCAAGGAGCTTGTCAAACGTCACAAAGCCTTGCGCTTTTTGCGACTCCAGCTCGTCCTCCAATTCGCGGCAGATCCGCCCGACCTCTTCTCCTTCTTCTTCGGTCAGCCCTTTTTCAATCATCATCGCATAAAAAGGGTACTTATCCATATCCACCGTTTTCACCAGCAATTGTATGTAATATTCTAAACGCCCGATACGCTGATCCATTGAATCCATCCGTTTCACTTCTTTCTATCTTTAATCTTATTTTAGCTGATAATGAATGGAGAAGAAAGGTTAAACCGTACATTTCCATGTTTCACCGAGCTCTTCTGTTCTTCTCTTTCCAGGTTTATTTTTTTCTTTAAAAAAGGATTGATTTTTTCTCCTGAAGAGAGTAAATTATTTTGAGATTGTATTCCATCTTTGTACGGAAGGATGACTCTGATGAATTGCTGGAAAACCATTAATCTGATCAAAGATTATGGTGCGGTTCGTTTATTATTGACTGCTGTAGGTTTTATGATCCTGTTTTTTATATGCAACTTCTTGGCATTCGGGCTGCTGCGTCCGAATATCAGTTTAAGTGACGGGCACGTGTTTGCTTTTTGTGTTCTGCTCGTTGTTACTTTATTTGTACATAAAGTCATACATGTCCTGCCGATGATCTGTAAAAAAAGAAAAAAGGAAATGAAAATGTACTTCTTGCGGATGCCGACATGGAAAGGCATACCGAAAACGACGATGCTGATTTCAACGATCAGCCCGTTTTTATTCATTACGCCGTTATTGTTTTATGCCGGACTGGCATTTCCGAGACACGCTCATTACTTTTATATGATTTCGAGCATCCATGCGGGGTATTGCCTGCCTGATCTTCTGTTTGCCCTGCATCTGGTCAAAGCGCCCAAATCATGTCTGATTGACCAGGAATCCGACGGTTTTGATATTTTAGTAAAAAAAGTGCCGGAGTCTTGATGTCCCGCTGATTTTTCAGGTTACATTCTATCTTTTTTAATAAATATTTGGTAATGTAATATGGGAGCAGTTCAGAGAGAGGGGGAATCTCCCATCATTTTATTCTATTTTATCGTGGCTGCCCTGTTTATTCTTTATTTCATAAACAGGCTCACAAATACATTATGCCTTGTCAGAGAGATTCCTGAAGACCGGCAGGATAAGGTATTCCGTTTTATTAATGTATCTATTTTAATTTTACTGATCTCTTCATTCGTCGAGATCTCCTTTACTGTGTAAACAGGCAAAAAAATATGGCTGACGGAGGTCTGACCCCCGACAGCCATATTTTTTTCTTAATAAAGCCAAGAAGCGCCGATGATGATCAATAAGATGAACAGAACAACCAATAATGCAAAACCGCCTGCAAATACTTCACCCATCTCCAAAAGCACCTCCTACAAAACGTTTTATTTTTCCAATTACATCATATGCAATTTACTACTGAAACGATTAGGCGCCCGGGTAAGAAAACGGACCGCTTTTAGAAAAAGCGATCCGTTTCGCTTAACAAATGTAAGCTGCACCTACGATGATAAGCAATATGAACAGTACTACGAGCAGTGCGAAACCGTTTGAATATCCTCCGCCCATGGTTCATTACCTCCTTTTCATGATCAATATATTTGTATGTATCAGGAAAAAGTTTGACTAGACGAATGCCCTTTATTTAAAATCTTTTTACAGAAAGCCACAATATGTTATGATACGCATATGCAATTTAATTTGGATGATTAGGAGTGTTTAAAGGGATGAAGAAAATCGCGATAGCAGCTATTACGGCAACGAGCGTCCTGGCTCTCAGCGCTTGCAGCAGCGGCGACAACGACGTGATTGCCAAGACGGATGCCGGAAATGTAACAAAAGGCGAGCTCTACACGAACATGAAAAAAACCGCGGGCGCAAGTGTGCTGACACAGCTCGTACAAGAAAAAGTATTAGCAAAAAAATACAAAGTATCGGATAAAGAAATCGATACCAAGCTGAAAGAGTACAAAACGCAGCTCGGCGATCAGTACAGCGCCCTTAAACAGCAGTACGGCGAAGATTACCTGAAAGATCAGGTGAAGTACGAACTGCTTGCGCAAAAAGCGGCGAAAGACAACATCAAAGTGACTGACTCCGATACGAAAGAATATTACGACGGCTTAAAAGGTAAAATCCGCGCGAGCCACATCCTTGTCACTGACAAAAAGACAGCTGACGAAGTGGAGAAAAAGCTGAAAAAAGGCGAGAAGTTTGAAACGCTTGCGAAAGAATATTCAACTGACAACTCAAAAGACAACGGCGGCGACCTTGGCTGGTTCGATAAAAAGTCAATGGATGAAACATTCAGCAAAGCTGCATTCGGCCTGAAAGTCGGACAAGTCAGCGATCCGGTCAAAACAAAATTCGGTTATCATATCATCAAAAAGACAGAAGAACGCGGCAAATATGATGACATGAAAAAAGAACTGAAAGAAGAAGTTCTTAAACAGAAATTAAACGACAACTCAGCTGTACAGGCGGCAATTCAAAAAGTCATGAAAAAAGCTGACGTAAAAGTGGAAGACAAAGACTTAAAAGACACGTTTAACACTTCAACTTCTTCTGAATCTAAATAAAAAAACTGTGCGGGCTCTCGGCGAGCCGCACAGTTTTTTTATGCGATGGAATGATTGGAGTTTTCTTCCGCATCCCCGTTTTCACTTGCGGGCGCCGCCATACGGCGCTCGCGTTCCTGTTCCATCCGTTCAATATACACCCTTCCTTCTTTTTCAATAAACGACTGGTCAAGCTTTTCCTCTTCTTTAGCTGTTGTGAAAAGCTTATAAGCGCTGAAAATAATTCCGATAATGCAAAGGTATACCCACCAAGGAAAAAATAGCACGTCGGTTTCCTCCCTTTTTCACCCAGAGTCTTTATTCTAAGCTATGCTTGATAAAGACAAGTTATGAGAGCTGAACGTAAAAAAGACCGATCATAGAGAATCGGTCTTTTTTATCTTATTGATGGAAAGTCGGTTTGTAGAAAGAACGGTTTTCAAGCGCAAATACACGCTCTGTGTATTCGCCCGGCTTCACCCGTTCCAGCGCTCTGTCCATCATGATCATTTTTGCATCCAGATTGTCAATGTAGTGCAGAATTTCCGCTTCTTTCACCATCGGCGGTTTCGGGCTTCCCCATTCCGCTTTTCCGTGATGGCTTAAAATCAAATGCTTCAGAATCAGCACTTCTTCAGCGTCAATCTGAAGCTCTTCGGCTGCTTTTGAAAGCTCTGTCACCATGATCGAAATGTGCCCGAGCAGATTCCCTTCCACGGTGTACGTTGTGGAGACGGGGCCTGAAAGCTCTTTTACTTTGCCGAGATCATGCAGAATGACTCCGGCATAAAGTAAATCCCGGTCAAGAGACGGATACAGATCGGCTATCGCTTTTGCCAGGTTCAGCATGGACACTACATGATACGCGAGCCCGGAAACGAACTCATGGTGGTTTTTAGCCGCCGCCGGGTAATCCATAAACTCAGCCGCATATTTTTTGACCAGATGTCTTGTGATCCGCTGGATGTTTGGATTTTTCATTTCAAAAATGTATTGAGTGACGGTTTCCATCATTTCATTTTTCGGAATCGGCGCCGTTTCCAGAAAATCATCAATGCTGACATTTTCGTTCTCGCCGGCCGGCCGGATGTTTCTCAGCTTAAGCTGGTTTCGTCCGCGATAGTGATGGACATCTCCGATCACCTTCACGATCGTCTGCGCCGCGTACGTTACTTCATCAGTCGGCTTGGCATCCCACAGCTTCGCTTCGATATCTCCCGATTGGTCCTGCAGCATTAACGTCAGGAATGGTTTTCCGTTGCTTGCGATTCCCTTAGTCGAAGATTTAATCAGAAAGTATTGATCGACCTGCTCGCCGACCTCGTGCAGCATAATACCTTTTGCCATTCTATTAAAAGCTCCCTCCATATCTTACATAATACCAGTATAGCACATACCTCTTTTTTGAAAATAAACTCTTTTATGACAGGAGGCGCATGACTTGTCCGCTGTGAAAAGACCGGCTGACATGCTCATGGCAGGTGAAATAAAGTATCTGCCGCCCGCCTTCTGAAAGCTGATTCAGCACATCAAACAGCCGCTGCAGCCGCTGCCTGTCAAAATGGACAAAACTGTCATCAAGTAAAAACGGCAGTGATACCGCAGATTCCCTCTCTGACGCAAGGGCAAAACGAATCGCCGCATAAAGCTGCTCGCATGCCGCCTGTGACAGTTCGCCTGCAGAAAACACCGTTCCGTCTTTCCGCATGACCATAATGGAATCATCAGCCTCGGAAAAATACAATTTGTGATAGCGTCCGTCCGTAAGCGGCCCGTATAATGCACCGGCGGTTTCTAACAGACGGGGAAGCGTCACTTTTTTATGCCGCTCCATTTTTTCCCTTATAATGTGTCTGACCGTCTGTAATGCAGCCCACTCTTTTGCGGTTTTTTTCACGCGCTCCTTCTGCATTTCTGTCTGCTGTTTTAAATCGGATACAAGCCCCGAGGACTCCAGCTGCTCTTGCTTCACCGTTAATAAAGCGGTTTGCTCACGGAGCTGCGCGCTTTTTTCCTCAAGCGTTTTTTTCTCTGTTTCCTTCTGAACGACTGTATGTTCAAGTTCGGACACTGTGCGGCTCATGTACGGCTCCAGCTGTTTTCCGCCTATGCCGGACAAGTGCGTTTTGATTTCGCGCAGCTGCCGCTCTGTTTCCCGGCGGCTTTCATTCAGCCTGGCGAGTTCACAAAAGTGTTCGCGGTTTTTTGCGCCTGCCGCCATGAAAAGCTGTTTGACCTGCTGTTCGTAGTAATGAACTTCTTCGTTTAATTCACGCATTTGCTCTTGTGCATGCAGCAGATCCATTTCGAGCGCCTGCTTTCGTTTTGCTTCCTCACGGGCCCGTTCCGCCTGCGCCAGCAAAACGTGCAGTCTTTCTTTTACGGACAGCTCCCTTCCGTCTGAAGGACTCAGCTTTTTGACCCGGTCCTCAAATGCTCTTTGCAGCTTTTGCAGCCTGCCCGCTTCAATGGTCAGCTCATGCTTGTTAAGGATTTCTTTTTTGACATCTTTCATTACATGATATGCGTCAAGAAGATGGGAAGGACTTCCTGAAAACCCCAGTTCATTCATAAAAAGTTCCGCCTGTTTTTCAGACGGCGCCATTTCGGCCTCCCATTCTTCATATTGGCGGATGACTCTTTCATATGCCGCTTCTTTCTGTTCAAGCACGGCTTGATCCGCAATCAGCTGCTGCCGGTGCCGGCCGTCACGCCAAAGCTCTTCCTGCAGAAGATCAGCCGCTTCTTTAGAGATCGCCGGCTTCTTTTTCTTGTGTCCGGGCCCTCCTCTTTCTGACGGCAGCGGTTTTTGCATGCCGGACAGCATATACAGCAGCAGAGCACCGGTAAAAAGGGCGGCGGGCAGCCATTCCTTTAACATAGCGAAAATCGCAATGAACAGAATGCCCGCACCGAGAAAGAGCTTTTTTTGTTTGGCGCGCTGTTTTTCCAGATGCTGAACATGTGCCTGCCATTCGTTTCCTTCTGTATCAGCCGTTTGCTTATATGATTGTAAAGCGGCTTCTTTTTCTTTCCTGACAGCGGGGTCCAAAATGTTTTCCGCCGTCACGGCATGTTTTCGTTCGGCTTCTTCCAGCTCCAGCCGCGCTTGTTCGAAAATCGCATCAAGCTGTGTCTTTCTTTCTCTTGCCTGTCCGGCGCTCTGCACGGCTTCCTGCAGCCGCCATTCATATTCATAATCGGTGTTCAGTGAAAGAATGCCGTCCTCCTCATGTCTTCCGAGCTGCTGCAATCCTGACGAAACGCGGGCAGATGTCTGCCGGATCTGTGATTGGATGGCGGCAAGCTGTTCGCCGCGCGATTCGTACATATGCTGCTCGCCGGAAAGCTCCTGCAGCTGCCGCTCTTTTTGCAGCAAGTCCTCATTTGGAGCGAGCAGATCAGTCTGCCGCCTGAGTTCAGCCGATTTTGCCCGAAGCCCCTCAAGACGGGCCGCTTTCGGATGGAGATGCGATTCGTATTTTTCAAGCTGATGCATTCCGTCCTTCGGGAATTGCTTCAATGCTTCCGGATAAGAAGAAAGTTCGCTTTCCAAGGCTGTTTTTTTGTCTGCGAGCGGCTTTGCTTCTATCGCCGATTTTACTGTTTTGATTTCTTCAGTTATGTCTTTCAATCGTGCTTCGGCATCCTGCAAACGGCCGCCGGCGCTTTTTTTCTCTTCCAGAAGGCTGTGATAGCCCGCTTCCGCAGCTTCCGCCTGTTTCAGCTGGGCGCTGAGCCGCTTTAATGTATCCAACTCCTGATTTAAGCGGGGGTTCCGCCCGTTCGGCTTATACATCCTGTCAAGTTCTTTTGCCAGCCGCCCGTCAAGCTTTGCCGCCGCTTCCGACCCGAATAAGCTCGAATACAGGAGAAACTCGCCGATTTTGTCCCGGTTAAAAGCTTGAATCTCCTGCAGTCCGAATACATCGAACGAATAGATCGCTTCGTACAGCGCCCGGTCTGTATCGGAGAGAAGCTGTTTGAGCCATTCTCCGTCCTTGATTTCGCCTGAAGCCGTATACACTCTGACTTTTTCGGCAGCGCCTTTTGTCCGTTCGATCTTGACAGCACCGTGATCGCCATGCTTCAATTCCACAGTGCCGCCGTAAACCCCGCCGTTTTTCGGTTCGTATTTTTTTGATTTCGGAAAACCGAACAGCACGCTTTTGATAAAGGACATCAATGTCGTTTTGCCCGCTTCATTTAACCCGTAGATCACTTGCACGGGAGAATCTGACAGCTGAAAACTTCGGTCGGAAAATTTTCCGTATTGGTAAATATGCAGCGCCGTTATTTTCATCTCTGAAGCTCCTTCATCTGGCGTCTTAAAACGGCTTGAGCCTGCCGCTTAATATCCAGTATCTCTTCATCTGTAAATGAAGCCATCTGACGCCGGTATACGGGATGACGCTCAAGGGCTTCAAATACACCGCTCATGTCTGCGCATTGTTCTATGTCCTGAAGGAGCCCTTTAAAAAACGGATCGGGCGGCACGGTGTCTGTTTCATCCGTCCGATCCTCAAGCGCAAGCGGCCAGACGAAACATTCCTCTTCGGCCTCTTCCTCCTGTAAAGCGGAAAGAAGCTCCTCCGCGATGCCTGCGGGCGCCTCCGTCCAAAAGCGGGGCGCTGCGCCGCGAAGCACCAGCCTGACACATGCCGGGCGGCCCGCCGCGCGCAAGCCGGAGAATGTATCTGATGCGGCTTTCAGAAGTGAAGTCATATGTTCAGCTCCGGAGATATCAAGATCAATTTCCTCCCATAACACATCATGCGCTTCTTTGAATTCCCAAGACATCTCACCGTTTGCCGCCCGGACGAGATAATATCCCTTAGGCCCGGTTTCTTTTAAATGCCGGGCTTGAATATTCCCGGGGTAAATGGCGGCGGGATGCTGGGCGGACAGAACCTGCCGTTTATGAATGTGTCCGAGCGCCCAGTAATCCATGCCGCTTTTTTCAAGGTCTTCTTTCGTAAACGGGCAGTACGGGTCATGCCCTTCCGCTCCTGATAACATGCCGTGGAGCATGCCGATATGATAAGGCGCACCGGTCATTTTCCGGTAACGGGCCGCCTGATTGACCGTTACGCTTCTTTCCTGATAGCTGCATCCGTATATGCTTGCCGCAAGCTCTCCGTTTTTAAAGAAAGATTTTTCCTCCGGTGTATCTGAGGAGAATGTATGTACATTTTCCGGCCATTCAATCGGCGTCCACTTACCGCCCAAATGATCATGGTTGCCGAATATGACGAACACTTGGATATCCGCTTCCTGTAATCTCGTAAACTGTTTTCTCAAAAACAGCTGGGCTTTTAAACTTCTGTTGGCTTCGTCAAACAGATCCCCCGAAAGCAGCACGAAATCTGCCTGCTCCCGGAGTGCCCCGTCCGTCAGTCGGCGGACGCTGTGAAATGTGCTTTCTTTAATACGCGCATATACCGGTTCAGGCAGATTCGAAATGCCGTAAAACGGGCTGTCCAGATGCAGGTCAGCGGCATGAATAAACGTCAGATCAGCCATCTCGCCCTCCCCTTTCTGCAAATTGAATTACCCTTATTTTAGCACCGTTTTTATACGAATGCACGTTCTGTAAAATAAAAAAACAGCCCGGCTGTTCCGGGCTGTTTCACTTATTTTTTGGAGATGCGCAGCGCTTGTTTGATCGCTTTGAATCCGCTGGCGTTTCCGTAAATCAAAACGCCGCCTTTGTAAATTTTCGCGCCGACCGCTGCAAAGATCACGATAGTGACCAGTGTCAGGGTGATTCCGGCCGCAGCCTGCCAAAACGGGATATCGAGCATCCCGACGCGTAAAAACATAATCATCGGCGTGAAAAACGGAATGTAAGATGTAACGGTAATAAAACCGGCGTCAGGATTGCCGATGCCGAACATGGCGATCATAAAACCTGCCACGACTAAAAAAACCATCGGCTGAATCGTCTGCTGTACGTCCTCTATCCGGCTGACAACACTGCCGAGAAACGCGGCAAGCGTCGCGTAAAGAAAATAGCCGAGCAAATAGAAAATGACAGCATAGACTATCGTCGAGACGGGAACATCCGTAAAATTGAGAAATGCACTGATCGGCGACGACGCATCATTTTGAGGGTTCAGCTTCAGTGAGAGATAACCAGCCGCAATCAGCACCGCAAACTGTGTGATCCCCACGAGCGCGATACCGAACAGTTTGGCAAACATCTGCTGAATCGGCGGCATGCTTGAAATTAAAATTTCCATGACGCGGGACGATTTTTCCGTCGCCACTTCCATCGCAATCATGCTTGCGTACATGATAACTGAGAAGTAGATGACAAACAGCATGATGTATACAAGCCCCATTACCTGACCGAGCTCTTCCTCGGATTTCGCCCCTTTTTCCAGCGCGTCTTTGCTGACTTCCGGCGGAGTGTAGAGGCTGCTGACTTTTTCTGCCGAAATGCCGAGCTTGGCGGTTTCAACAGCGGTTTTTGTCTGGGTTAAAGCCTGCTTGAGCAGTTTATACGCTGATTCATCGGAAATGGTCAGCGCCTTGTATGCTCCTGTTATCGTTCCTTTTTGATCTTGTCTGATGATAAACAGTCCGTCCCATTCACCGTCTTTGACACGCTTTACGGCATCTTTTTCGGACTCCTTCGTCTCCATTGCCTGCAGATCATTGTCTGTATCCGCCGCTTTAAGCTGTTTTGCAAACGCCGGGTACAGCCCGCCCGTTTCATCAATCACCGCGATTTGCTGCTTGCCGTCATCCGATTGAAACACGGATATAATCGATTGCAGGTTGGTCACCGCTAATACTAATAAAACGGTAATGGCGGTCGAAATAATGAATGACTTTGTCGCGATTTTGTTTTTATATGTATGAAACAGCATAATCCAAAATTTATTCATATACGGCCCCCACCTTTTCTATAAAAATATCATGCAGTGACGGCTCTTCCAATTCGAACTTCCGTATAAAACCTTTCCCTTGCAGCGCCCGGAAAATATCCTGAGAAACCGGTTCATTCGCGACCTGCAGTCTGATCCCGTCATTTGTTTCCTTCCATTTCACGACGCCTTCATGCGTTTTTAAAAAGCTGAGGTCATCATCTGAATGAACGGTGACATTTTTTTTGCCGAAAGACCGCTTAATGTCTTTCAGATTGCCTTGAACGACGGGTTTTCCCTTCTGGAGAATGCACAAATTCTCGCAAAGTTCTTCCACATGCTCCATTCGGTGGCTTGAAAAAACGATGGAAACGCCGCTGTTTTTCAAAGAAATGACCGCTTCTTTCAGCAGCTCGACATTCACCGGATCAAGACCGCTGAAAGGTTCATCGAGAATCAGCAGTTCAGGCTTATGCAGGACGGCCGAAATGAACTGGATTTTCTGCTGGTTTCCTTTTGACAGCTCTTCTACTTTCTTATTCTTGTAATCTGTAATGCCGAACCGCTCGAGCCATGTCATGAGCTCTTTTTCCGCCTCTTTTTTGCTCATTCCTTTTAATCTCGCCAGATAGACAAGCTGGTCACTCACCTTCACTTTCGGATACAGCCCCCGCTCTTCCGGGAGATAGCCGATTTTTTCACTGATGGAATAATTGACCGGCTTCCCTTTCCAGGTGATATGCCCGTCAGTCAGGCTTAAAAGACCTAAAATCATCCGAAAGGTCGTCGTTTTTCCCGCGCCGTTTGCGCCGAGCAGCCCGAACATTTCCCTTTCAGGTATTTGCAGGTTCAAATTGTCAACAGCGGTAAAGCTGCCGAATGTTTTCGTTACGTTTTCAATTGTAAGCACGAATCCAACTCCTTCCTTGACCCATTATATACTAATAATGGGTAAAAATTAATGGAGGATTTTAAATTCTTTATCAGAATATCATTCTATAAAGGGGGTGACATGATGGGACAATATGTATTGACCGCATTCCATGCGTCGGGAGAAACGCTGCTGGATGAACGGATCGAAGCGGATAATGAGGCGGAGGCGAAGGCCGCCGGAGAGGCTTTGTTAAAGGAAAAAAAGCTTGAGAACAGTACTCACCGCTTGGTAAATGAAGCCGGAAAGCTGATTTTATTCCACAGATAACAGAAGCTTTCCGGCTTCTGTATGTTACCGGTTAAATTGCGGCGTCCGTTTTTCTAAAAAGGCGCGGATGCCCTCTTTATGATCATCCGTTTTTCTCATATTTTCCTGGGCCTTTCGTTCAAGAGACAAAACGTCTTTTAACCGGCTGATATGGAGGCTCTGATAAATAGCCTTCGTTTCAATCATCGCTGACAGCGGCGCATGCAGCAATCGGTCGATATACGGTTGCGCCCCCTCCGCAGGGCCGCCGCTGAACAGCCCGTCGGCAAGCTTGAGCCGCACCGCTTTTTCAGCCGGCAATTTTTCACCGCTCCAAATCAGTTTTTTCGCTTCGATCTCACCGACGCGTCTCATTAATAAATAATGGCCTCCTCCATCGGGAACCAATCCGATGCCGATGAAATTCATCGCGAGGCGGGCGTTTTCTTCAGCGAGCACCACATCGGCGCACAGCGCGAAACTCAGCCCGAGCCCCGCCGCGGCTCCGTGGATGGCGGCTATCACAATTTTTTTCATATCATAGAGCGTCAGCGTAATGGATTCGATCATTTTCATGAGCCGTTCATATTCTCCTGAATCATGATCAGACGTCATCATCTGGATATCACCGCCCGCAGAAAATCCCCGGCCTTCCCCCCGCAAGAGGACGATAAGCGCTTCGCTGTCGGCGGCCATCACGCATGCATTTTCCAATTCCCGGAGCATTTGTTCATTCAGCGCGTTGTAACTGTCAGGCCGGTTCAGCACAATCTCTGCGATCTTTCCCTTTTCTTCATAACGAATATACTGCATGTTTACACCCTCCTTGTATCCGCTTACATATTTTGTTCAAATGATATATTCCTTCCGCCGAAGCGAAACTCCTTTATTTTTCAAGGTCAATAGATACCGAAAAATGCATATCATTTGAAACTGAACATACATTTTTATATAGTGAAATTGATATACAAAACAAAAGGGGGAAAAACGCCGATAATGAAATATGTGATACTCAGCTTGTTACTGAGCTTTTTTATGGTGCTGTTCCCCCCTTCGGATGTCGCTCTTCCTTCCCAATTGGTGACAGAAACAGACAGCCATGTACAAATTTCGGTTTACCCGCAGGAAACGGAATCGGCAAAGACGCCGGTTCAAACCAAAACCGCTCCGCAAGGCCTGTCAAAAGGATACGGTGCGTTATCCCGGATGATCTCCCTGTTATCTGTCAAACCTCTTGATCAATTCATTGATTCCACAATGGAAAGGACATGCGCCATTCCGATACAATACCAGTCAAATTACCTCCGGCATCAGACCATTTCTCATTGCCAATCTGTATTTACGATGTAAAAACAGTATATTCCGGAGGGATTTTTTATGAATATTAAAGAAAACGATCTGCCCGGTATCGGGAAAAAATTCGAAATCGAAACGAGAAATCATGAAAAAATGACGATCATCATTCATGATGACGGCAGGCGGGAAATTTACAGATTTGATGACCGCGACCCTGATGAGCTTCTGGCAAGCATTTCACTTGATGATGCGGAAGCAAGACAGATTGCCGCGATTATCGGCGGTATGGTGTATAAACCGCAGGCGCTTGAATCGATTGAAATGGCGTTCAACGATCTGATTATCGAATGGTTTAAAGTTGAAAAAGGGGCAAAAGCGGCAGGGCGGACGCTCGGCGAACTGGATGTGCGGCAGAACTATGACGTGACGGTCATCGCCATCATTAAGCATAACCGGAAAAAGCTTTTAAACCCGGGCGCTGATTCGCTCCTTGAAGCAAACGATACACTCGTCCTCTCAGGTGAAAGAAAGCATCTGAAAAAGCTGATCCAAGACTTCCTCTCCAGAGACGGAGTGTGATCTGTTTATGGACCATCTCGTATTTGAAGTCGGTACGGCGTTAGTTCTTGTAGCCATTGCGAGTGTCATCGCCAATAAAATTAAATTCTCGATCATCCCCTTCCTGATCATTTTAGGAATGCTTGTCGGGCCGCACGCGCCCCAAGCGGGCATCATTGACCTGACGTTTATCGAAAGCCGGGAAGTGATTGAATTTTTCGGACGGATGGGCGTCCTGTTCCTCCTCTTTTACCTCGGGCTTGAATTCTCGGTCGGAAAATTAGTCAAATCCGGACGTTCAATCGCCGCCGGCGGAACGATTTATATTCTGATTAATTTCAGTTTAGGGCTGATCTACGGCTTTATCACGGGCTTTTCCTTTTTGGAAGTGCTTGTATTGGCGGGCGTCATCACGATATCATCAAGCGCCATTGTCGCAAAGGTGCTTGTCGACTTAAAGCGCACGGCCAATCCGGAAACGGAGCTGATTCTCGGCATCATTATGTTTGAGGATATCTTTCTGGCGGTTTACTTATCCGTCGTTTCCGGGCTTGTTCTGGGAGACGCGACGTCTGTCGGAGGCGCGCTGATGTCAATCGTGATCGCTTTCGGATATATGCTGCTGTTTTTCATTGCCGCTCGAAAATTGCCGCCTCTGCTGAACAAGCTGCTTGATATCCGTTCAAACGAGGTATTTGTCATCGTCATTTTCGCCGCGCTCTTTTTCATTGCCGGCTTTTCCGAAACGATTCATGTCGCTGAAGCGATCGGCGCGCTCTTGCTCGGACTCGTGTTTTCGGAGACGGCCCATTCTGACAGGATTGAGCATCTTGTCGTGCCGTTCCGTGACTTTTTCGGGGCCATGTTTTTCTTCAGCTTCGGTCTGAGCATTGATCCGTTTTCACTCGGAGATGCGGTATGGCTTGCCCTCGGCGCCGTTCTGCTGACGATTGCCGGAAACTTTATCGCCGGCATGATCGCCGGGCGCCGGGCGGGGCTTTCTCATAAAGCATCGTCTAATATCGGGCTGACCATTGTGTCACGCGGCGAATTCTCCATTATCGTCGCAAATCTCGGCATCGCCGGCGGCCTGTCCGCTTCACTTAAACCTTTCGCCGCCTTATATGTTTTGATACTGGCCATCTTCGGCCCTTTGCTCACGAAAGAATCGAAGCGGATATATCTCCTGTTGAACAGCGTGTTCAAATGGAAGACGCCTGAAAAGAAGCCGCAGAAATCATAAAAAAAAGCTGACCTCTTCATAAGGGGTCAGTTTTTTTGAGCGGGAAGAAATTGCTGAAAAGCCGTTTTTTTATTAATGGAGAAATGCTCTTTTCCCAGAATGGTATTGATGATTTTTTGGTTTCTGTAAACAGACAGCTTCAAATTCGTAGCGCCCGTTCCGTGAGCATGATCAAGATTCGTTAATGTGAAAAAATGATGCCGCCTGTCGTCCTTAAAGACAAGACGGGAATCGGCCGTCACTTTAAAGCGTTTCTCATCCTCCCATTCGATATCGGGGGCAATTGCCGTAAACCATTCCGGAATATGAGGTTTAAAGCCGGTCGCCAAAATCACTTTTTCTGAATCGGCCGTAAAGGTTTCATCCATCTGCCATTGATGAAAGCTCAGTACGCAGCGCCCGTTTTGCTTTTCAATTTTTTCAAGCTCCGCCATCGGCTGAATATACACGTCAGGCGAACCTCCGCTGATCGATCTGTGATACAGGGCATCGTAAATGGCGGCAAGTGTGTCAGAATCAATGCCGTGGCGCAGTCCGTCCAGCTCAGGGAGTGTGTTCAGCCGTTCTTTAAAAGGCAGGCGGTTAAAATATTCCACATAATCAGGTGTAAACATTTCCTGTCCGAGCTTGGCGGTTTCCAATTCTCGGAATCCGGCGGAGCGTGTCACCCATTGCAGCCGGCTGCGGCGGTATTGTTCATCGTGCAATAAGTCAGAAAAGATCTCCGCGGCGCTCTGTCCGGAGCCGACCACTGTAATTGATTCGGCGCTGGCGAGCTCGTCTTTCCGAAACAAATATTCCGTGCTGACCATCGTGTCCTGACGCGCTTCGTCAGCAATCTCTGCGGGAATAAGCGGTTCAGCCCCCGTTCCCATGACGAAATGCTTCGTTTGATAGACACTGATGCTTCCGTCCTCAATGTTCTTGACGCTGACGTCATAATGTCCGCCGGCATTTTTCACGCCGATTACCTCTGAGCCGAAACGGCATGATTTGATTTCTGAAGCCGCCCAGCTCAAATAGTCGTTAAATTCCCGTCTCGGAATATCAAATTCATTAAACGTATAAAACCGGTACAGCCGGTCATGTTCATGGAGAAAGTTTAAAAACGTGTAGCGGCTTTTCGGATCGGCGAGCGTGACCAGGTCCGCCAGAAACGCCACCTGTAAATCCGTCCCTTTAATTAATAGACCGGGATGCCACGCAAATTCTTTCTTTTTATCGAAAAAAAGAGCGTCTGTTCCGGGTATATCCTCTAACAATGCGGCAAGCCCTAAATTAAACGGCCCGATTCCCGCTCCTATGACATCATACATATTATGCACCTCTTGCGAATAACAGTCTGATGGTCTTTTCCCGTTTTTACAGACGGTTAAACATAAAAAAACGGCACGCTGATTCCGTGCCGTTTTTGATATTATAATGCAGATTTGACGAACATCTCATCTAAGTATTTGATTTTCTCTTCTGTATAATGCTCGAATCGGTCATTATATGATTTCGGGTCTTTCGGATTGGCGAAGTGCGTGATTTTTCCGGTTTCCGGATGAATGAATTTGCTTGCCGCGCCGCAGCCGATACCGATAATCGTCTGCACTTCTTCCATAATCATAATGTTGTAGATGCTTTCCTGGCCAGGGAAGGAGTAGCCGACATTTTCAAGGTTTCCGAGAATGTTTTTCTGCCGGTACAAGTAGTACGGCGTATAGCCGTGCTCTTTTGTCCAGCGGACGGCGTCATCCATCATGCGGGACACTTCCTGTCTGTCGGCAACTTTATACTTATGCTTGTTTCTCGTCATTTCTGACGCCCGTTTAAAAGAAAGCGTATGAACGGTCAAAGATTCAGGCATCAGCTTTTCCGTTTCCTCAAGACTGTGCCTGAACTCAGCCGTCCCTTCTCCCGGCAGGCCGATGATCAGGTCCATGTTGATGTTGTTCATGCCGTGTTTGCGGGAAAGATGGTATTTTTCGATGGTTTCTTCAACTGTATGATGTCTGCCGATGGCCTTAAGCGTTTCGTTTTCATAAGATTGCGGGTTGATGCTGATTCTGTCAATCTTATACTTATTTAAAACGGCCAGCTTTTCCTCCGTAATCGTGTCGGGTCGGCCCGCTTCAACGGTAATCTCCCTGATATCCGCGACATCCGGGAAAGAGCGGACCATTTCTTCATATAAAAGATCCATTTCCTCAGCGGTAATGCTTGTCGGCGTGCCGCCGCCGAAATAAATGGTCGTCACTTTGATATCATGCCGCTTCAGCCATTCTCCGATTTTCTGCATTTCATAGTGAAGCCCCCATAAAAAGGAGCCGACTCTTCCCGCCTGTCCTTGAATGGCATAAGCCGGAAACGTGCAGTAGGCGCATTTCGTCGGGCAGAACGGGATGCCGATATATATGCTGACTTCATCTTTGACCCGGTACAGATCGGGAACCGCAGCGAGCTGGCGGTCGACGATCTCCTGCATCAGATTGATTTTTTCATCATGGATCAGATAATCTTTTTTCAGATCGGCGTGCGCCTCTTCTTTTGTCAGGCCGCTCTGCAGCTTTTTATGAAGAAGTTTAGTAGGCCTGATGCCGGTTAAGATTCCCCATTTTTGTGTCATGCCCGTATGCGATTGAAGAAGATTTAAGTAGACGTACGACAGCGTGTTTTTCACCTGTTTAAATACTTCTTTTTCGCTCCATCCGGCAAGAAGCGGTTTCGTATGATGTTCCTTTTCGCCGGTTCCTTTGATTTCTCCGGATACCGACACGCTGTCTGCATCTTGAGAAATGGCAAGTGAGATGACGAGATCAGAGGGTTCCTCCGTTTCGCCGTACGCAAGAACACACTCTTCAAAAAATAAATTCGCGATGTTTTGCAGCGGACGATGCAGCCTGTCATCCGTGATGCCGTCTATTTTTATTTGCAATGTGATCACCTTATTTTTCAGATTCAAAACTTTCTTTAGTGTACAGAAAGAACAGGCTAAAATCAATCCGCGAAAAAGCCGCAGACCGGCGTTTCGCGTCTGCGGCTCTTGATTACGGCCGTTTCATATGGAACTTATCGAGAAAGCCTTTGCGGTGCTGCATGCGGAAATATTCCTTAATCATATAGGCGACTCCCTGTTCATCATTTGACCTTGTCACCCAATCCGCTTTTCTTTTTAATTCATTTGAGGCATTCCCCATCGCGACGCCGAGACCGGCCAGCTCGATCATCGGCAGATCATCTTCCTGATGGCCGATAGCCACAACCTCTTCCATTGAAAGCCCGAGATCAGCGGCGACCATCGAAAGTCCGCTTTCTTTTGAAACCCCTTTAGGCACGATGTTCAGTTTTTCTCCGTTGACGCGGATCACATCGACGGCCGGGAATGCTTTCATTATCGTATCCGTTATATCAGCCTGCAGGCCATCTTCGGCATGCACTTCAATGACGGGCGCTGAAACCGGCTCATCAAGGAGCAGGTCACTTAATGATTCGACAAACTGCACCGGATAAAAAATCGGGTCAGACGGATGAATCATCGTTTTCCCGACCAGATTGGAGTTCACTTTCTTCTTGTTTCCGATCGAATATTTTTCGTGAAGAAGCCGGATATTACATGGATAGCTTTCCAGCACCTGAACAATATTAAACGTGTGATCTTCTGATATTTTCTTTTCAAAAAACGGCTCATCTATTTTTTCAGAAATGTATGCGCCGCTGTGGGTAATCAATTTTGCATTCAGCTTTAATATTTTCGCCACTTTTTGAGCAGAGCGAAAATGGCGGTTTGTGACCAGTGTGACGTAAATTCCTTTTTTCTTGACGTATTCGATGGCATCCTTTGTCGTCTGATGAAGTTTGCCGTTGGAGCGAAGAAGCGCTCCGTCTATATTTAACGCCAGCATTTGTTTTGACACAGAGAAGTCCCCCTCCTTGATGACTGTACTTGTCATTAGGATATGACCCTGTCTCTTTGTTTAGAACAACCTTTTCTCCGCAGCAAAAAAGCCTGCCTCAAGCAGACTTTGAACTGTCGTTTTGTTGGGATACGATCGATTTGCTGCCTTCTCCCCAATGTGTATTTCTATTTACGAAATATATCAGGAACCCCTTATTTGACCGTTGATGCGCTCGTTTCACTTACTCTCTGTTGCTACCCCTTATCATACCAGGCAGTATAGGCGACCGTATCCTTAGATCATCTGTAAGTGTAGGCGCTTTCAGAGTTATTATCTCAATTATATTGTTAAAAAACAAGGGTTTTTTTAACTAAAAAAATCAGAGGAAATATCTATGCTGAATGTATGATAAAGTTGCAAGGGAACATACATTCTCATATAATAAAAGAAAAAAAGCGGTGACTGTCATGTCTCTATTAAAAGATATTTATAACGAAGAATTTGCAGAAGCACTTCTGAACAGAATCAAATCGGCGTATCCGGCTTTTGAGCGGGACAAGTGCCGGGCGCTGATGTTTCAGGAAGATTGGCCCGGACTGACGTTAAAACAGCGAATGCGCCGGATCACAGACTCTTTATATGAAACACTGCCGAAGGATTACATACGGGCGCTTGACGTCTTATATGAGACAGCTCCCCACTTCTCAGGGCTCGCCGGGATTATTTTTCCCGATTATGTCCAACAGTACGGAACGGATCACTGGGACGAATCAATGAAGGCGCTTCAGTATTTCACTCGTTTTTCCACTTCCGAATTTGCGGTCCGCCCGTATATCAGGCTTGACCGGGTGCGGATGTTCAAAGAGTTCCTTTCCTGGACGGAGCATCCGGACGAACATGTCAGAAGGCTTGCCAGCGAAGGCTCAAGACCGCGCCTGCCATGGGGAATCTCCATTCCGGCTCTTCTTGAAGATCCTTCTCCGATTCTCCCTGTTCTGGACCGCTTGATGCAGGATGACTCGTTATATGTCAGAAAAAGCGTGGCGAATAACCTGAATGACATCTCCAAAACACATCCGGATCTTCTGGCACAGATCGCAGCCGAGCGGTTCGGAAGCTGTCCGCATACGGACTGGATTTTGAAGCACGCCTGCAGGACACTGTTAAAAAGAGGAGACAAACAGGCGCTTGCGATTTTCGGGTTTGAAGACGCCTCCCGGATTTCATTGGAACGTTTTACACTGAATCCGGAAACGGCCGCCATCGGAACAAGCATACATTTTTCTTTTCAGATCCGCTCATCCGCCCGGCAAAAAGTCAGGGTTGAATACGCGATTGATTTTGTAAAGAAAAGGGGGCACCGCAGCCGCAAGGTGTTTAAGATGTCGGAGTCCGCCATGGATAACGGAGACGTAAAAGCCTTCAGCAAACATCATTCCCTTAAAGATTTAACCACCCGCAAGCATTATCGGGGAATTCACACTCTGTCTGTCATCATTAACGGAACGGTAAAAGGTTCGCTTGATTTTTCTGTTGAATAAAAAAAGCCCCTCCATTTCATAGATGGAGGGGTGTGGAGCTTATTGCGGGCTGCCGTAAAGCTCTTCAAGAGGTTTCATAATGATTTTGTTTAACTCGCCGATCAGCATGCTCATGCGCTGTTCCGCTTCCATCAGCTGAGAAATCAATTCATGCTGCTGTACGAGAGCCACCGTTTTTTGTGCCTGCTCTACCTCTTCCTGAGTGATTTCTTCACCTGACATCTGTTTCTGCTGCAGCTGCAGCTGTACATTGCGGAAGTTATCAAACATGCGTTTTGCGGATTCATCTGCGTTTACTTGATCATAAAGCCCTCTCAGACGGCTGTATTCATCACTGTTTCGCAAAGCTTTTTCAAGATCATATGCTGCATCATAAAAATGAACTGCCATAGTAACCGCTCCTTTCTTCCTTTCGGACATACCACTCCACTATAACAGACTGCGGAGCGACTTTCATCATCGGCGTATGTTTTCCTTAGAAAAGAATGACAAACAAAGCCTGAATTGCTCCGATTATCCCGCCGAGCAGACCGCCTAAATACGTTATCATCTTAAATTCTCTCTTGGAAATCGACAGCACCATTTCCTCCAGCCGTTCAACGGGAAACTGATCAACCTGCTCTTTGACCACTTCCTCAAGACGCAGCCGTTTCAGCACATCCTTCAAATGAGCGGCAATACTGCCGAGTGCCGCATCAAGCAGCTTCGGCGCGTACGTTCCCGTAATCTCCCCTTCATAACGGGAAATGATGTCACCGAGCCGGCATTCGAAAAAGGGCGCGGTTTGAAGTGCGGCCAAAGCCCGCTTTTTCATGCTGAACAGCAGATCTTTCGCATTCCACTTTTCATCGGCCTCATAAAGTGTATAAGATTTGAGCTTGCCCCATTCTTGAGAAAGCAGATCAGCCAGAAGCTTTTTCGTTTCCTCATTGCGCAAAAACTTTAACAGCTCAGGCAGCACACGGTCTGCCAAGCTTGAATTGCCGAGGAACATCTGCACCATGCTGCCGAGCATCCCCCGGGAATTCAAAAAGTCGTCAATCATATTTCCGAGCCTGTCTTTCCCTTCTTCGCTCTCAAAATAATCAATGCTCCGCTTCAGAATATAATCTGCGGCCAACGGGACTTTTTCATCCAGCTTTTCCTGAAGCTCATCAGGAAGCCAGTCTTTTATGGCGCGGTGCTCATATTTCCGGTACAGTTCCGAAAGCTTTTCATCGGTAAAACGGTCAATCCAGGCATCCGTCTTTTCCTGCGGATTCCGGATGCCCGCGGCGGCCAAAGCTTCGTGCACCGTCATCTCGGAAGCGGCCATTTTTTGCGTGAATTGTTCGGCGAAAAGAAGCGCCTGGTTTTTAACGGTATCTGATAAAAGCCGCTTTTTTATTCCTTCCGGGGTTAAAAGGTGGTTCGTCACCATGAGCCCCATTTGTTTTGCCAATTCATCCCGCCTTTTCGGGATCAGCCCCGGCGTAAACGGAACCCGTTTTCCGAACAGGTAATACGGCCGGTACGGACGAAATAACATCTGAATGGCAAGATGATTCGTCACCGCGCCGATCGCGGCTCCGATCACAATCATAAATAGAAACGTTCCTGCTATGCCCATTCCTTTTCTTCTGCCTCCATCTTATGTTCTATTTTCTTGATGATATATCTATTCGTATTATAGAGGCTGGCGGGCATGCGGGCAAATGAAGAACCTGAATTGTTGTTTGTGAGGAATAAGGCAAGATGCTGTTTCGTACTCTTTACAGTAGATCATCTTTTATGATGCGCTTAGCATATTTATTGGATGGAAGGGCCGTTCCATCAGCGGCTTTTTGAATAAAGGGGGAGTAATAATATGACAACACTCGGTTTTATGTCTGTATCCCGCCGGCACGAAGAAGATTACGCCGGGGAATTGGCTGAAAGAGCGCCTCAATATAATGTGCGCTTAGCCCGCTTTACACCGTTTGATATATTTCCGGATTCTTTGCGCGTGAAAGCGCTCGTCTATCACCCGCAAAGCGGAAAGTGGAACGAAACGGAAATCGATATTCCCGAATATATTTACGACCGCTGTTTTTACGGAAAATCCGCTGAAGCGCAAAAAGCCAAACCGATCGTCGAATGGCTGAAAAAATATCGGAAAACGGAATTTATCGGCCGGGGGCTTCCTGATAAATGGACGGTCACGGATGCGCTCCAAAAGCATCATCTGATCAGTCCCTATATTCCTGAAACGGCCGAAGTCAGCCGCTATGAACAGGTGCAATCATACTTAGCCAAGGAAAAAGCATGTATACTTAAGCCCGCTTTCGGCGCGGGAGGCAGAGGCATCATCCTGCTTGAAACAGGCAAAAAATCAATTACGGCCACTTACTATATCGGAAAAAACAAACAAACAAAATCATTTTCCAATCACGTGTCTTTTAAGTCTTGGTGCAAAAAAGTGCTGCAGCACCGCTATTTGCTTCAATCCTACTTAAATATCCAGGATAAAGAGCGGCATCCGTGCGACATCCGCATTTTCATGCGCAAAACTGAGTCAGGCGTTTGGGAAACGGTCGGAAAAGCGGTCAGAAGGGGTTATCAGAACGGTCTTTTATCTCATTTGCCCGGAGGATCAGAACCGATTAAGTTTGACACATGGTTTGAGGAAATTCCGAGAAAGCAGCAGGCCGTTTTATTGGATGATGTCTTTTCGATCACCCAATCCGTCCCTTATTTCCTTGATGAACGGTTCGGACCGCTGTTTGAGCTGGGGCTCGATATTTGTTATGCCAAAGACGGACGCATCTGGCTTTTGGATGTCAACTCAAAGCCGGGACGGAAAGCTATTTTAAGCGTGGCTCCGGAGGCGAAAGAGGATTTGTATACGAGTCCGCTGAGACGCTTCCGCGAACTTCAGTCACAGGAAAGCCGGAAAGGAGTATTACCGCGTGAATCATAAAGGGATGATTGTCGGCATCGATAAAAAAAGCAAAAATACGCTGTTTCTCCCCTCCTCCATGAAACGGGAAGGGCTTTTATCGGCTGCCTTCGGGACCAAGGTTGTCAAATGCCGTGTAGCCTTTTCTCAATCACTTGAAAAAAGCGCGCTCCTTTCTGAAGATTTGTTTGAGGAGCTGTTGATACCGCATAAAAGCCGGGCTGACTTTCTCATACACGGCCAGACGGTGCACATCGGACCGCTGATCGGCGTTTTCACAGCCGGGTTCACATCATCGCCGTCCCGCCCGTTAAGAGACCGTACAGCCTTCTTTTCCAAGATGCTCTCTCTTCATGAACAGGCGAACGGATATTGTTTCGTTTTCGGGGCCCATCAGATCAACTGGGAAGAAGGCACCGTCCAAGCGCTGATTTATAAAGAAAACAGCTGGAAACGGACGGCCGTCCCGCTTCCGAATGTCGTATATGACAGGCTCCCGAGCCGAAAAACGGAAGAAGTTCCGCTTTTACAGCAGACAAAACAAAGGCTGATGAATGACTATCAGATTCCGTGGTTTAATCCGCAATTCTTTAATAAATGGGACATTCATAAGCTTCTGGAAAAAAACAGTCTCACCGCTTCACTTCTGCCAAAATCTGTCCTGCACCCGAATGCAGAAGCGTTAGAAACGTTATGCAGCACGTTTGACACCGTCTATATCAAACCTGCAGACGGCGCACTCGGAACGGGGATTTACAAGGTGGAAAAAACAGATGCCGGCTTATCTGTCAAACACACGAATGAGGAAAAAACGGTGGTGACGGCAGAGTATTCAGATGCGGCATCCTTCATGACATCATTTAAAGAAAACAATGACCCGTCCGCATTTTTAATTCAGCAAGGCATTGACCTGATCCGGCTGGATGGGCGCCCCGTCGATTTCAGGGTGCACACGAATAAAAACGCCGAGGGGAAATGGACAGTGACGGCCATTGCGGCAAAAATTTCCGGTGAAAACAGCATCACGACGCATCTGGCAACCGGCGGAGAAGTCAGGACGTTAGCTGAATTATACGGCGATCCGCGAGAGAGAGTCGGCATAATGCGGAAACTTTCAAAAGCCGCCTTGGCGGTCAGCCGCGTGTTAAATGAGCACATTGAAGGTTTTATCGGCGAAATCGGTTTTGACCTCGGCGTCGATCATTCAGGGAAAGTTTGGATGTTTGAAGCCAATTCCCGCCCCGGGCGCAGCATTTTTTCCCATCCGAAGCTGAGATCGGTCGATTACCTGACAAAACGGAGAAATTTTGAATACGCGTCGTATTTATCAGAACGGTCCATCACCGCCCCGGAAAAACTTTGGCGGTGAGGCTGTCTTTTTTTAGGTTTACCCGGGACAGGCATTGAACGATGAGCTACAATGAACAAGATCAACATTTCCCATAAGGAGCGTGAACGTCATGATTTCGCACTTCAGCTGGAAACCGTTATTCAAAAAAGAGAAACTGCCCGGATGGCGGATTTCATTTTACTGGCAGGGTACGCATTACGAAGGGATTTATCATAAGTCCGGAGACATTGAATGGGGACACACACATCCGGGAAAAGAAGAGCCGGCTCTCGTAAAAGAGCTGCATGAATTAATGCTTTATCACATATATGACTGAAAGCTAAAAGCTCAGCCGCACCAGGCTGGGCTTTTCTTTTTCCTTCCGCTATTTACCACACCGTTTTCCGAATGAGATGCCGTTTGATTCACCATAATACGTAGTACAAAGCGGCAAACAGCATTGGGTGAAGCCGAGCTGGCAATGGTTTTCATTCCGAAAACCATCGGCTGGTGCAATTCCAGCAAACCCAACCATACTACTTTATAAAGGAGATCATACAAATGGCAAACAACAACTCTTCAAACAACCTAGTAGTACCCGGCGCTGCTCAAGCAATCGACCAAATGAAATACGAAATTGCTTCTGAGTTCGGCGTAAACCTTGGCGGAGAAACAACTTCTCGTGCAAACGGTTCTGTCGGAGGAGAAATCACGAAACGTTTAGTATCTTTCGCACAGCAGAACATGGGCGGCCAAGGCGTACAATAACTCAATAAATGGCTTACAGAAGGCGCGGGATACCGCGTCTTCTTTTATGCCGTCACCCTTTTTTCCTATTCCACATACCCTAGGAAAAAAGGAGGGAAAACATGTCATTCATTGCCTCAGTCAATTGGGAGCTGTTTCAGTTCGTAAGTGTCTCTTTGGTCAATGAATATGTTGCCCACCATTTCCCGTTTATTCACAGGTATTCTTTTCCCCGCTGCTTTGAATGATATAATGAGCGGCGAGGAGGTTTTTTACATGAACATCGCTTTACTCGGAGCAACAGGAAGAGTCGGACAGGCTTTTATAAAAGAAGCGCAGAAACATGGACACATGGAGATATTCGCTCTTGTCAGATCAGCCGGAACAGTCCTTCCCATTCCTGAAAAACAAATCATAACAGGGAATGCGAGGCGGCGGGAAGATGTAAGCCGATTGATTTCCAAAGCGGACACAGTCGTGAGCTGTCTCGGCACGGACGGTGACGATACCCTTTCAGCCGCTATGACCCATATAATAGACAGCATGAAACGGCATCATGTTCAGCGTCTGATTACGATCGGCACCGCGGGTATCCTTCAATCACGGCTTATGCCTGATCAATACCGGTTTGAATCGGCAGAATCAAAACGAAAATCAACAAGAGCCGCAAAGGAACACGCCCGCGTATACGAAATGCTGCTGGCAGAGGATCTTGACTGGACGATCATCTGTCCCACCTACCTTCCTGACGGAGACGCTGCCGGAGTTTACCGGTTCGAACAGGATCGCCTTCCTGAAGACGGCGCTGAAATCACCGTCGGAGACACGGCGCACTTTCTGTACCGTGAGCTGATCAGCCCGCAGTTTGTCAGAAAACGGGTGGGACTGGCTTACTGAATGAAAAAAAGGGCGAATCTTTAGATTCACCCTTTCCGATTACACCGCGGACTTCGCCGTTCCTTTCTGCAATTCATACATTTGGTGGTACTGCCCCTTTTGCGCCATTAATTCGTCATGGCTTCCCTTTTCAATAATGCGGCCCTTTTCCAGCACGAGAATCTGGTCTGCGTGTCTGATCGTGGAAAGCCGATGGGCGATAATAAATGTCGTGCGCCCTTCTTGAACGACTTGCAGCGCTTTTTGAATGACTGCTTCTGTTTCGGTGTCAATGTGCGCCGTCGCCTCATCCAAAATTAAAATGGCCGGATCGAACACAAGCGCTCTTGCAAAAGAAATCAGCTGACGCTGGCCTGAGGACAGTGTGCCGCCTTTTTCGGTAACGGGCTCTCTGATGCCCTTCGGCAAAGATTGCAGAAGACTTGCGGCGCCGACTTGGCGAAGCGCTTCTTCCGCCTGCTCCAAAGAAATACGCTGATCATCGAGTGTTACATTGGAGCCGATCGTGCCCGAGAAAAGATACGGGTCTTGCAGCACAATGCCCATATGCGACCTCAGCTCCTGCCTCGACATGCCGTATATGCTTTTATCGTCCAGCAGGATATCTCCTTTTTGGGCATCATAAAAACGGAACAGAAGATTCAGGATGGAGCTTTTGCCGGACCCCGTATGGCCGACGAGGGCGACCGTCTCCCCTTTTTCAGCTGTAAAGCTGATCTGTTTCAGCACCTCTTCCCCCTTTCGATATCCAAAAGAAACATCGCGGAATTCCACTGTCCCTTCCGCCTTTCTGTCTGCGGGAGCGCCTTCTTCTTCCGTTTCCTCCTCCTGTAAAAGCTCGAATACCCTGGCGGCAGAGACACGGGCCAATTCAAGCTTCGAAAATTGGTTGACAATCCCCGTAACCGGCTGGAACAAACGGTTTAAATAATCAACAAACGCGTATAAAACGCCGATCGAAACAATTCCGGCCGCACTCAGACTCGCGCCTCCGAAATACCAGATCAGCCCGACAAACGCCAGATTGCGCAACACATTGACAAGACTGTGGGACATGAGGGAATTTAAGGACAGCATTTTGTTTTTGTAGCGAAAATGAGCTTCATTCAATTCTTCAAATTCCTTCATCGTTTCCTTTTCGCGGCGGAACGCCTGAATAATCGGCATTCCTTGAATGGATTCGTTCATTTTCGCATTGATGTTACTGTTAATGGAACGGATTTTTTGGTTGAAGACGGATGCGTATTTGCGGTACACAACCGACCAGATCATTAAAATCGGAATAATCAGCAGGCAAACGGCGGCCAGCCTGACGTCAAGCATAAACAGCGCCGTAAAAATGCCGAGCATATAAACGCCGCTTGTGATAAATGTCGACAGCACCGTTACATATAAATCCCTGACCGCTTCTGTGTCATTCGTAATGCGGGCCACGACTTTTCCGGCAGGCAGATTATCAAAGTAGCGGATCGGCATTTTCTGAATGTGTGAAAATACATCCTGCCTCATGCGCTGTATGATCCGGTTCGCTCCCATCTGCAGCAGATAATGCTGGCCGTAATGAAAACATACGGAAAACATGAGCAGTCCCGCGTAAATGGCGGTCAGCGTCAGCAATCCTTTTATTTCGGGACGGTAAAATTGAAAAATCTCCTGTCTTGATAACGTAATGGCGGGATATGACCTGCTTTCTTTACCGTTTGATATTGTCAGCCGGCCGTCAGACACCGAACGGTTTCCGTCAAAACTGACGGGACGGTCAACAAAATAGTAGCCCGCACCGACTTGATAAATGTGCGCCTCTCCGGTTTTGTCCGCCCCCGGTTTGAGCCGGTCCTCCCTGACATAATCATGCCCCCGGAACCTGACGGCGCCCGGATCGTCCGCAGAGGCTTTAACCCATGTTTTTTCAATGCCGAGAATGTGGTCGTCAATCATTTTTTTTCCGATAAACGGGCCGGTCAGCTCAGTGCCGACCGCAATAATGAGCAGGACGACCGCCCATATCAGCAGCTTCTTATATTGAAGCGCGTAATTCCATAATCTTCTCCCGGTCTTCATGCGCCCGTCCCCCCTTCTTCAAGAGAGGACAGCCGCTGCCTCTCATATTGTTTTCGATACCAGCCGTTCTGCGCCAACAGCTCCCGGTGCGTGCCTCTTTCAGACACCCGGCCTTCATCCATGACGAGAATGAGATCTGCGTGTTCAACTGCCGAGAGCCGATGGGTGGTGATAATCGTTGTTTTATGCCGCCGTTTTTTACGGATGCTGTCAATGATGGCGGCTTCCGTTTTCGCGTCTACGGCAGAAAGCGAATCATCTAATATGAGAATGTCAGGATCGGTCAAAAGCGCTCTCGCAATTGAGATGCGCTGCTTTTGTCCGCCAGAGAGCGCTACGCCCTTCTCGCCGACAAGCGTCTCAAGCCCGTCGGAAAGCATGCCGATATCTTTTTCAAAATGCGCATCTTTCAGCGCGCTGCCGATTTCCTCTTCGTTTGCATCCTGCCGTCCGTAAAGCAGATTCTCTTTTACAGTCTTTGAAAATAAAATATGATCCTGCGGCACATAGCCGATCCACCCGCGGAGCTCCTCAAGCGGAATCTCCTGAATCGGAACGCCTGTAAACGTGATTGCTCCCGCGCCGGGCGGATATTCACGCAACAGCTGCTTAATGATCGTCGTCTTTCCGCTTCCCGTCTTCCCGACGATGCCGAGTGTCTGCCCTTTTTCTACGGAAAAAGATACATCAGAAACCGCCGGTCCCGCTCCGCTCGGATACGTGAAAGTCACTTGTTCAAAAACAAGACGCCCGGGCTCCTTGATGCCGGCGGGGTGCTTGGGTCCTGTCACGTCTGGCTCATAGGAAAGCGTCTCATTGACACGATCCAAGGAGGCATTTCCGCGCTGCATGATATTGATTAATTCTCCGATCGCAAACATCGGCCAGATCATCATTCCGAGATACACGTTAAACGATACCAGCTCTCCCAGCGTCAGCCGGTTTTGAAAAACGAGATAAGCGCCGTAGCCGAGACCGATGAGATAGCTGAGGCCGACGAGAAGTTTCACAGTCGGTTCAAAAAGTGAATCGATAAACGCCACCTTCATGTTTTTCTCATATACATCCGCCGTCATATCACCGAACCGGCTGACATCATTTTTTTCCTGCACGAAAGCCCGGATGACCCGGACGCCGGATACCGACTCCAGCACCTTGTCATTTAATGATCCGAAAGCATCCTGCGCTTCCGTAAACCGCTCATGGATCTTTTTTCCGTACAGGCTGACCGCAGCCGCCATTATCGGCAGCGGAATAATCGCGGCAAATGTCAGCTTCCAGCTGATGAGAAGCCCCATTGTCAAAAATATCGTCAGCATATACATCGTCGAATCAACGAGCGTTAAGACCCCGAAGCCCGTCGTCATACTGACGGCCTGCAAGTCATTTGTCCCCCGCGCCATTAAATCGCCCGTTCTGTATTTCTCGTAAAACGGCGGTGACATTTGAAGAAGCCTTCCCATCAGCTTTGAACGGAGAATCTTCTCCATGACATTCGCCCCGCCGAAAAGCTGATACATCCAAAAATAAGACAGTAAATAGACGGCTGCCGTTAATGCGAGAAAAACACATATGTAAAACAGCATCCCGCTTTTTGTAAACACGCCCGCCTTCATATCGTCTATCGCGTTACCGAGAAGTTTAGGCGGAAACATTTCAATGACATTCACAATCAATAACAGAACAATCGCTGTCGTATAGCGCAGCCAATAGGCTTTAAAAAACCACGCGAGCTTTTTTAATACAGTAAACAAATACCGTCATCCCCTTTCATCAATCAGCCGCCCTCAAGCTTTTCCGGATTGTTTTTCATTGTTTTCGCTAATACCGCCACATGCATCACACCTGTCTTTCTTTCATTTTTTTGTATAAAAAAAGACATGAAGCCTCAGCTCCATGCCTCTTATTATTATAAATAAGGTACAGACCCGCCGTTTATGCGCGACTGCCCCGTTTTTAAGCAAATGTTCAGAAAACGGAAGCTGTATGGGAGTCACGCCGGTATTCAGCTGAAAATGAGTTGACAAGCTTTAGTTTTGACATGATCCATACCTCCTTTTTCCCTATATTGTTCCTTCATCATATAAACAAATCCTTTTTTTGTCAATGCAGGTTTTACATTTCTGCCATTCGGGTATTGTAAAACAAACCTTTTTTACTGAAAGGATGAGGCCGATGTTTCATGCGGACCGGTTGATAGCAGCTTTTGACGGAAGTGATGATAGTAAAAAAGCGCTCCAAAAAGCCATAGACCTTTCAAAAACATTTCACGCGGATTTAACGGTCGTACATTCCCACAATGCAAAAGATACCCGGACGATTGTTGATCCCCCGAGGCCGGGAGCCGGGGCAACGTATATCGGCGGCGGGATTGCAAGCGTTCCTGACCCGCTCCAGGCGGAAAGAATCTCCCCTGATCCGATGATTTATGAAGACCGTACGGAAGAAATCGTTGCGGAAGCGAGAATGCTGATGAACGACAGCCAGATTGACGGGGATATCGACATTTTAGAAGGTGATCCCGCTGATGCCATTATCGAGCATGCCGACCGTATATCGGCGGATTTGATCGTCATGGGGAGCCGGGACCAGAACAGGCTGAAAAAACTTTTATTCGGAAGCGTCAGTGAAAAACTGTCATCGAAATCCGATATTCCCGTGCTGATCGTAAAATAATTCTTTCTGTAAAGCAGCTTAATCAAAAGCTGCTTTTTTTACAGCTCCCGGCTGTTTCTTCTTTTTTTCGGCATCACAAAAAAACTCGCCATGATCAAAAAATCGATGCACAATACGACAGACCAGCCCTTTAACAGCTTGCTGAGCGCTTCGGTGCGGGAAGCGTCCTGAATGAGAAATACCGTTCCGGCTAAAAGAACGCCGCCGATGACAAACGCTAATACATGTCTTCCCCATCCTTTTGCATAATGTTTGGCATAATCCAGCCCGTACCGTTTGACCGGTTTTGCCCCTTCCTTGACCACATAATAGCGGAACCGCTCATCCGCCCATTGAATCATGCTTTTCCCGAAGGCGACAGACACTCCGATATAAATGGCCGCCACCGCATGCGCCATAGTCGCCGCCGCCCCTCTGTATAAATCAGCTGCGGCCGCCAGAAACAGTACGGCATCCAATAAAGGAATGAGAGCGAAAAAAAACATTCCGAGCTTTTGCCGCCTGAATATATAGCGCGCCGCCAATCCGAAGATGACAGCCGCCCAAAAAGCAGCCTCACAAATGACAATCAACCAAGCAATCGCGTTCAATCCGGTTCCCCCTTATCGTTTTCTAAAATGCATTGTATCACTGCTTTTTATTTAATACAACTGTATTACAAAATTGCAAGAAAAAATATTTCCTGTTACACTGGAACCATGCCTAAAATAATCGATCATGAAAAAAGAAGAAAACAAATAGCCGAAGCCACTTGGCGGACGATTTTGGAGCGGGGAATGGAAGGAGCGACAGTGAGAAACATCGCCCAGGAAGCGGGTCTTTCTTTAGGCGCGCTGAGGCACTATTTCACCACCCAGGATGAGCTTTTAGGGTATGCGATGACACTCGTAAAAGAAAAAGCGGCCGCCAGAATTAACGAAGTTGCCATGAAAGATCTGCCGCCGAAAGAAAAAGCGGTGCGTCTGATGCTTGAAATCATCCCGACAGATGAAGAAACGATGGCTGAAATGGAGGTATGGTTCGCTTTCACAGCTTATGCCAGACATAAGGGAGAAGAGTTTCAACCCCAGCAGGACGGGATCTTAGCATATATCCGCGGTCTGATTGACTGGCTGGATGAAAATAAGCTTCTGAAACCGAATCTTGATAAAGAGATCGAAGCGGAGAAAATGTACGCCATCGCCGACGGATTGGCGCTGCATGCCATGCTTGAACCTGAGCGTCTTTCAAAAGAGAAGATCTCCCGTGTGCTCATTCAGCATATCGAATCTCTTTTTATCTGACTGAAGTAAAAAGGCCGGATGTGTTCCGGCCTTTTTTCAGCTTATGACTGAACCCCGAGCTCCTGCTGAATGTGCGACTGAAAAGCCTCCTGAATCGTTTTGGCTACAGGTCCCGGCGCTCCGCTTCCGACCGGTTTTCCGTCAAGGGTTACGATCGGGATTAATTCAGCCGTCGTTGACGAGATGAAAATTTCATCCGCATCCCTGAGTTCGTCTTCGGTAAGAGCCTTCTCCCGCACCTCAATCCCGTTTTCTTTCATCAGCTCTAACAGTTTCATCCGCGTAATGCCGTTTAAAATCAGCTCATTTGCAGGATGCGTCCGGACAGTGCCGTTTATGACGGCGTATACATTGGAAGAGGTTCCTTCCGTGACCGCTCCGTCCCTTATCAGCACCGCTTCATAAGCGCCTGCTTCATAGGCTTTTTGTTTAATCATCACATTATACAGTAAATTCAGACTCTTAATGTCACACCTCAGCCAGCGTTTGTCTTCTGCCGTTATGGCCTGCGCTCCGGCTTTTTGTTCATTTTCCGGTTTTTTCACTGAAAAGGTATATGCCGTCGTCTGCGGTTCCAAACCTTCGTCATACTGGTGCTTGCGCGGCGCCTTCCCTCTCGTCGTCTGCATATAGACCCCGCCGTCAATGAGTTTGTTTTCCTGTACAAGCTTTTGCAGATCCCATTCTATGTCCTCTGCGGAGAACGGCAGGGTGATGCCGATTTCTGCGGCGCTTCTGAAAAGACGGTCGATGTGCTCACGCAGACCGAATAAGGCGCCGTTATACACTCTGATGACCTCATACACACCGTCACCGAATTGATATCCGCGGTCCTCAATATCAACTGCCGCTTCTTCACGATCAATCAACTGGCCGTTTACTAATGTCTTCATGTAAACCCTCCTCATCGTTATCTGCCGTGATGTGCATTCTCAGCTGTTATTGTCAACTATTCTATCATACTGAACGAGCCGGCTGCGGAGTTTATTTTTTTCTTAAAATCTTATTATTCGACATCTTTTCTATGTCTTTTCCAGTTTTGTTCCTGTATACTTGATTCGACATACATATGCTGTTAACTTATGGCACTTCGCAAGCCTCCGCTGTTATCGGCATTATGCAGAAACTTATGCTACTGGAGAGATTGTTATGCGCAACACAAAAGAAGGTGCTTCCCCTTCTCTGTTTTCATTGGCTTTTAAACTTACGAGTTTAGCAGTTTTGTGCGGACTGCTTCTGGTAATCGTCATAATGGGATATTCCGCTTCCGCCGCAAAAAACAAACAGGTCACCGTGACCGCAAACGGGCAGCTTCGGGATGAAGCAGAAAGCCTGCGGCTGAAAAATGATTCTCCCGACGTCTTAATGAAACATTTGCAGAGAGAGCGTGACCCAGGGAAAAAAACGGTATATTTAACCTTCGACGACGGGCCGTCTCCATATACTGAACAGCTGTTGAATGTATTGAAGGCAAATGGCGCAAAGGCCACTTTTTTTATGCTTGAACCGCGGATGAAAGCCTATAAGCATTCCGTGCAAAGAGCGAAGCAGGAAGGAATCGCGCTCGGCCTGCACGGCGTGACGCACGATAATCACCTGTTTTATCAAACACCGACATCACCGCTGAACGAAATGCAGCAGGGACGCGATACACTCGAGGCAATCACCGGAGTAAAAACGGATCTTGTCCGCACGCCTTACGGCAGTAAACCGTCATTGACGGATGCCCAGATTAAGAATCTCGAAAAAGACGGATTCGTGTACTGGGACTGGACGATAGACAGTGAAGACTGGAAGTACAAAAACGCACGGTACGTGCCGGAAGTATTGAATCAGCTCGCATATTTGGAAAGCGTTCATACGAGCAGGCCGCATGTCATTTTAATGCACGATCTGCCTGCGACGGTGCACGCTTTGCCGAGCCTGATTCAAAAACTGAAAGCCCAGGGCTACTCCTTTGATGTTCTGACGGATCAAATGATTCCCGTCCATGAATAAGAAAAGCCGGATCTGTATATGATCCGGCTTTTTTTATGTCGCGGCGCTGATCCGTTTTGCAAATTCACCGATCTTCTCATGGATGACAAGATCAAATAAATGGTCGCAATATGTCGGCTCAAGGTTAATGATCACCTGCTTCAAACCGGGAATCCGTCCCGCATCCTCAGGGACAAACCTTGCCGGCGCCACTTCAAGCGAAGTGCCGATCACAAGAAGAAGATCAGCTTTATCAAGCTTTTCATAAAGGGTTTCAAAATGCTGAACGAGATCGCCGAACAGCACGACATCCGTTTTTAATACGGTGCCGCATACCGCATGATCACCGATTTCCGCCGTACATTCCGGCACTTCGTCCTTCAGCAGATGAGAAAGCCCGTAGCGCGCTCCGCAGCGGGGGCATGCGGCGGTCTGAATTGAACCGTGAAGCTCATAGACACTGCTGCTTCCCGCTTTCTTATGCAGCCCGTCAATATTCTGCGTAAAAATGTCTACCTGCTTTCCCCGCTTTTCAAGATCCGCCAAATACGTATGGCCGGCATTCGGCTCATAGCTTCCGCTCATTTTCATCTGAAAGAGCTGTTTGAATTTAGGCCAGAATTCACGCGGACGGCGTTCAAAGGATTCCCTGCTCATCGCTTCCATTCTGGAGGTGTCTTCGGTCCATATACCGCCCGCCGAACGAAAATCAGGAATGCCGGATTCCGTGCTCATTCCCGCTCCCGTCAGCACCACGATACGTTCCGCCTGATTGATCAATGTCATAAACGCTTCCACTCTTCCACCGCCTTTTCTTTTTATCATATCATGAAAAAAGAACGGCGCCTGTTATGCCCGTTCTTTTTCTCCGGAATGATCCTTCACATGAACCGGATCATCGTGGCTTTTCTGTTTTACGAATACATTCTGGCCCGGATAGGCGAATTCCACGCCTTCCTCAGCAAAAATATCAATAATCCGGCGGTTGATATCCTGCCGCACGTCCAGGCTTTCCGCCCAGACGATGGTCTTTGTGTAAAAGTTGAAAAACAGATTGTAATAGCTGTCCGCAAACACGTCAAAGTTAACCATAATCGTATCATCATGCACGCCTTCATGTTCACGAAGCATTTCTCTGAGCCTTGTGATGCACCGCTCTAAACGATCAATCGGCGTCGCATAAGAAACACGAACGGAAAACGTGACCTGGCGCTTCGTCATCCTCGTCCAGTTTGTAATGGCTTCCATGGACAGCGTTGAATTGGGCACGGTAACAAGCGCCCCCTGCGCCGTGCGGAACCTTGTGCTTCGGAATGTGATATCTTCAACGCCCCCCGTTACAGATGACGTCTCGACCCAGTCGCCGATCGTAAACGGCTTTTCCGTAATGATGATAATGCCGCCGAAAAAATTGCTGATCGTATCTTTAGCCGCAAGCGCGAAGGCCAATCCGCCAAGTCCGAGTCCGGCCACGAACCCGTTTACATCATAATTGAATTCCTGCGCGATCACACTGACGCTGAGCGCGAGAATGACAAAGCGCAGCACCTTGGATAAAAACGGCGCCAAAATGTCATCCATATCAAGCTCAAAGCGCTGATTGACTTTATGAAATAAAAACGAAGACGCCGATGTCAGATTGCAAAGCCCCCAGGCGATCAGCGCAACGATCAGAGAGCGGTACAATTTTTTGGCAATGTCCATCTGCCCGTCTAAAAACGGCGAATACTCAATCGCCAAAAACAGACCCAGCGCCACGAAAAACCACCTGGCCGGCTTGTCAAACGCTACGGCAATCTGTTTGAATATGTCGGTTTTCGGCTTGTTTGCCAATTTGTAAATGAGCTGAAAAAAGTATTTGACAAACAGTTTTCTCAAAACGAGAAAAGCCGCTAAAATTCCGATGCTGATACTGATCTGCAAAATATGGTCAAGAGTAAAAAAGCTCTGAAATTGTGTCATCATGGCATATGCTCCTTTGTCTTGTCGAAAATCTATTATACTAAAACATTCGGACATCAGCTTCTTTTAATGTCTTTAGGCAGCCTGAAAAACCCCGGCATCAGAGCACAGCCGGGGTTTTTCACACATTCGTTCATCTTTCAGCCAGATACAACAGGGTCAGGCACTATTTCTTCTTTGATTGTGTCTGTTTCAGGAGAGTCGCTTTTTGGATTTCAGCATCGGTTTCGGCCTTAATTCTTTCTTCCACTTTCAATCTCCCTTTTCCCATGATCTCGCCTCCTTTTTGCCATTATAAATCATCACTGCGGATTGTAAACCGAAAAAAGCACTATCTTTATTCCAAAAAAATACTGTTTCGCACATTCACCAGTTTGAATCGCTGTGCATATACGAATCTGATATAATAACAGAAATGCCCATGAGGGGAGCTGACAAGCTTGTATACCATCGCTCATCGCGGCGCATCCGGTTACGCGCCCGAAAATACATTTGCGGCATTTGATATCGCTGCCGAAATGAACGCTGATTTCATTGAGCTTGACGTCCAGCTCACAAAAGACGGCCAGATTGTCGTCATCCATGATGACAAAGTCGACCGGACGACGGACGGCTCCGGTTTTGTAAAAGATTTTACGCTGAAGAAGCTGCAGTCTCTGGATGCCGGCAGCTGGTATGGGGCTGAGTTTAAAGGGGAGCGGATTCCCCTGCTCGAAGAGGTCTTGAAGCGTTATCATTCTGAAATCGGATTTTTAATTGAACTGAAGGGGCACGTTTCTCAAGTCGGTCTTGAAAAAGCAGTCGGCCAGCTGTTAAGCAGGTTTTCCTTTTCCATCCACCCTATCGTTCAATCATTCAGCCTCAAGTCAATTCAGACCTTTCACGACATGTATCCGTCCGTTCCGACTGCAATAATTGCAAGACCCAGCTTCGGGATGTTTTCCAAAAGCCAGCTGGCCGCCTACAAATCAGCCGTAAATTATGTCAATATTAAATATACCCGCCTGAATCGGTTCTTGATTTCCACCGCTCACAGACACGGCCTGAAAGTATTTGCCTGGACGGTCAGAAATCAAAAGACGGCCGAAAAACTGCAAATGATGGCAGTTGACGGCATTGTAACTGATTTTCCGGATTTTATTTCTAAGGATGGCTGATATGAAACAATATATCGCAATTTTTATCGGAGGCGCGCTTGGCGCATTGCTCCGCTTTGAAATGAGCGCGCACATTCACAGCGGTTCTTTCCCGGCGGCCACTTTCCTTGAAAACGCGGCGGGAAGCCTTTTACTCGGTCTTATTACGGGTTTTTTCATCATTCGGGCTAAACGCCCTCTTTTGACCGCCTTTTTAGGAACCGGTTTTTGCGGAGGTTTCACGACGATGTCAACCTTCGCAAAAGAAACCATTTTTCTGCTGCAATCGTCTCCCGCAGCGGCTTTTTGTTATGCTGCCGCGACTTTATTCGCTGGTCTTGCCCTTGCATACGCCGGCATTTTCTGGGGACGGCGTATTGCCCTTCACGCAGCGGGAAGGGGGCATGATACGCCATGACGATCGTCCTGATGCTTATCGCAGCGGGTATCGGAGCGGTATTACGTTCTCTTTTGGGTAAAACAATTTCAGAAAAAACAAAAGGTTTTCCGATGCCGCTTGGAATGGCTGCGGTCAACCTGCTCGGCTCCTTCGGCCTCGGCATGTTCACCGGCCTGGGCCTGGATAATCCTTCTGCCGGCATCATCATCGCGACGGGCTTTTTCGGTGCGTTTACGACCTTTTCCACGTTCAGTATTGAAGCCGTGCAGCTGATGATGAACAACCGCATTAAGGAAAGCCTGCTCTACATCGCTGTTTCAGCAGCCGGAAGCCTTTTGGCGTTCTGGTGCGGCTTTGTTATGATATCCATGTAAAAAAACCTTGAGCTTATTTTTCGCTCAAGGTTGCGTTATGAAGCATGACCGTTTCAGGCACGGGCAGCTGGCGGTTTATTGTTCCCTGACCGCCCGGGCGGCCCTGTTCTTCTTTGAGTTCAAGCTGTTTAATAAACCGGCCGTCCATTTCTAATATGAGGGCAGTGTATCCCCCGATTTGTATCGACTCACCCGCACAGATGTCAATATTCCGTTTCAGCACAAGACCGCCGATCGTGTCGACTTCCTCTTCAATCCCTGCGCCGAGAAGATGATTCACCTGATCGATCCGAACCTTTCCGTCCAGCACATAATGGCGTTCGGACAGCTTTTGAATCTGCGGCTGTTCGTCCTCATCAAATTCGTCTCTGATATCGCCGACGATTTCTTCAAGTATGTCTTCGGTCGTCACAAGACCGGACGTTCCGCCGTATTCATCAGACAATATCGCCAAATGAATCCGTTCTCTCTGCATTTTTATCAGCAGGTCGTGTATCGGGATCGTCTCGATGACTTCAATCACCGGGCGGACGTAAGACGTGATGGATACTTCCGCTTTTTCATCTTCTGTCATAAACAGCAGATCTGAAAAGAGATGCTTCGTATTGATCATGCCGATGACACTGTCTTTGTCCCCGTCCGTTACGGGCCAGCGCGTATATTTGTCTTTCAGCATCATATCAAGCATTTCCGGCACGTCCATATCAGTGGAAACAGCCGCGATTTCTTTTCTCGGGATCATGATTTCCTTGGCGATCCGATTATCAAAATCAAAAATTTTATTCACAAACGTATATTCAGACGGATTGATTTCTCCGTTTTTTAAACTTTCTGACAGCAGGATCCGCAGCTCTTCTTCAGAGTGGGAGCCTTCATGCTCAGATGCCGGCTTTAATCCGGCCAAACCGGTCAGAATTCTCGCGGAGCCGTTCAGCACCCAAATAAACGGGAACATGAACACGTAAAATAACCGAAGCGGTCCGGCAATCCATAACGTCAGCTTTTCCGCTTTTTGAATCGCAACCGTTTTAGGCGCAAGCTCACCGACGACGACATGCAGAAACGTAATCAGCCCGTACGCCGCAGCAAAAGCAATCACATGCTCAGCAGAATCCGGCAGCCCCATGCCCTGAAACACAGGATGAAGCATCCGCTCAAATGCAGGCTCTCCCAGTACGCCGAGCCCGATGGATGTGAGTGTAATGCCAAGCTGCGAGGCGGATAAATACTCATCAAGATCCGTAATGATACGCTTTGCGAGCACCGCCCGTCTGTTCCCTTCTGAAATGAGCTGATCGATTCTGGATCTTCTCACTCTGACGATCGCAAATTCACTCGCCACGAAAAATGCCGTTAACGTAATGAGCACACCGATTAAAATCAAACTGTCAATATCGTCCATTTCACCTTATCCCGAATTGAAGGATAAGGACGTCACCTCCTGATTTCATCGTTTTTTCTTAAGCGAGAGGAACGAAATGGGTGATTGACTACACAGAGGGCCCCATCCTGCCACCTCCTAAGTCAAAGCATGATTGTCATTTGTATAGTTTATTGTATCACAACTCCATTCTTTCATCATTTTCAGATTTTTATCATATAAAAAACAGCCTTCAAAAAGAAGGCTGCCGTTATCTGCTTCGGAAATGATTTTCTAAACAAAGCGCCGTATTAATCCCCCCGAATCCCATGCTTAAGCTTAACGCATGGTGTACGGTATGGGCGCTCGGCCCGTCGGTCACCCACTGAAATGAATCGTCAATCGGCTCCGTTAAGTTTCGGATCGGATGAAGCTTGTTTTCCCGCATTTGCAAGAGAGCAGCAATGATTTCCACCGTTCCGGCCGCACTCAGACCGTGTCCGGTAATCGATTTTGTCGCATTAATCCGCGCGTGCGACAGGCCGCTTTCAGAAAGCGCCCGGCATTCAGTCTTATCACCGATCGGCGAACCGGTGCCGTGCGGGTTGATGTAATCGATCTCTTTCGCTGAAAGGCCGGCTCGCTCCAGCGCCTGGCGGATCACCGTCATTTCGCCCTCTGCTGAAGGATTCGGGTTGCGGTTCGCATCGGAAGCCATCCCCCAGCCCTTTAAGCCGGCCCACGATCGTGCGCCCCTCTCTTCGGCAGATTCAGCGCGTTCCAGCACAATCGCCCCGCACGCCTCTCCGAATATAAACCCGTCCGTATGCCGGTCAAACGGGCGGCAGGCGGCTTCAGGCCGTTCAGCGTATGTATCAGTGCCCATCGCTCCCAAAGAACGGAGAGCATGACACTCCATGTACGACAGATCGGCCAGCGCCCCGATCACGATGCACCGGTCAAACAGGCCGCCTTTGATTCCTTGAGCAGCCTGAATAACCGCCGCCTGGCCGCTTGCCGACGCGCCGCCGACCGTAAAGGCCGGCCCTTTTATCCCGAATTGCTCCGTACAAAGCCCCGACAAATCACTATCCATAAAAGAAAGCCCGTATGTCGGATTTACAAATTGCGGCGTTTCACCGTTTTTCTCAAAGGCCTGCAGCAATTCGCGCTGCGTCATATTCGAGCCGCCGATAATCAGACCGGTGCGGCTGTGATCAGCGCCGTCTAATTGAGCGTCATGCCACGCTTCATATAAAGCGATAAGCGCCGTCTTTCCCGATAATGCGGCCCTTCGGTACAAGCGCTTCGACAGCGCGTCCGGCGGCGTTAATTCGCTAAGCTCCGCGCCGATAAACGAACTGCCTTTCTGCCGGCCGGGCCGTTTCATCACATCAAAGGCGTGCCGCCCCTCCATAAGCGCATCGAGAAACGCCTCCTTGCCTTGTCCGACCGCGGTTAAGACTCCGATTCCTGTAATGCTGATGTCTGACGTGCCATTATTACTCCTCGACATTTGTCCGTTCTCCCATCTTTATGTATTGGAAGCTATGAAGAAAAATCTTGATACAGTGCTTTGAAAATATCGCGCGACTGTCTGATCTGTTCTGAAGGCACGCTGAAAGATAATCGGAAATAGCCGCTTTTTCCAAATCCGCTGCCGGGTACGATCAATAGTTTGTATTTCTGTGCGGCATGCATGCAGAACGCCACCTCGTCTTCAATCGGTGATTTCGGAAAGACGAAAAAGCCTCCTTTCGGCATTTCAAATTCGAAGCCGGCTTCTGTGAGGATGTCCACCATAAGGTCTCTCCGCTTTCTGTAAGGTTCAGCGTCAATCGAAAGATCATCCATTTTCGCCACGGCGCGCTGCATCATGACCGGAGCGTTCACAAAGCCGAGCGTCCGGTTGCAGAAAACGAACGCATCCGTCAGAAGATCGCCCTCAGGCATTTGGGCGTCTGCCGCGATATACCCGAGCCTTTCCCCCGCAATGCCGAGATCTTTACTGAACGAACTGACTAAAATCACGCGGTGATACGCCTGAAACGGATTCGCCTGCTCTTCTCCGTAGATCAGCTGGCTGTACGGTTCATCAAATAAAATAAATATGCTTTGGCCGTTCCGCTCTTCGGCTTCTTTTAATAAGGCGCCCAATTCGTTAAGGTTTTTCTGGCTGAGCACAGTCCCCGTCGGATTATGCGGCGTATTAACGATCAGTCCTTTCGTACGGGGGGTGATCGCACCTTTAACCGCTTCAATGTCAATCTCAAATGAGTCAGTCAGCGGGCAGATGACGGGTCTGCCGTGGTAATTTTCAACATACGCTTTATATTCCGCAAAATAAGGCGAAAGAAGGATGACTTCTTCCTCGGGGTTTAAAATACTTTTCAGCGCGACATTCAGCGCCCCGCCGGCTCCGACCGTCATGACTGTATACCTGGCGGAAATTTCTGTCTGAAACCGCTCTGACAAAAAGCGCGCAACCTTTTCTCTCGCCTCCGGAAGCCCCTGGTTTTGTATGTATCCGTGCCGCCCTGTTTCAGCCGCTTCGCAAAGCGCCTTTTTAAATGTTTCAGGCGGCTCCGCAACCGGATTTCCTATTGAAAAGTCAAACACCTTATCGGCGCCGAACTCTTTTTTCAGCCGAGCGCCTTCATCAAATAGTTTGCGTATCCATGAACCTTTCTCCAGATTCTGTGTCACTTCCCGTGATAAACCGGCCACTGTCATCTGTCCCTTCTGTCTTTTTCTTCCGTTTCTATTTACAATGATTATGAAAGATTTACATGGCGCAGTCAACGCTTTTTCAGACAGCCCGCCGCGCCGTTTCAGGAGAAAGACGGAAAACAATAAACTTGTGCAAACTCCCCTTCATATATTAAACTATTCTCATAACTATAACGTGATGGTTGGGGAGGGATTTAGATGGGGCTGAGACTTATCGCATCAGTGAATTAGCAGAGCTTGCCGGTGTAACGAAACGCACGGTGGATTACTACACAAACCTCGGGCTTTTAAAGCCTGACAGGTCTTGTTCGAACTATCGTTACTACGATACACTTGCACTTAATCGGTTAAAGTTTATAGTCGCTTGTAAAAAGCAGCGATTGGCCCTGTCTGATATAAAAGATCGACTGGAGAACCAGTTTCCCTCTTCAGCCCTGCCTGACGATATTGGAAATCTGGCATCGGAAATTGATCACATGAATCAAAACATCTCCGTGATCTTGAATCGGTTTGAAAAGCTTGAACCAGAGGAGCGCGCCCAGCTGAAAAAAAGGCTGGCTCCTGAAAAGCTTGCAGTGCTTCAATCATTTATGCTGCTGTTAAGTTAAACCATTATCTTACTAACAGGAGGTGTTACCTTCATCTTCCCAAAAGAAGTGAAGGTTCTAATTGGACATTGTGAATTTGATTTTAGTCGCGGTTTTAATCGCGCTGACGGCATTTTTCGTAGCATCTGAGTTTGCGATAATCAGAATCAGAGGCTCACGGGTTGACCAGCTTATAGCAGAAGGAAATAAAGCCGCAATCGGTGTCAAAAAAGTGACCACGCATTTAGATGAGTATTTATCGGCGTGCCAGCTCGGCATAACATTGACTTCCATCGGTCTTGGTGTCTTAGGCGAATCAACGATTGAACGCTTGCTTCATCCGCTTTTCACAAAGATAAACGTACCAAGCTCATTATCGCATATTATTTCATTTATTCTCGCCTATGCGATCATTACATTCTTACACGTGGTCGTGGGAGAGTTGGCGCCGAAAACAGTCGCCATCCAGAAAGCGGAAGCCGTTTCAATGCTGTTTTCGAAACCGCTCATTTGGTTTTACCGCATCATGTTCCCGTTTATCTGGCTTCTGAACAACTCCGCCCGTCTTTTAACGAAGGCGTTCGGTCTTGAGACGGTGTCTGAAAATGAGCTTGCCCACTCTGAAGAAGAGCTGCGCATCATTTTATCGGAAAGCTATAAAAGCGGTGAAATCAACCAGTCTGAATTTAAATACGTGAACAAAATCTTTGAATTTGACGACAGACTTGCAAAAGAAATCATGATTCCGCGTACGGAAATCGTCAGTCTGCCGCATGATATCAAAATTTCTGAAATGATGGACATCATTCAGATTGAAAAATATACCCGGTACCCTGTCGAAGAGGGTGACAAAGATAATATTATCGGCGTTATTAACATTAAAGAAGTGCTGACCGCCTGCATCAGCGGCGAAGTATCAGTCGACTCGCCGATTACCGATTTTGTCAATCCGATCATCCATGTGATTGAGTCGGCACCGATTCACGATCTGCTTGTAAAAATGCAGAAGGAACGGGTTCATATGGCGATTCTGTCGGATGAATACGGCGGAACCGCGGGGCTTGTCACCGTTGAAGACATTATTGAAGAAATCGTCGGGGAAATCCGTGATGAATTTGATATCGATGAAATCAACGAAATCCGTAAACTCGGCGACGGCCATTACATGCTTGACGGCAAGGTCCTGATTGATCAAGTGAACGAACTCCTCGGCATCCATTTGGAAAATGACGAGGTCGACACCATCGGCGGCTGGTTCCTTACCCAGAAATACGACGTCGAACAATACGACTCGATTATCGAAGAAGGCTGTGAATTTATCATTAATGAAATTGACGGCCACCACGTCGCATATATCGAAGTGAAAAAACTGGCGTTTGATGAACTGCTGGAAACCGCCGAACAAAAAGAAGCATAACAAAAAAGCTTGCGCGTCTGATACAGACGGCAAGCTTTTTTTCATTTACAGTTGTTCAAGTTTTTTCTCAAGCTCTTTAATTCTGGCATTCAGCTCTTCTGTCATGGCCGCAAGCCTCTCCTTCGGCGCAAGATCGGAAAAGTCCTCCAAAAAAATCGGCTCGCCGATGATAAGCCGCATTTTTCCCTTTTTAAACAGCGCTTTTCCCGTAGACGGCCCTTTATATGCGGCCGGAACGAGCGGCGCTTTTCCCATTTGGGCGATGGTCACGGCCCCTCTTTTCAGCGGGACGTCTTCAGATGTTCTCGTGCCGCTCGGAAAAATCCCGACAATCTTTCCTTCCTTCAGAAGCTTAATCGGCGTTTTAATGCTGCTTGGGCCCGGATTTTCACGGTCAACCGGGAATGCGTGAATCTTCTTCAAAAAACGTCCGATCCACTTTTTCTGAAACAGCTCTTTTTTCGCCATATAATGAATCTGAAGGGGCAATATCCCGACACCGAGCGTGAGGACGTCCACCCAGCCCGCATGCGTGCACGCGATAACGAATCCTTTATCAGACGGAAGATTCTCTTTATTGTACACTTTCACTCCTCCGCGCAGGGATAGAATGCATTTGATGGCATTTGCACAAAACTTATACATAACGCACTTCCTTTGTTGTAATGATCAAAAGTGTTCTCTCTCTCTATTATAACAATATTTTTTATTACCTGGTACTAATAATTATATTTTTCCTCCGCCGATCTCTATCTTTTATGACGGATTTTGGGTACTATAGAGAAATGGTGTTTGATGAGGTGAAAATGAATTTAAGCCGTTTGCATGGAACGTGCAACTTTAAACCTTTCTTATGCGTGTATAACATAGAGGGGAGAAAAGGCAGTGACGATCGATGAAATTTACCAAATGTATATGAATGATGTTTACCGGTTCCTGCTCTCCATGACAAAAGACAAGCATCTCGCTGAAGATTTGCTGCAGGAAACCTTTATGAGGGCATACATACACATTCACTCCTACGACCACAGCAAAGTAAAGCCATGGCTTTTTCAAGTGGCGAGAAATGCGTTTATAGATTATGTCAGAAAACATAAAAAGGAAGTGACCATTTCCGATGACTTAATTGGGAGCCTTTTTCAGACGGCTGTTCAAAGCCCGGCTCATCAGATTGAAATCAAGGAAGTGCTGACAGGGTATATGTCCGAACTTCCCGACAATTATCGGGAGGCCTTAACACTGTATTATTTAAAAGAACTGAATTACAAAGAAGCATCCCATATTATGAATATTTCAGAGGCTAATTTTAAAAGTGTTTTATTTCGTGCCAGACAGCGGCTGAAAGCACTTTATAATAGAGGTGTTAATGATGAATGAAGAATTTAAAAAGCGTTTTTACCAATACAAAAATGGAGAAATGAGCGACCGGGAAATGGCCGCCTTTGAAGAAGAGCTGGAAAAGCTGGAAGTCTATCAGGAGTTGATTGAAAGCGAAATGCAGGACGACCGGGAATGGGACGTCGGCATCAGCCCGGAAAAACAGAAGGCCATTTTATCATACGGAAAACGCAAATCGTATTTGCGGATTTCAGTTCTCGCCGTCATCTCCACTTTGATGATTTTGCCGCTTTGCACATTAGGAAGCTACCTCTATTACGGTCTGGGAGGAAAAGAAAGCACCGGCAATCAATTAATGGAGACCGCGGCAGTGACGGTGGCGACCACAATGCCGAACGTCCTCGTCGATACCTCCGGACTGAAAAGCCAGGTGAAGCTGTTTGGAATGAATACGGAATTTCCGCTGCAAAAGCAGATCGGCACAAAAACGAAATCCGTCGGCGGAGAACGGATTGAAATGTTTTTAGATACGGTCAAATCGCCTGCCGTTAACTACTATGATTTAGACGCGGCACAGGCAAAGCATTATTTCGCCCATCCTTCCGGCTTAAAGGAACGCACGATTGAAAAAGCCGGACAGACATTAAAAAAATTGCCTGAAGGAAGCGTGGCGGAGGTCTATCTTTCTTATGACAGGGCCTACCCTTCTTCTCAAGTATATTCGACTTTTAAAAAATACGATGTGAAGTTTTTATGGAACGCGGTCGAAACGGAGAAAAATCTGAAAGACAGTCCTTATGCCGAGCCGTTAGGATTTCCCGGGAAAGATTCCAAGATGGTGTCCTCTTTCGAAACGCAAGGACAGACAGACCGTGAACAATTTATCAATGCCCTTGAATTTATGTCCCGCCATAAAAAATGGGCGCATGCAATATCGAAACGCAAAGACATGAATCTTGGCAGCCGAATCGACTATGTTGAACATCACGGAATGAACGTATACGGCTCTGTCGTGACGGGGCCGACAAAAGAAATCGAACGTCTGCTGAAAAACAAAACAGTAAAAGCAGCAAACATCGGTGAGGTGGAATTATGGAATTGGTAAGAATTTTTAAAGAGCATAATGTTTTCGGCTGGATATCAGTCGGTACCGCGATTTTGTCGCTGCTGCTTTTGAACGTGGCAATCATCAGCAATGTGACTTTCTATTCTTATCAGATGCTGCCGTTTGCGATGGCCGCCGTGCCGTTCGGCATCATTGAGCTGTTTATTAAAAAAGGACGGACGGGCCCGGGACTGCTCGGTGTCATTCTCAATCTGTTCGTCATTGTCTGTGTATATACGATCGTTGCGGTTGATACGAATCTGCAATTCGGTTTTTAAACATAAAAACAGGCCCTTTTACGGGGGCCTGTTTTTTTAAAATGAAAGAACGCCGATTAAATGCAGCAATACGACGATGATAGCCAGCGGCACGAGATATTTCAGAAGGAAATACCACAGCTGAAAGAAACGATAGCCGATGGCGGAACCGCTTTTCATCTCGGCAAACAGCTCCTGCTTCGGTATTTTCAGCGGGACGAAGATTGATATTAATAAAGCGCCGAGCGGAATCAGCACATTGCTGACGGTGAAATCCGCAAGATCAAAAAACGTTTTTCCGAACAAATGAACATCACCGAGAACACCGTATGATAAACAGGACGGAATTCCGACTAAGAAAATGAGCAGACCGCTTGTCCACGACAGCTTCTTTCTTTTCGTTTCATCACCTTTCCCGACAGTCGCCACGATAATTTCCACCATCGAAAAGGCCGAAGTCAGCGCGGCGAAGAAAAAGACCGCCAAAAAGCTGATAAAAAACAGCGAGCCGAACGGCAGCCGGTCAAACACAGCCGGCAGCACGGTAAACAGCAGTGTAGGCCCTTCATCCGGTTTAAAGCCGAACGAAAAAACCGCCGGGAAAATGGCCAGTCCCGCAAACAGCGTAACGAGCACATTCATCATAACAATGGAACCCGCCGAACCCGGAAGATTTTGGGTTTTCGGCAGGTACGAACTGTATGTCACCATGACCGAAACACCGAGCGTTAATGTAAAAAACGCCTGTCCTAAAGCATATAGGATGGATTCCGGCGTCAAATCTTCAAAGTGCGGAACCAATAAAAATCTAATCCCCTCAACGGCATGATCGAGCGTGACTGATCGCAGCACAAGCAATAGAAACAGCACGAATAAAATCGGCATCAGCACCGCACTGACACGTTCAATCCCTTTCTGCACGCCTTTTGCGACGACCGCCACCGTCATGATCATAAATACAAGCTGCGCAATGAGAGTCTGGATCGGATTTTCAATGACCGTCCCGAACACCGTGCCGTACTGCTCCTGAGTGAGCCCGGATAAAGAACCGGTAACGGCTTTTAACACATAAAGCAAAATCCACCCGCCGACAACACTGTAAAAAGACAAAACTAAAAAACAGGCCGCCACACCCACATAACCCGTAAGGTGCCATACCGACTTCGGCGCGGCTTGTTTGTAGGCATCAATCGCATTTGTCTGGCTCCGTCTTCCGAAAATAAATTCACCGAGCAAAAGCGGATAGCCTAAAAGCACGGTAAAGAGGACGAATATAAGAAAAAAAGCGCCTCCCCCGTTCGTACCCGCTACGTAAGGGAACTTCCAAATGGCTCCCAGGCCGATCGCCGAACCGGCAGCGGCCATAATAAATCCTATTTTTGAGGCCCATTGAACCCTTTTTTGGTCAGACACGACTTTCCACTTCCCTTCCGCCCTATATTATCCCTTATTCGCTGCGATAACTTAAGCCCATTTCAATATGTTTCATTATTCCGAAAAATAAAAAGGAGCGGCGGGTGCCGCTCCTTACAAATCCCCGTTTAATTTCGAATGCTTTCTCGAATATAAGAAATAAATCACCAGACCGATGATCAGCCAGATAAAGAAACGGAATATGGTGGTGGCGCCGAGGTTAATAATCAAAAACACGCAGAACAGAATGGACAATATCGGAATAAAGGGAACCCCCGGACATTTAAAAGCCCTTGGCAGATCAGGCTGTTTCTTTCTTAATACGATAACTGCCACTGAAATCAGGACAAATGCGGCAAGCGTGCCGATGTTCACCAGCTTCGCCAGTTCATCAAGCGGGACGAGCGAGCCGAGTAATGCCGACAGGATGCCGAACACCCATGTCACCACGTGCGGCGTTTTATGCTTCGGATGGACTTTTGAAAGCGCCCCCGGCACCAAACCGTCACGGGACATGGCAAACATTACCCTCGTCTGGCCGTACAGCATGACGAGCATCACCGTTGTCATCCCCAACACTGCGCCGATATCAATAATCCCGGCCACCCAATTCTGTCCGGCCATCTGCAGGACGAGAGACACGGGATGGTCAACGCCTTCAAAGCGGGCAAACGGAACGACGCCCGTCATAATCGCCGATACGGTCACATACAGCACGGTGCAGACGATTAATGAAAAGATAATTCCTTTCGGCAGATCCTTCGCCGGATTTTTCGTTTCTTCAGCGGCGGAAGAGACGGCGTCAAAACCGATAAAAGAGAAGAAAACGAGCGCCGCGGCACTGAAAACACCGCCGAACCCCATCGGTATAAACGGCTGCCAGTTGTGAGGTTTGACATATACGGCCGCAACGGCGATAAACAATAGAACAACCAGAACCTTCAAAATGACCATAATATTATTGACCCGCTTCGATTCCTTAATGCCTAAATAGAGGAGGAATGTAATCGCAAGCACGATAACAAATGCGGGGAGATTAAAGAATGTGACCGTGCCTTTAATAGATCCCGGCGCGGCCGTTAATGCAGTCGGAAGATGAATGCCGAAGCCCGCCAAGAATGATTGAAAATAGCCGGACCAGCCGACCGAAACCGCGCTGACGGCGAGCATATATTCCAAGATTAAATCCCATCCGATGATAAACGCGAGAAGTTCACCCAGTGTCGCATAAGTAAACGTGTAGACGGAACCTGAAACCGGGACGCTTGAAGCAAATTCGGCATATGACAGAGCCGCAAATAAACACGCAAGAGCGGCGATGACAAATGAAACGGTCAGCCCCGGCCCCGCCGTGACAGCGCCTGTTCCGGTTAATACAAAAATTCCCGTTCCGATGATGGCCCCTATCCCCAGAAGGGTCAGATCAAAGGCCCCTAACTCTCTTTTCAGCGACTTGTCCCCGCCCGTTGCGGCAAGCAGGTCCTGAATGCTTTTCTTTCTGAATACGCTCCCCTTCATCTGCTTCACTCCTTGTAAATCAATATATGTTAGAATATTCAGATAACAATAGCAATAATGACTAAATTCTTATTTTTCGCATGAAATGTTTCAGCACATCATCCCTTTCTCCTATGTCATATTATAGCGAAAAATATAAAAATGAAAATAATTTTTCGAAAATTCTATATATTATTTTTAGTTTTCATAAAACAGAACGCAGCGGATTCTCCACTGTGAAATATTAACATTAGTGATTCAGCTGGAGACTTCCATTTTTTGAAAATCGTATTCATATGTACGTTCAAATAAAAATCCCGCCCTTTTTAAAAGCGCGGGATAAGACTTGCGTATTATGTTGAAATAAATCTGCCGCCATTTACGTGAATGGTTTGCCCCGTCATATAGGAAGATTCGTCTGAAGCCAGAAGCACGTAAGCTCCGGCGTGTTCCGCAGGCTGTCCCGGTCTTCCCATCGGAGTGTCCAGACCATGCTTTTCCACCTTTTCTTCAGTAAACGTTGCCGGAATCAGGGCGGTCCAGATCGGGCCAGGGGCCACCGCATTTACTCTGATCCCCTGATCGGCCAATGACATCGCCATTGAACGCGTAAAGGAAACGATGCCGCCTTTCGTGCACGAATAGTCGATCAATGATGTGTCTCCCTGATAAGCGGTAATAGACGTTGTATTAATGATGGCGCTCCCTCTTTGCAGGTGGGGCAGCACGGCTTTTGTCATATGAAACATAGAAAACATGTTTGTACGGAATGTCTTCTCCAGCTGTTCAGCTGTAATATCAAGAATCCCGTTTTGCGGATGCTGCTCAGCCGCATTATTAACGAGAATATCTATTTTTCCGTAGTGATCTAAGACTTGCCGGACCGCCTTCTGACAATGCGCCTCATCACCGACGTCTCCCGGAATTAACAGGCATTCGGCCTGGTATTCTTCCGCACGCTTTTTCGTTCTCTCGGCATCGGCATGTTCGTCTAGGTACAGGATGGCAAGATCCGCCCCTTCCTTCGCGTAAGCGATCGCAGCCGCTGCGCCGATGCCGCTGTCTCCGCCCGTGATGACGGCGACTTTTCCTTTTAATCTGCCCGACCCTTTTACATCCGGGTCCTCCAAGAGCGGTTTCGGCTCCATGTCTGACTCAATGCCGGGCTGGCGCTTTTGCACCTGCGGCTTTTGTCCTTCCGTCTGTCTGTCCATCGGATTCATATTCTCACACTCCTGCAATTGGTATTACTGAGACGATACCACGCAGTGCGGGGAGTTAAACGGACAAATATGCCGGTAATTAAAGCTGCTGAGCCGTTTCGGGAAAAGCGCCGGTGTATTTCGCAGACGGCCTGTAAATCATGTTGTCAGCGGACTGTTCAAGCACGTGTGCGCACCAGCCTGCCATTCTGCTTGCTGAAAAGGTCGGCGTAAACAAATCATTGTCGACATCAATGGCCTGCATCACAGCCGCTGCGTAAAACTCCACATTCGTATACAGCTTCCGTCCGGGCTTATATTGCTCTAACAGGCGGATGGCTTCCTTCTCCACATAAAGCGCCAAGTCAAGCGACGGATCATTTCCCGCCACTTCTTCAGCCTTTATGCGCAGCGCTTCCGCCCGCGGGTCTTTTGTTTTGTACACCCTGTGCCCGAAGCCCATCAGGCGTTCTCCCCTCATAAGCTTCGCTGCCAAATACGCTTCTGCATTTTCTTTTGTCCCGATGTCTTCAAGCATTTTCGTGACGCCTGAAGGCGCGCCTCCGTGCAGCGGCCCTTTCATCGTACCCAGTGCGGCAGTGACGGCAGACACTAAGTCCGATTCAGTCGAAACGGTGACTCTCGCTGAAAAAGTCGATGCATTCATCCCGTGCTCCATCGCCAGAATCATATACGTCTCAAGCGCTTTCTTTTGGGCTGCGGACGGCTGCCTGCCTGTCAGCATATACAAATAGTTTTCAACGTGTCCGTATCGCGCCTCAGGTGACAACGCTTCCTGCCCTTGTTTACGGCGGTATCTGTACGCAATAATCGTCGGTGTGACGGCAATCAGTTTAACCGCTTCTTCCGGCTTGGGCGGATATGTAAATGAATCTGTGCCCAAACCTGAAACAGCCGTTCTCAGCACCGCCATGTCGTCCATTTCATCCGGAAGCGTTTCCAGTAAGTCGATCAAATGTTTCGGAAGCCCGCGCTCGGCTGCAAGTTCTTCCTGAAACGCAAGCAATTGCCGCTCATCAGGAAGCGCCCCGTTCAAAATGAGATACGCCGCTTCTTCAAAACTGAATTGCAGCGCAATATCCTTCGCATCATAGCCGCGATATATTAAATGCCCCTTTTCTCCGTCAATGTGGCTGATAGCCGTTTCTGCACAAGTAATCCCTTTCAATCCACGATAAATCAATTTCATTCCCCCTTATCCTCTTTCTGTTATTATAGTAAATATAATATTTAAAAAATAATGAATATTTTTAAGGGAATTAATTAAAACTTTTAATCAGAGGAGTGCATCTATGGATTTTAAATGGCTTCACACCTTCGTCACCGCGGCAAAATATGAGAATTTCAGAAAAACGGCGGAAACGCTTTTTTTATCTCAGCCGACCGTCACCGTTCATATAAAATTATTAGAGAAAGAAATCAGCTGCAAGCTGTTTCAGCGAAGCGGCCGGAAAATACAATTGACGGAAGAAGGAAAAGCATACGTGCCGTTTGCCATGAGGCTTTTGGAAGACTATGAAAACAGCATGGCGGAACTGCACAGGGTGCGCCAGGGCTACTCGCACACGCTGACACTCGCTGTTTCGCCGCTTATCGCCGACACCGTTCTCCCGTCTGTCATGAAGCGTTATACAGAGGACAATAAAGAAACCGAAATGACGGTCACCATTTTCGAATCGGAAGAAATCGCCTCTCAAATCAGAAACGGCTCAGCCGATATCGGACTGAGCTGCTTAAAGGTGCAATCATCTTCCCTCACTTGCCGCCCCCTGTACAATGACCCCGTTGTCCTCGTCGCGCCGCCCGGCCGAAAACCCGGAACAGGGAAGGCGGATGAAGTGAAAGACCTGTTCGGACAATATCTGCTTTTGACCCACAACCATCCTGACTATTGGGATGATTTGCTCCGCCAGGTCAGAATACAGTTCCCTTTCGTCAGGACAATGAAGGTGACACAGACGCATATTACGAAACGATTTATTAAAGAGGGGCTGGGTGTCTCATTTCTGCCGCTGTCAGCGGTACGGGCCGAACTCGCCGCAGGCAGCATGATTGAAATTCCGTGCGAATTCGCCCAGATGCCGAGCGCGGGCGCATACGCCATCGCCCTCTATGAAAATGAAAAAAAGAAAACCTTTTTAGATTTTTTATCACATTTTCATTTTTAGGTGAAACAAATGGAGCTCTGTCCCGTCTAAATAAAAAACCCGTTCTGATGAACGGGTTTCTATCGCTGCTAGAATCTTTTCGCGCCCAGGTAGCGCGGTTTCCAGTAGCTGTTATTCAGATCACTTGTTGTGACGCCGTCAGAACCGGCATGGATGAACTTGTTGTTTCCGATGTACACACCCATGTGTGAAGGGCCGGCCTGATATGTTGTAAAGAAGACGAAGTCTCCTCTTGACGGGCTGGACACGCTCTTCATTGAGCTCCAGTATCCCGCAGTGCTCGTTCTGCCGACACTCGTCTGTTTGTTTAACAGGTACCAGATAAATCCGCTGCAGTCAAAGCCGGAAGTCGTTGTTCCGCCCCATACATACGGCGTGCCGATTAAAGATTGCGCATCAGAAATCAGCTTGTTTACATTCAGGCTCGTCTGTGCAGCATTATGGCTGGATGAAGGCTGCTTTGATGACGAAGATCCTGAAGACGTTGAACCGGAAGTTGATCCCTTTACTTTAAGAACTTGTCCGATGCGGATCAGGTCCGTTTTTAAACCGTTTAAACTTTTTAATTGGTTTACCGTCATTTTATATTTATTCGCAATTTTCCAAAGGCTGTCGCCTTTTACGACTTTATATGTAGACGATGATGACTTGCTGCTTGAGCTTGAACCTGAGGATGATTTACCGTTAATCGAAAGCGTCTGACCGATGTAAATGATATCCGATTTTAATTTGTTCTCAGATTTAATGGAATTAATTGACGTTCCGTACCGATTTGAAAGTCCCCATAATGTATCGCCTTTTTTTACCTTAATCGTTTGCGCAGATGCCGCGCCCGCAAACAAAGTCGTCCCCAAAACCACTGCCGTTGTTGCTGTAACAAGTTGCTTTTTCATATTTTCCTCCCTGAATGATTCTATCTATTTTATGTGTCTCTTTTTTAAAGTTTTTATCTGTTTCCTATTATAAGGTTCAATTTCCACTAGAAATAGACTTGACTTCCCGTGACAAATTTCTTACTAATTCGTTTTAGAAAAAAGTTTTTAAGGGTATTAAATATTTCAATTTGATTTCAAACGTGACGAAAAACGAGTCAATTTGTCATGTTTTTTTCCTGTGATCCTCGTATTTTGGAAAAACAAAGCAGTTTATTTTCCAAATAACCCCTTGTTAAAAAAATCCTCGACTTTTTCAAAAAAGTGAATGGTTTTCACTCTTTCTTGAAAACATAACTTTACACCGGAATTTACATTTCTAACAATGTTTCACCTGAAATTTACAGGAGAAACAGGCGCTCTTTACAAACACCCCCTACCATTAGACATGCAGACACGATTAAAGGAGGACGAGTGAGAATGAGTCTATTTAAACAGGTTCGATCAAAACTTCTGCCGGCGGCAGCCGTATCCGTGCTGACAGCCGGTCTGATTGCGGGCGCGGGGCTTCAGCACTCCGAACAGGCTGCGGCAAAAAAACAGCCTGACAAAAACGAAATCAGAAACGTCATCTTCATGGTCGGCGACGGAATGGGCGCTCCCTATATGAACGCCTACCGTTCGGTCATTAACAAAGGAAAGCCTTCGGATGGTATGAAACTGACGGCATTCGATCCCAATCTCACCGGTATGATGATGACTTATCCTGACGACCCTGATTCCAATATTACCGATTCCGCGGCGGCAGGCACGGCAATGGCCACGGGTGTGAAAACGTATAACGCGGCGATCGGAGTCGATAAAAAAGGAAAGCGGGTAAAATCCGTCCTCGAAGAAGCGAAACAAAGAGGGAAATCCACCGGACTTGTCGCAACTTCGGAGATTGCCCACGCCACCCCTGCGGCATTCGGAGCCCATAATAAATCCCGAAAGAACATGGATGACATCGCAAGCAGCTACTTTGATGACCGTATCAACGGAAAACAGAAAGTCGATGTGCTCCTCGGAGGCGGCAAGTCAAACTTTATCCGTAAAGACCGCAATGTAACAAAGGATTTCAAAAAAGCGGGATACAGCTACGTGACATCAAAACAGGAGCTCAAAAAGGATCGTAACAAGAAGATTCTCGGCCTGTTTGCCGATGGCGGACTCGACAAAGCAATCGACCGCTCAAACGCCGTCCCTTCATTAGAAGACATGACAACGGCGGCGATCGACAGGCTGAACAAGAATAAAAAAGGGTTTTTCTTAATGGTCGAAGGCAGCCAAATTGACTGGGCGGGACATGACAATGATATAGTCGGCGCAATGAGCGAAATGAAGGATTTTGAAAAAGCGTATAAAGCAGCGATCGCATTTGCCAAAAAGGACAAACATACGCTTGTCGTTGCCACGGCTGATCATACCACCGGCGGATTGACGATCGGCGCGAATGACGATAAAAACTGGCATGTTGAACCGATTCTTGCCGCAAAAAAAACCCCGGCATTTATGGCTGACCAAATCAAAGCGGGCAAATCCGTATCTTCCGTGCTTGCGCGCTATACAGACCTGAAATGGTCAAAAGCTGAAATCAAACAGATCGAAACGGCCGCAAAACAGAATGCTGACAAGAGCATCTACAAAGCAATCATTAAGCTCTTTAATGCGAAAACCAACAGCGGCTGGACAACCGGCGATCATACAGGCGAAGAAGTTCCCGTTTACGCATACGGTCCGGGAAGAGAGTCATTTACGGGGCTTTTAAACAACACGGACCAGGCCAAAAAGATTTTTCACATCCTGAGACACGGAAAATAAAAAAAGGATGCGGGGGTTTCCCCGCATCCTTTCTTCTTTTACAGATATCTCCGGTGCACTCCTTTGCCGTCATACGAAAACATCACTTCTCTGTCTTCAAGAACAGATTCGATGTGCACGCTCCTGCCCCACAGCTGGTACAGATACGGCAGCACTTTCTCCAAATATTTCAGATCAAGCTCAATTCCCTCATACCAATGTTTAATATAAAGCTCATTATTCTTCAGGTAATCCCCGTCATTGACGGTCAGATAAGGAAATCCCCCGTTGACCCGCATGTTCACGAGCTGATCGCGCACGGCCTTCCATTCTTTGTCGATCACTTTATAGTCCCTGCCCTGCTTTTGGAATAAATACAAATCCTCACGCATCACGAGATCTTTCGTCAAATAATTGCGGATAAATGATATATCCGATTCAATTTCCCTGACCTCAAACATTTTCTCGCGTCCGGAACCGGGCTTTACCCCTGTTTTTTTCATTTCATCTGTCGGGTTGTCATAACGCTCTTCGATGTCTTCAAAAATTTTCAGCCCTAAATAATACGGGTTGATTCCCGTTTTTGACGGCTGAACGACGCCTGCGTTCAGCTTCGCAAATTCGATGGCTTCATCTGAAGTCAGGTCAAGCTCGCGGATAATCCGCTGATGCCAATAGGATGCCCAGCCTTCGTTCATGATTTTCGTTTCCAGCTGCGGCCAGAAATACAGCATTTCTTCTCTCATCATGGTTAAAATGTCACGCTGCCACGGTTCAAGCTCCCGCGAATGTTCTTCGATAAACAGCAGAATATCTTTTTCCGGCCGGGGCGGAAACGGTTTTTTCCCTTTTTTCTTTTTCACCTGCTTCGGCTTATCCATTCCCCATAAATCATCGTAAGGCGATGGCGCGGTTTCTTCTTCGTCCTCCTCTTCGTCATCGACGCTCCACAGCAGCTTCGGCCTGACGAGCGACGGATCGATATGCTCCTGAACCGCCAGAATGGCATCTAAAAAGGACTCCACCTCTTTTATCCCGTGAATTCTTTCATAATGCTTAATCCGCTCCGCCGCAGCCGCCATACTCTCAACCATGTCCCGGTTCGTATTTTGAAAGCGGCAGTTATGTTTGAAAAAATCACAATGGGCAAGAACATGGGCTACAATTAATTTATTTTGGATCAGCGAATTGCTGTCCAGCAAAAAAGCGTAGCAAGGGTTGGAATTAATGACAAGTTCATAAATTTTGCTCAAACCGAGATCATAATGGAGTTTCATCTTGTGAAATTGTTTGCCGAAACTCCAATGGCTGAATCTCGTCGGCATGCCGTACGCGCCGAATGTATAAATAATCTCAGCCGGACAAATTTCATATCTCATCGGGTAGAAATCAAGGCCGAAACCCTTCGCAATGTCGGTTATTTCCTCAATTGCCCGCTGTAAACCTTTTGTCTCCTCCGCGTTCAACCGAATCCCCCCTACTTGGACTTATTTATAATGTATGACCCCTCCTCTCAAAAGATGAAATAACAGACCGGTTTCCGTCTGAAAACTTTCGGCACATCCGCCCCGTTTGCTTTATATGTAAGTGGGTAAAACACACACCATACTCCAAAAAGAAAAGGAGCGATTCTACTTGAATACAGCAGACATGCTTACGACGTATCTCAGCAAACTCCCGAATCTGATCATCGCACTGCTCGTCCTGCTTATCGGCTGGGGCATTGCCAAAATCATTGAAAAAGCCGTATACAAAGGCCTGCAAAAAACAAAAATCGACGACAGGCTGTTCGCCGAAAAAAAGCCGGCGCGCTATTCCTCAGAAAAAGTCATCAGTAAAGTCATTTATTTTATCGCATTAATCATCGTTTTTATTCTATTCTTTAACATTCTGCATCTGACAACCGTGGCTTCGCCTTTTGTCAGCATGCTGTCAGCGATAACGGCGGCTGTGCCGAGCATTTTAAAAGCCGGCCTGATTCTGCTGTTGGGCTGGGCAGCCGCTTCGCTTTTCAGCTATCTCGTCAAAAAAGCGGGCATGAAACTCGCTGAAAACGGCCGGTTCAGAAAATGGACAATGGTGTCTGAAGAAGCGGAGATGAGCAGATCCGTTACGGCCGCTTCACGAATCGTTTTTTACTTCGTCTTGCTCTTGTTCCTGCCCGGCGTCTTGGCCGCTCTCCAAATCAGCGGAGTATCAGGGCCGTTTACAAATATGATCCAAAGCGTTTTGTCCTTTATACCGAAATTATTCGCCGCGGCGCTGATTGTTTTAATCGGCTGGCTTGTTGCCCGTCTCGTCCGTGATATCGTCACAAACTTTCTGGCGAGTATCGGCACGGAAAGGCTCGCCGCACGTATGGGGCTTTCTATATACCTGAAGGATACAAGCCTGTCGGCAATCATCGGAACGATTGTCTACGTGCTGATTTTCATTCCGGTGATCATTTCTGCGCTTGACCGGCTTGATGTGGCGGGTATTTCTGAACCGGCGTCAGCCATGCTGCACACGGTCTTCACAATGCTCCCTAATATCATTATCGGTATCGTGCTGATCATCGCCGGCATCTGGATCGGAAAATGGGTCAACAGCATTGTATCCGGGCTCTTGCACCGGGCCGGTTTCGACTCTCTTCTCGGTAAAATGGGCTTTGAACAGACGGGTACCCCGAAGCTGACGCTTTCTCAGACGGTCGGCATGATTGTTCAGATTATCATCGTCCTGCTGTTTACGGCAGAGGCGCTGCAGCTTGTTCATCTCGAATTTCTCGTCGTTATCGCAACAGGTATTATCGCTTACCTGCCTAATGTTCTGGCCGCTGTATTTATTCTCGGAATCGGACTTTTGGCCGGACAGCTCGTCAGCAGACTGCTTGCCGGTATGCTGAGCGGAAAGGAATTCAGATTCCTGGCGCCGCTTGCGAAATATACCATTATCACTCTTTCAATCTTTATGGCGCTGGATCAGCTCGGTGTCGCCGACACGATCGTAAATGCCGCGTTTATTCTGATTCTGGGCGGTTTCGCGCTTGCCTTCGGACTTTCATTCGGTCTTGGCGGAAAAGATTTCGCCTCCCGTTATCTCGCAAAATTGGATCGCAAAATTGAAAAACATCAATCGGCTGACGATCGGAAGCCGCCGATGTCTTAACGAAAAAAACGTGCGCTCAGAAGGAGCGCACGTTTTTTTTTTGAGTTAAGGGGGCAAATTCCTTTTTTTTCATTTTAGATTCATATATGATAGACTGTAACAGAAGCAAAATCTCTTTTTTCGAGGTCATTCTATGAAATTAACGAACTATACCGATTATTCTTTACGCGTTTTGATTTTTTTGGCTTCCAGACATTCCGACGAACTTTCCAACATAAAAGAAATCGCAGATACTTATTCCATCTCTAAAAACCACCTCATGAAAGTCATTTACCGCCTCGGCCAGCTCGGGTATGTCGAAACGATCCGGGGCCGAGGAGGCGGAATCCGTTTAGGAATGACACCGGAAGACATAAACATTGGAGAAGTCGTTCGAAATACAGAAGACGACTTTAACATCGTAGAATGCTTTGACTCCCAAAAAAATCTCTGTATCATATCTCCCGCCTGCAACTTAAAGAACCTTCTGAATGAAGCCCTGCAAGCTTACCTGGCCGTTTTAGACAAATATACGTTAAGGGATCTGGTCAAAAACAAAGAGGAGATTATGAGACTGCTCAGAAGCTGAAGGAATGTCCGCATTCCTTCTTTTTTTTATGCCGGCATAAGAAAAAAGGACTATTTCTATTAATATGATAAACGATTGCAGACAAGTGCCGATATAAAGATTATCATTACTGATATCCTCACCTTGCGGCTGCAACGAATGGGGATAGTAAAATCATCGCAGGAAAAGGGAGATTCATTATGAGAAAAAAGGTAGCGGTCGGTTTGACTGCATCTGCGATCGTCGGGTCTGCGTTAGCTGTAACACCGGCAGAAGCACAAACGATTAAGGTTAAAAGCGGAGATTCATTATGGAAGCTTGCCCAAAACTACAATACGAGCGTGGATGCCATTACATCAGCCAATCATCTAAAATCCACCGTTCTTTCTATCGGGCAGACGCTCAACATTCCTAACGGCAAATCAGATGCCGGCAGCAAAAATCCATCTTCAAAGAACAGCGGCACGACTAAAAGCGTTTATACAGTGAAAAGCGGCGACTCGCTGTGGCTGATCGCATCTGATTTTAAAATGTCCGTACAGGAACTGAAAAAATTGAACGGTCTGACAAGCGACTTAATCCGCGCGGGACAGAAGCTGCAAGTGACGGGGAAAGTTTCCTCAAGCACCGATCAGAAAAAAACCACGCCGGGCAGCAGCTCAAACAGCAGCAAAAAGCAGTCATCATCTTCCGGGACGTATAAAGTCAAACTCGGCGATTCACTATGGAAGATCGCAAACAGCGTCAATATGACCATTGCGGAACTCAAAGTATTAAACAACTTAAAAACGGATACGATCTACGTAAACCAAGTCCTGAAAACAAAAGGAACGTCTTCTTCGGGAAACACGCCGTCAAAGGACAATTCAAACCAAAATAAAAACCAGACGCAAACGTCCTCCTATACAGTAAAAAGCGGAGACTCACTCTGGAAAATCGCAAACGCATACAATATGACGGTTCAGCAAATCAGAAGCATCAACAAACTGACGTCAGACATGCTGCGGGTCGGACAAGTGCTTAAGCTGACCAAAACGTCATCTTCCGGCTCTTCGACTTCACCGTCAACTCCGAACCAGTCCGGAAATACAGGGAAAACCACTACATATACCGTGAAAAGCGGGGATTCTTTATGGGTGATCGCCCAAAAGTTCAATGTGACCGCCCAGCAGATCCGCGAGAAAAACAATCTGAAAACAGATGTTCTTCAAATCGGACAAAAGCTGACGATTACCGGGCAGCAGACAAACACGACTCCGAATCAGTCCGGCAACACAGGCGGCACAGGTTCAACAAGCGCGAAGATTAATGTAATGATCGATGCCGCAAAAGCTCAGCTGGGCGTACCGTATGTATGGGGCGGGACGACGCCGAGAGGCTTTGACTGCAGCGGTTTCATTTATTACGTTCTCAATAAGGTCACTTCTGTATCCAGACTTTCAGCCGCAGGCTACTGGAATACGATGACATCAGTCAGCCAGCCGGCGGTCGGTGACTTTGTCTTTTTCTCAACTTATAAAGCCGGACCTTCCCACGTCGGTATTTATCTCGGGAACGGCCAGTTTATTAATGCCAACGATTCGGGTGTCGTTATTTCCAGCATGAACAATTCCTATTGGAAACAGCGTTACCTCGGCGCAAAACGTTTCTTCTGATATCTGACAAGCTGTACGGCCTCAATAAGGCTGTGCAGCTTTTTTTACAGTCTGAAAATATTAATGCTGATCACGTGTTTTGTTACGGGATGGAAATACACTTCAGCACGGGATGAAAACGTTTCTTTTGCTGTTTGCACCGTTACGCGAAACACATCTTTCGTCTGTTCCCGGTTCACTTTTGTACGGCCCATGTACGAATAATCGGTAAGCTCGGCCCCCTTGTATTCACGTTCAAGCTGGTTCCATGCGAGCTGCTCCCATTTTTCAACTGACGGATCAAGGTGTTCTGTATGCCCTTTTTCAGCGATCGAGGCAATGAGAATGCCGCAAAACAAGAGGGCAAGCACAAATGGAAGGGATTTCATCTTTATGTTCTCCTGAGTCGTTTTTTGTCAATCTTAGCGTGTCCAAAGAAGAGACGGATATGCGGTTTTATTTTATGTCTCCCTCATATTGCTATGCCGCTGTGATAAGGCCACCAACTTTTCCCCCGTTGCATCGGGCTTCGACGGCATAAACTAACGGAGAACTTCTCATTGAAAGGAGAAGCGTTAGATGGATCATGCCGATTATGACAAAGCCTTGTATTACACACACCGGTCTCAATGGGACAATTTGTTAATATTGATGGTTCGTACAAAAGATGATTTATTATCAAAGCGTATTGAGCACTTTCTGCACGCGTATCATTTCGAATATGATCATGCGGTGCTTGAAAAAGAGCTGTATTCTCTTCTCGGGTATATTGATCATGCGACAGAGCTCGCTTATGAAGATCAATTAGCCATGCTGACATAAAAACAATCCCGGCGTCAGACGCCGGGATTTCTTATGTTTGTGAACATATTCAGCTCTTCGATCATCTCTTTCAGGCTGACAGCCATATCCTCAGATACGGTCCGGCGCTCCATGTCGATGTGAATCGGGTCTAAGACCAGCTGTTTCGGGATGACATTTGCATAGACGCCCCGCATGACCGTCCGCATATTCGCCAGCGCGTTCATGCCTCCTTTTCCTCCGCCCGCCGCGGCCATGATTGCCACCGGTTTGTATGCCCAGTGATCGCTGCTTAAAAAATCAATGGCGTTTTTTAAAGCGCCGCTCATGCCGCTGTGATACTCGGGAGATAATAAGACGACGGCCGCCGACTTTTTCACCTGCCGCCTTAACTCTTGCACTGAAGGCAGCTCGTTCTGTTCTTCTTCACCGTTATAAAGCGGTAGATCACTTTCGCTCAAATCAATAAAATCGGTATGAAACCGATCTCTTATATAAGAAGCGGCAATTCTAGTCCGCCCGTTTTTTCTCGGTGTGCCGCTGATCACTAATATGCTCATGATTTTACCGCCTTTCCAAAAACATTATATTTTACCGCATACAATGCCGCCTGCGTCCGATCGGAAAGATTCAGCTTTGACAGCAGGTTGGACACGTGGGTTTTCACTGTTTTTTCTGAAATAAACAGTGCCGCCGCAATTTCCTTATTGCTTTTCCCTTTGGCTATTTCTTGAAGAACATCTTTTTCACGTGGGGTGAGCTGATCATATTTTTCCTTATCCTGATCATCCTGAACCATATGGGTCAGCACGTGAGGCACAATATCCGCCGACAGCCGGTAACGTCCGGAATACACTTCCCAGAGCGTTTTCACTAAATCATCGGGCTGGGCGTCTTTCAGCTGATACGCTTTTGCGCCGGCTTTAAGGGCGGGAATGACATGCTCCTGATCAGAATAGCTCGTCAAAACGACGATACTGATGTCCGGAAATCGTTCAGCCACAATTTTTGCCGCTTCTATGCCGTCCATATCAGGCATTGATAAATCCATCAGAATGATGTCCGGCTCCGTCTTTTCAGCTTGCTGAAGCGCTTCAGCACCGGTGGACGCCTCACCGACAACTTCAATGTCTTCCTGAGTGGCGAAGAAATAGCGCAGTCCTTTGCGGACAACGTGATGATCATCAGCAATCACAATTTTCATCAATCAGACCTCCTGTCCCGAAACGGAAGCCGAACGGAGACAATCGTTCCGGCGCCAAGCTCGGATTGCAATGTAAAGCGGCCTCCGATTGCTTCGGCGCGCGCTTTCATGCCGGTCACGCCGAGCGACGGCAGCCCCGTATGCGTATCTGCGCTGAAGCCCGCTCCACGGTCGCTAATATGAAGCTCCGCGCAATCCGACTTTTTAACGGCGGAAATGATAACCCGGTCCGTTCCCGCATGCTTTTTACAGTTATTCAAGGCTTCCTGGGCGATCCGCCAAAGCGCGTGTTCCTGTTCATCCGTAAGCTCCAGCTCATCCTCCATTTCACAAACGGCTTCCAGGCCGATAAGAGCGGCATAGCTTTTGATCGACGCATACAGCCCTTTCGTCAAACTTTCCGGCTTCAGCTGCCAAATAAGCGCCCTCATTTCTGTTAGCGCATCCTGAGACAGCTCTTGAATAAACGTAATCATCTGCCGGAGCCGATCATCATCTGTAAAGCTCTTTGCGGCTTTTGCCGTTAAGCTGACAGAAAACAGCATCTGATTGACGGAATCATGCAGCTCTTGCGCAAGTCTGCTTCGTTCCATCAACAGGGCGTTCTGCTGCTCAAATTCGGCCAATTTCATCCGCTGAATCGCCGTTCCGATTTGAAATGCAACCGCTTCAAGCAGATGCAGTTCTTCTTCGTTGAAAAATGTCTTTTCGCTTGCGGCGACGTTTAATAAACCGAACTTCCGGCCGCCGTCCTCAAGCGGTACGGTCGCATGATGGGTAATGCCCTCCGTATCGCGGCAGTTCGTCGTCTGTTCCGCAAATTCAATCCGTTTACAATTCATTATGTTTACGGCCTTTGTCAATCCGCCATTGCTGAATTTGGTCAGACAATAGCATTCCCCGCTGCACATGAGTGCATTTTCCCGCTGACCGAGAGCCGGCGGTAAATAAGCGGATGCGGCGAGCGTATAAGATCCGTCCGGCTCAATCAGAAAAATCCACCCTGTCTGCAGCCCGGTCAGGCTGAGCAGTTCGCGAAGCACTTTATCAAGCGCTTCCTTTAAATCGTGGCTTTGGTTTAAGGTTTCCGCAATCGCTTTTAACGTTTTTAACGTTTCTACCGTCGTTTTCGTCAATTTCCCTCACTCCGGCCAATCAGAATTATCCATATTATATCAATTCTTTTCTGTATATTCCTTTGTTTTCAGCATGAATTTTCCTCATACTTTCGGATGAGGCGTATAAAAAAACCGCCGGATGTCGCTTCCGGCGGTTTGTTGTTTATTTCGTTTTTTCCACTATGCCATCCACCGTTTTCATGACAGCTTCAGATAATGCGGCAAGACGCTGTTCGCTGTCTTGTAAAGAAGTTCCCTTCACGGCGAAATAGAACTTCACTTTCGGCTCCGTTCCGGATGGACGAAGGCAGAACCAAGAGCCGTCTTCAAGGAAATATTTCAGGACATTTGACTTCGGCAGATCAATATCTTCTTCATGATGATCGGCAAATACAGTCCGTTTTCCCGTTGAATAGTCTTCAGCCTGCGTGATTTGTTTTCCGGCCATCTGCTTCGGCGGATCGTTTCGGAAGGAAGTCAGGATAGCGGAAATCTGCTCTGCTCCCTGTTTTCCTTTTAACGTCAATGACTTCAAGCCTTCACGGTAATAACCGTATTCTTTAAAAATGGACAGCAGCGCGTCATAAAGCGACATGCCCTGCTTTTTATAAAAGGCGCATACCTCGACGGCTAACAGCGCAGCCTGGATCGCGTCTTTGTCACGCGCGAAATCGCCGATTAAGTAGCCGTAGCTTTCTTCATACCCGAACTGGAACGTGTATTGGCCTGATTTTTCATATTCTTTGATCTTTTCACCGATAAATTTGAAGCCTGTCAGTGTGTCAACCGTATCTAATCCGAACGATGAAGCGACGGCGCGGCCCAATTCGCTCGTGACAATCGTTTTCATGACGACACCGTTTTCAGGAAGGGCGCCCTGTTTTTTCTTCTCGGAAAGCAGGTAATGCAATAAAAGCGCGCCTGTCTGGTTTCCCGTCAGCACTGTGTACTTGCCTTCGCTGTTTTTTACCGCAATGCCGAGACGGTCGGCATCCGGGTCCGTAGCGACGAGAATATCAGCGTTTTGTTCTTCTCCGAGTTTAATGGCATATTCGAATGCCGCGTGCTCTTCCGGATTCGGCGATTTGACGGTTGAAAAATCCGGGTCCGGCAGCTCTTGCTCCTTCACGACGGTGACGTTTTTGTAACCGAGTGCTTCAAGACCGCGGCGCACCGGTTTATTTGCCGTGCCGTGCAGCGGAGTGAACACGACGCTGACATCCACTTCATCCGAAAGCTCGGGATGTACGGAGATGGAAGTCAGTTCTTCAGTATATGGTTTATCAATTTCTTCACCGATTATTTTAATCAAACCTTTTTCTTTCAGCGACTGTTCATCTTCAACTTGAATCGTTAATTCATTTTCTATGGCATTCACTTCCGCAATGACGATGTCCGCTTCTTTCGGCGGCAGCTGTGCGCCGTCATCGCCATACACTTTATATCCGTTATATTCAGGCGGGTTATGGCTGGCCGTCACGACGATACCGGCATAAGCGTTCAGCTTTCTCACCGCAAAAGACAGCTCAGGCGTCGGGCGGAGCTCATCAAATACGTATGTTTGAATGCCTTGGGAAGCAAGGGTTTTTGCAGCCTCCATCGCAAACTCAGGAGATTTATGACGGGAGTCGTATGCGATCGCAACCCCTCTTTTTTTCGCGTCTTCCCCCTGTTTCGCGATATACGCCGCAAGTCCGGCGGATGCTTTGCGGACCGTGTAAATATTCATCCTGTTCGTACCCGGCCCGATTTCTCCTCTCATGCCTCCTGTTCCGAACTCAAGATTTTTGTAGAAAAAATCTTCCAGCAGCTGCTCGTTTCCTTCTGCGTCCGCCAATAATTTTTTCAATTCTGAATCTAATTGTTCGGCCTGATTCCAGCGTTCGTAACTCTTACTCCAACTCATGTTCGTCCTCCTATAATTTCAGCTTATGACCATATTTTAATATGAAGCGGCTGCCCGTGTCACTTGATAACTTAACCAAATGCTTTATGTAAAAAGATAAAAGAAGGGCTCATGCCTTTTCGGCACAGCCCTCCGGTTATTATTGTTCGAGCGGAACAACCGCGTCGTGCAGCAGCGTATTTAACCACTCAGTGTGTTTTTCTTTCGTTTCGTCATTCCATTGGAATCGGTCGCTCATGTAATCAATCACGGCTGTTTTATACGTTTGCACCCATTTGATGTCGAAGAACAGTCTTCCCGTTCTGCGGACGAAGAAATCGGCAGGTGTCGCAGCCATTTCTTCTTCGATGCTGTAAGCCGCTTCCGCCAGAATGTGAACCGGAATCTGGCGTTTTTCCGCTTCGTCTTTCAGACCTTCAATCCGGCTGAATACATTTTCAACGTTAGAGCCGTATCTGATGGCTAACTGCTTAGCGGTTTCCTGTGATAAACCGATTTTCAAGCCGTCTTTTGTCTTTGCTTCCACAAATGACTCGAAGTTTTTAGAGCCGCCGACATGTCCGCCGGAAATCGGCATCGTCTTCGTCTTGCAGCCGCCGAAGTCCTGGCCGCCCTCTTCTTTCAAGCGGTCGCGGACAAGATCGACAATGTGCTCAGCCATTTTACGGTAGCCCGTCAGTTTTCCTCCGGCGATCGTAATCAGGCCTGATTGAGATGTCCAGATTTCATCTTTACGGGAGATCTCAGACGGGTCTTTCCCTTCTTCGTGAATAAGCGGTCTGAGGCCGGCCCAGCTTGATTCAATATCGTCCGCCGTAATGTTCAGTTCCGGGAACATATAATTGATGGAGCTGACGACATAATCGCGATCCTGCACCGTCATCCGCGGGTGCTCAAGTTTTTGTTTGTAAACCGTATCGGTCGTACCCACGTATGTTTTTCCTTCACGCGGAATGGCGAACACCATCCGGCCGTCCGGCGTATCAAAGTACACCGCCTGTTTAAGCGGGAATACGGATTGGTCGAATACGAGATGGACCCCTTTTGTGTGCTGAAGATGTTTTCCGCTTTTGCTGTGGTCTTTTTCTCTCAGCTCGTCGACCCACGGACCTGTCGCATTGACGATTTTTTTGGCGTAAACTTTGTATTCCTTGCCTGACAGCAGATCTTCAATTAAAACGCCGACAACTTTTCCTTTTTCATAAAGCAGTTCTTTCACTTTAGAATAGTTGACAGGCTCCGCACCGAATTTAACGGCTTCTTTCATGACTTCAATCGTCAGTCTCGCATCGTCCGTCCGGTACTCTACATAATAGCCTCCGCCTTTTAAGCCGTCTTTTTTGACGAGCGGCTCTTTTTGCAGCGTTTCTTTAGCAGACAGCATGCTTCTGCGCTCTGATTTTTTTACTCCCGCTAAATAGTCATACACACGCAGGCCGATGGAAGTAGAGAATGAACCGAACGTGCCGCCTTTATGAAACGGCAGCAGCATCCATTCCGGCGTCGTGACGTGCGGGCCGTTTTCGTACACGATGGCACGTTCCTTACCGACTTCTGCAACCATTTTGACTTCAAATTGCTTCAGATAACGCAAACCGCCGTGGACAAGCTTTGTGGATCGGCTTGATGTGCCGGCCGCAAAATCCTGCATTTCGCTCAAAGCGACTTTCATTCCCCTTGAAGCAGCGTCAAGCGCCGTACCGGCACCCGTAATACCTCCGCCTATAATAAACAGATCGTATGTTTTTTTAGTCATGTCTTCCAGCATATGATCCCGTTCCAAACTTGAAAATTGGTGATTCATCATTACGTTTCCTCCTTGTTGTCACGGTATAGAAAAAGAGACCACAACAGCCAAAGCGCATGTCATCACTTTGGTGCTGTGGTCTCTCCTCATCTCAGGACCGTTCCTATTAACTTGTTTTCAGTATACCACATTTTTATCTTATTTAAAAGCCATAGCTGCATTTACTGCTTTTTTCCATCCGCCGTACAATTCATCGCGTTTTTCATCTTCCATTTCCGGTTTGAATTGCTTATCAAGGTTCCATTGATCAGCGATTTCAGTGCTGTCCTTCCAGTAGCCGACAGCGATTCCGGCCAAATACGCAGCACCGAGCGCCGTCGTTTCATTAATTTCCGGACGTTCGACCGGCACATCAAGCAAGTCGCTTTGGAACTGCATGAGGAAGTTATTTTTTACCGCTCCGCCGTCTACACGCAATGTTTTTAAAGAGATGCCTGAATCAGCCTCCATGGCATCAAGCACATCTTTCGCCTGATAAGCGAGAGATTCAAGCGTAGCCCGGATAAAATGCTCCTTCGTCGTTCCGCGTGTCAGGCCGAAAACTGAGCCGCGCACGTCACTGTCCCAGTACGGTGTGCCTAATCCGACGAAAGCGGGCACGACATAAACACCGTCAGCGGAATCCACACGCTCTGCGTATGTCTCGCTTTCTTTTGAATCTTGGAACATCCGCATGCCGTCTCTCAGCCATTGGATGGCAGAACCTGCGACAAAGATGCTTCCTTCCAGTGCATACTCGACTTTTCCGTCTAATCCCCAGGCGATTGTCGTCAGAAGGCCGTGATCAGAAGTGATGGCTTTTTCTCCGGTATTCATCAGCATAAAGCAGCCTGTGCCGTATGTGTTTTTCCCCATGCCTTCTTCAAAGCACGCCTGACCGAACAGCGCAGACTGCTGGTCTCCGGCCGCTCCCGCAATCGGAATGTTTTTACCGAAGAAATGATAATCAACCGTTTTCGCGTACACATGAGAAGACGGTTTCACTTCCGGCAGCATTGATTTCGGCACGCCTAAAATATCAAGCAGCTCGTCATCCCATTTTAATTCATGTATATTAAACATCAGCGTTCTTGAAGCGTTGGAATAATCCGTTACGTGCGCCGCCCCTCCGGACATTTTCCAGATGAGCCATGAATCAATCGTTCCGAACAGAAGACTTCCGTTTTCCGCTTTTTCCCGCGCGCCTTCTACATTGTCAAGAATCCATTTGACTTTCGTTCCTGAGAAATAAGGGTCAATCAAAAGTCCCGTTTTTTCTCTGAATGTATCATTATATCCTTTTTCACGAAGCTCTTCGCAAATGCCGGATGTTTGTCTCGATTGCCACACAATCGCATTGTATACCGGCTTTCCGGTATCTTTATCCCATACGACCGTCGTTTCCCTTTGGTTCGTGATGCCGATGCCGGCAATTTGATCAGCGCTGATTCCGGACTCGGAGATCACAGTCGCGATAACGGCGAGCACCGATCCCCAGATTTCGTTCGCATTGTGCTCCACCCAGCCCGGCTGAGGGAAATGCTGTGTGAATTCCTTTTGAGCGGAATGCACGATTTTTCCTTCTTTATTAAAAAGAATCGCTCTTGAACTTGTTGTGCCTTGGTCAATTGATAAAATATAGGTCTCCATGATGCCGCTCTCCTTTTTAAATATATTCAGAATTTGATAATGTTTTCCGTGATTGAGATTTCTTGGTATAAAGATAAAGTATGAAAAGCACGATAACCATTATAACGCTTACAAACCAAAAGCTAGGTGTCACATTTCCTTTAAACGCGGCATTGTAAAATACGCCGCCGAACGCACCGCCCATGATCGGACCGACTACGGGAATCCAGGCATATTTCCAATTTGACGGCCCTTTTTTCGGAATCGGCAAAAAGGCGTGAGCGATTCTCGGCCCCAAATCCCGCGCAGGGTTGATCGCATATCCGGTCGTCCCTCCAAGAGAAATCCCGATGGCAACGATGAGGAATCCGACAATCAGCGGGTTCAGCCCTTTTGTAAATTCATTCGCTCCGATTGCCAAAATGCCGAGCACAAGCACAAACGTACCAATGACTTCACTTATCATATTCCCAAATGTATGAGGAATACTCGGGCCGGTCGAGAAAACGCCCAGTTTAGCGGCCGGATCATCCGTCGCCTTCCAATGCGGCAGATAATGAAGGTACACAACAACCGCACCGATCATTGCTCCGATCATCTGTCCTGCAATATAAACAGGGACCTCTTTCCAAGGAAAGCTGCCTTCAAGCGCAAGGCCTATCGTTAAAGCCGGATTCAAGTGGGCGCCGCTGATGCTGCCGACGGCATATGCCGCCATGGCTACTCCCAATCCCCAGCCGAATACAATAACAATCCATCCGGATTGGTATGAAAGCGATTTCTTTAAATTGACTCCCGCACAAACGCCGCCGCCGAAAATAACAAGCAGCATTGTACCGATTACTTCTCCCCAAAATGCTGTCATCATCATTCCTCCTAAATGACATAATAGCAGGTTTGACAGAGTTATAGAGAATAAAAAACCCACAACAAACCGCTTTACGCTTTATTGCTTCCGTAAAGAGCTGTTGTGGGTCTCCGGGTCTCCATCACATAGTATTAACCTAGGTCTATTGTAACAATGGGTGTAAGCGGTGTCAATCTTTTTTTGTCATAGAATGTTCATATTTAGCCCATAGGTCGGTGTCTGAAGTCGTCACGGCCGTGGCTCCTGCCTGCAAGGCGTTTTCAACGTCCTGCTCCGTGCGGATGAAGCCGCCGGCAAAAATCGGAATCCCCGTCATTTCTTTAATTTCTCTGATTAAAGTCGGAACGATGCCCGGGAGAACCTCGATAAAGTCAGGCTTATGCTTTCCGACGAATTCCATGCTTTTCTCCATGGCGCTCGTATCCAAGAGAAACAGACGCTGGATCGCGTATATTTTCTTTTGTTTCGCTTTGACGATGACTGATGATCTCGTCGAAATGATGCCCGCGGGCCGGATATCCTGGCAAATGAACTCCGCACCGTATTCATCATGCTTAATGCCGTGGATTAAATCGACGTGAACCATCAGAAGTTTTCCGTGTTTTTTCGCTTCATTCACGACACCTTTTAATTGACCGAGGTGGATATCTAAAATGACGCCGTATAAGAACGGACTTTCTAAAAATGCATCGAATTGCTTCATGTTCCGGATTGCCGGTAGAATCTGCTGGTTGTGAAAACTCATGTTTTACTCCTTTACATTAAAAATCAATGCTCAGCACGCTTTCCTTGACGGTCGAAATGATGAAAGAGAGCTCCTCGTCCGACAGGCAAAAAGGCGGAGACAGCTGAATGACATTATTATATCCCGCTACAGTATCGCCATTTTTCCCGACAAGCAGGCCTTTTTCTCTGCACGCGGTGATGACGTGCTGCACAAGGGCGGCATCAGCGGGTTCCTTCGTGATTTTGTCCTTGACGAGCTCAATGCCGGCAAGAAGGCCCTTGCCCCGTACATCTCCGACCGCCGGATGTTCTCTGAGCGGCTCAAGCTCACGGAGCAGCCTTTCTCCAAGCTCCCGGGAGCGGGCGATCAGATTTTCGTCCTCCATCAATTGCAGGTTTTTCAAGGCCAGGGCGCAGGCTGCCGGATTGCCTCCGAATGTATTCACGTGCCGGAAGCGGCCGTACGGCTCACCGCCCGAATACGCCTCAAAAATCTCCCGTTTTACTGCCGTTGCCGACAGCGGCAGATAAGCGCTCGTAATGCCTTTTGCCATTGTGACGATGTCCGGTGAAACGCCGTAATGCTGAAATCCGAACGGCTCTCCCGTGCGGCCGAAACCGCAAATAACTTCATCACTGATCAGAAGCGCGCCGTGGCGGCGGCAAATGTCCTCTACCTTTGCCATATACCCGTCCGGGGGCATCAGTATCCCTCCGCCTGTAATAATCGGTTCCATAATAACGCCGGCAATCGTTTCGCTTAACTCCCACGTCATGATCCGGTCGATTTCATGCGCGCTTTCCAATGTGACGGCATCGCCGGGATTCCGATAGAGATCAGGCGGCGCCGCGTGCAAAAAACCTTGTGAGAGCGGCTCATATTTATATTTTCTCTGCGCCTGGCCGGTAGCGGCGAGCGCCCCCATCGTATTGCCGTGATAGCCTCTGTACCGGGAGATGAATTTGAAGCGGCTGTGATCGCCGTTTTCAATGTGGTATTGGCGGGCAATTTTGAACGCGGTTTCATTTGCTTCCGATCCGCTGTTGGAAAAGAAGATTACATAATCGCCGCCGAGCCATTCATTCAATTTTTCCGCAAGCTCAATCGCGGGTTGATGGCTTTGGGTCAGCGGATAATAAGGAAGCTCCTTCAATTGGCTGTAAGCCGCATCGGCAAGTTCCTTTCTGCCGTATCCGATATTGACGCACCACAGGCCTGACATGCCGTCCAAATACCGTCTGCCGTCAATGTCCGTAACCCAGGCGCCTTCCCCTTTTTGGACGATTATGCTGTCATCCGGCTCCGCCCCTTTCATCGCGTGCCAAATCAGCTCTTTATCCTTTTGTTTGAGTGACTGATTTTTTTGTACATGTTCCACACCGCTCATCTCCCTTTCAATATCATTGCACTGTATCGAAAGCTGCCCGGCTTCTGACGCCGATTCTCTTGGTGAAGTTTTCCTCTTAATAAGAATATAAAGGCGCGGCATGGGCGAGTCAATAAAGCGGCGGCAATTAAAAAAACGCTTTCTCCCAGAAAGCGAAAGGGCTACAAGAGCATATCCCGAAACCGGGGCCGGTGCAAGTGTTTTTATAAAAAAACCCGCCCCTTAGGGACTGCCCCCCGTTTTTGAGAC